>WFYJ01000076.1 GCA_015490175.1 Saprospiraceae bacterium | reverse complement strand
TTCTGCGCCCGTAGGCTGCGGTTTCAATGGATGAGGATTCGAGGAACCGAAGAACCGAGGATTTGAGCAAAGAGGCTTGCTGAAAAAAGTCGAAAAATTTTCAGTTACACAGAGCGCCACTGAGCACGCACTGATTTTCACAGAGTTGTAAACCCTCAACCCTCAACCTTAAACACCTTTTCAGGATGCGCGATCATCTGTTCAAGTCAATGACACCACCTGAAAATTTGGCAAATCCCATCTTTGTGTAAAACAAACACCAAATCGCGTGCGCATTGGCGAAAGAAAAACGCGCGCTGCAAGACATCGAACCTTTTCCACTGACAATCAATTGTATGATCCGGAAACGGCTGCTATTTTTGCGGCCGCAAACAAAACCGACCATTCACAAACCTCACAACCATTTGCACCATGATCAAGAAACAGTTCCTCAAGTCGAAGCCCGTATGCAAGACGACCTTCGTACTGCCCAGGGAAGCCGCTCCCGAGGCCAAAGAAGTGTACATCCTGGGCTCGTTCAACGACTGGGACGTAGAGAAGGCCGTGAAGATGAAGAAGCTGAAGAGCGGCGACTTCAAGGCCACCATCGATCTGGAAACGGGCAAGGAGTACGAATTCCGCTACCTGATCGATGGCCGCGTGTGGGAAAACGACGCCGAGGCCGACAAGTACGTGCCCACGCCCTTTGGCGTGGAGAACTCGGTGGTCGTGTGCCTGAACTGAGCACTTCCACGCGCCACGCGAACGAAAATGCCGGTTCGGCCACGGTCGGGCCGGCATTTTTTCTCCCTATCTTGGGCTGCATGGAGCAAACCGGACAATCATGCCTATGAGCCAGACCCGCCCCTACAGTCGTTTTACCGATTTCGACATTTACCTTTTCCGGCAGGGCAAGCACTACCGCCTGTGGGAAAAGCTGGGCAGCCAGCTCGAAGAGGTGGACGGCACCCGCGGCGTCTGTTTTGCCGTCTGGGCTCCCGATGCCGCTCACGTATCCGTGGTGGGCTCCTTCAACAACTGGGACGGCCAGGCACACCCGCTATATCTGCGTCCCGACGGCTCGGGCATCTGGGAGGGTTTCGTACCAGGTGTACAGCAGGGCGACCTTTACAAGTACCGCATCACGGCACGCGACGGCCGCATCCTGATGAAGGGCGACCCCTTTGCGTTCCGCTGGGAGACGCCGCCGCAGACGGCTTCTATCGTCTGGGATCTGTCGGGATACGAGTGGCGCGACGCCGACTGGCTCGAGGCGCGCAGCCGGAAAGTGCAGTATCGGGCCCCCTGGTCGGTCTATGAGGTGCATCCGGGCTCGTGGAAGCGCAAGGCCGACGGCAGCCGGCTCACATGGCGCGAGCTGGCCGACGAGCTGGTGGACTACGTGGCGCACATGGGCTTCACCCATGTCGAGTTCATGCCCGTGATGGAACATCCCTACGAGCCGTCGTGGGGATACCAGATCACTGGCTACTTTGCCCCTACCAGCCGCTTCGGCAGTCCGCAAGACTTCATGTACCTGGTCGATCGGCTGCACCAGGCCGGCATCGGCGTCATTCTCGACTGGGTGCCCTCGCACTTCCCTGCCGACGCGCACGGCCTGGCCGAGTTCGACGGCACGCACCTGTACGAACACGCCGACCCGCGCAAGGGCTTCCACCCCGACTGGAAGAGCTACATCTTCAATTACGGCCGCTACGAGGTGCGCGCCTTCCTCATCAGCAATGCGCTCTTCTGGCTCGACGTCTATCACGCCGACGGCCTGCGCGTCGATGCCGTGGCTTCGATGCTGTATCTCGATTACAGCCGCAACGAAGGCGAGTGGATACCCAACCAGTACGGCGGCAAGGAAAACCTCGAGGCCATCAGTTTCCTGCGCGAGTTCAATGAGGTGGTCTATCGCGAGTTTCCCGACGCCATGACCATCGCCGAGGAGAGCACGGCCTGGCCCGGCGTGTCGCGCCCCACCTGGACGGGCGGCCTGGGCTTTGGCCAGAAGTGGATGATGGGCTGGATGCACGACACGCTCAACTACTTCAAGCTCGATCCGCTGTTCCGCAAACAGCACCACCACCAGATCACCTTCAGCCTGGTGTATGCCTTCTCGGAAAACTTCATGCTACCCCTGTCGCACGACGAGGTAGTGCACGGCAAGGGCTCGCTGATGGACCGCATGCCCGGCACGCTGGAAGACAAGTTTGCTCAGATGCGCCTGCTCTACGGCTACATGTTCACCCATCCGGGCACCAAGCTCCTGTTCATGGGCGACGAGATCGCCCAGACGTCGGAATGGAACTTCAAGGCGAGCGTGCGCTGGGATCTGTTGCAATACGAGCACCACAAGGGTGTGCAGGCCGTCGTGGCCGAGCTGAACCGCCTGTATCGCTCACACAAGGCACTGCACGAACGCCAGTTTGAGCCCGAAGGCTTCGAGTGGATCGACTACGGCGATGCCGACCACAGCGTGCTGACATGGATCCGCCGCGCCAAAGACCCATCGGCGCCACCCCTCGTCGTGGCCTGCCACTTCACGCCCGTAGTGCGCGAAAACTACCGCATCGGCCTGCCCGAAGGCGGCACCTGGCGCGAGATCTTCAACACCGACGAGGAGCGCTTCGGCGGCAGCGGGCGCCTCAACGACGGCCCCATCGAAGCCGAAAAAAAGGAATGGCACGGCCGCGAATACTCGATGAGCGTCACACTGCCGCCCTTTGGGGTGTGCATCTTCGAGCCCGAAAAGCCCCTCAAGAAGCGGACGACGCGCAAGCGCCACACGACCAAAACAGCCAGGACCACCCGCAGGCGCAGCACCCGAAAGCAAAAAAGCTGAGCGGTAGCCAAGGCCTCACTCGAACCGCCACTCGTAGCGCAGACCCGACGGCAGGTCGAGCACGGCCTTCCAGGCGTCGGGCCAGCTCATGCAGAGTACCGTCGTGCCTGCCGGCAACGACAGGCCGGCGGCGTGCAGCACCCGACCTTCCTTGTCGACGATGGTGAGGCGCGCCTGCACCGGCATGGCCAGCACCAGCACGGCATCGGTCAGGACGCGGTCGCGCGGGCCGGTGCGCTCCAGCAGCAGGCGAGGCACCCACTGCCCGTCGTGGCGGCGCTCCCATTCGATGCCGAGGCGGCGCGCACAGCCCTGTGCGTCGCGCAGCTCGAGGCTTCGTTTGCCGAAAGGCAGATCCTCGCGTGCAGGCTTCGTCCACCCATCCGACCAGGCAAAGCGCATCTGCGCTGCTTTTGCCAGATGGTACAGGCGGAAGGCCGCGTGCTGTGATTCGCCTTTCGGCAAATGGACGGCCGCCACGAGCCGCCACTGCACCGGCGGCTCGAGCACGAAGGTGCGTTCCAGGCTGCAGCCCAGCGAGTCGGTCAGCGTCAGCGCGTAGCGTCCGGCAGGCAGGCCGATGCGTTCCCACAGGTCGGTTGGGCCGTCGTGCCAGCGCACGTGCCAGGGCGGCACCCCTCCCTGCGGCCTGAGGCGTATGCGCCCCGAGGCGACCTCAGCACACGAAGGGGGTCCGACCTCGGCATCGAGCACGAGGGGCGGCGGCTCGGCCAACACGATCGGGCCGAATGCAAAGGGACAGCCCGCACTGTCGGTGATGGTGACGGTGTAGCTGTCTGCCGGCAGGTGGGCCAGCTCGGGCCCCACAGCGCCCGTGTTCCACTGCCACGACCGCACGGCGCTGCCCGAGGCGGCCAGCCGGATGCGGCCATCGGCGGCGCCGGCGCAGGTGGGGCCCCGCTGTTCGAGCACGTGCACGCGCACGCGGCTGCCGGGCGCCGTCACCTCGACGCGGCCGGCCGTGAAGATGCCGTTGAGCTGCCGGCCCTGCGCGTCGAGTACTTCGACGGGCAGATGCTCGTCGGAAAACCACACGCGCGCCCTGCAGCCCGGCTCTGCACCGCGCAGGCGAAAGCGCAGCCAGCCCACCACGGCAGGCAAGGTGTCGGCAGCCGCGCAATCGAACGGGCGGCTCCACACCACTGCCAGCCCCTGCTGCCTTTCGGCAAATGACACCGCGCCGGCCAGGCAGCCCGCTGCCGGCTCGAAGCCCTGCCACTCCAGCAAGTCCTCGTCCCACATCAGGCCAAACTGGAAGGCGGCGACGGACAGTGCATCGCTCGTTTTCAGCGGAATGCGCACCTCCTCATCAGGGGTGCACGCCTGTATGCGGCCCAGCGAAAAGGCCGGATCGAAGGGCGGGCGCTCTTCGGGCGGCTGGGGCCAGGCCAGGTCGCCCATCTTGATGGCCATTATCTTCTGATTGAGCACCCTGCCGGCAGCCGCTTCGATGCGAAACGTGTCGGCCACGAGCTCGGGCCAGCCGCGCCCGGGCCGGCGCGCCGCCGTATCGGGCACGAAATGCCAGCGCACGAGGCTGTCGGGCCGGCCCGTGCGCACGAGTCGGCGCAGCAAAAAGAGGTCGAGGCTGTCGAGGCTCCCATTGCGGTCGAGGTCGGCGGCGAGGCGCTGCCAGAAGTTCAGGGTATCGCGGCCGGCGAGGGCGGCTTCCAGCAGGCGCTGGTCGGCCACAGTGATGTCGCGCAGATCCGCCACGGGCCGCGCAAAGGCGATCGTCCAGGTGGTATTTGCCGGAAGGCGAGGAAAGGAAAAGCGGCCGGCACGCAGGCGGGTAGTCATGCCACACTCGAGGCAGGCGACGGCGGCGTGATCGAGGTGGCGGCCGTCGGGGCGCAGGCACACGCCCCCATAGCTGAAGAACGAAGCCGTGTGGGGCGACTGGGCAGCTCCCATCGTGCTGGCGCACCAGACGACGAGGCTCGTCCACCATAGCCTCAGGGTGTGTTTCATGCGTAACCGGTTTGGGACGAAGCGTTTTTCCTTCCGGCAAGATAACCCCTCCATGCCTGCTTTGCAAGCAGGCGCCATGCGGTCGCACCCTTTCGCCGGCATTGCCATAGTTTTGCCAGGCACGCCCCTTTTTGCCTATGAGCCGAAAAAAACACGTCGACCCAGACCTGCACGACCTGCTCGAGCGCCTTGCCGGCAAAGACGAGGCACTCATTGTGCGCGCCGCCCCGCTCGTCAGCGCGCAGCGGTGGCGCCACCTGTGCATGGCCGACGGGCTGGTGTGGGGCGAGTGCAAGAGCGGCGGCGTACAGTGGTTTCGCACGGTGGCCCGCTTCGACGGCACCGCGCACGGCTGCAACTGCTCGGCTGCGCAGCCCTGCAAGCACGTGCTGGCCTTGCTCGCCCTCGCACAGACACAGCCGCACCTCTTCGGCCACGACGCACTGCCCGAGTGGGCGCCTGCCCTGCTCGAAGGCCCCGCCGACGAGACCGAGCGCGCCGCCCGCAATGCCGCGCAACGCACCCGCAACCGCCACCAGCGCCTCGAAGCCATGATCCAGGGCATGCGCGAGCTGGAGCGCTGGATGGCCGACCTGCTGCGCGACGGGCTGGCCACGCTGCCCGCGCGGTCGCACCAGTGGTGGGCCGAGGCGCGCGCCCGCCTGGTCGATGCCAAACTGGGCGCGCTGGCACGCCGCCTCGAAAAGCGCATCGAGCCGCTCGTGGGCGAGGGGCCCGACTGGCCCGAGCACGTGGCTGTCGAGCTGGCGTGGATGCACCTGCTGACGCGGGCTTTCGCCAAATGGGACGAGCTGCCTGCCCACTGGCAGGACGAGGTGATGCAACTGGCCGGCGCCTACAAGCGCAAGCCCGAGCTCGAAAAGCTGCCCGAAGTGCAAGACGAATGGCTGGTGCTGCACGTCGAAGAGCGCGACGAGGGCGACCTGTATGCGCGGCGCGCCTGGCTGTGGGGTACCACCACCCGCGACATCGGCTTCGTGCTCGACTTCGCCCCCGACGACACGCCCTGGCAGCCGCCCCTCGAACCCGGGCAGGTGTGGTGGGCCGCCGGCGTCTGGTATCCGGGGGCGTCCCGGCAGCGCTTCCGCATCTTCCGCTTCGAAGAGCGACGCCCCAAACAGCCGGTGCAGCCCGAGGGCTTCGCCCACTGGTCGGCTTTCGCCAAACACTACGCCGAACTGCTGCAATCCAACCCCTTCGTGCGCGAGGCGCCGGCCCTGCTCGAGGCGGTCGTGCCCGTGCGCCACGACGACCGCTGGTGGCTCGTCGATGCCGAAGGACAGGCCGCAGCCGTGGGCGCCGACGGCCGCGAATGGTGGCGCCTGGCCGCATTCAGCGGGGGCACGCCCGTACGGCTGTTCGGAGAATGGGACGGGCTGCGGCTGCGCCCCCTCACCGCCTGGAAAGCGGAGGAAGCCGCTTTCATCACACCCTGGACTCCGGTCGCGCGTCGCCCGCGAAGGCCTTACGGGTTTTGATCCTTCATCGCCCGGTGACTCACCTTTTTCGCGCCAGCGGATGATACTGCATGAGCGTCTCGCGCAGGTAGTGGCGGTCGAGATGGGTGTAGATCTCGGTGGTGAGGATGGACTCGTGCCCCAGCATCTGCTGGACGGCGCGCAGGTCGGCACCGCCTTCCACGAGGTGGGTGGCGAACGAGTGGCGCAAGGTGTGAGGGCTCACCTTGCGCTCGATGCCGGCCGCACGGGCTGCATCGCGCACGATATAGAACACCATGACGCGCGACAGGCGGCCGCCCCGCCGATTGAGGAAGACGATGTCGCGACTGTCGGGACGGATGTGCCGCATGGGCCGGCGCACGCCCTCGAGGTACAGCTCGAGCTGTCGGGCCGCCTCGGCGCCGATGGGCACGTAGCGCTCCTTGTCGCCCTTGCCGATCACGCGCACAAAGCCGATGTCGAGCAGCAGATCGCTGAGGCGCAGCCCCGTCAGCTCGCTGGCGCGCAGGCCGCAGGCGTAGAGCAGCTCGAGGATGGCCCGGTTGCGCAGGCCGTGTGGCGTGCTCAGGTCAACGGCCGCCAGCATGGCCTGCACCTCTTCGACGCGCAAGACGTCGGGCAGCTTGCGGCCCAGGCGCGGCCCCTCGAGCAGTTCGGTGGGATCGGCTTCAATGAGGTTTTCCACGAGGAGGAAGCGGTAGAATGCGCGTATGCCTGAAAGGATGCGGCTGCGGCTGCGCGGGTCGAGCCCCAGCTCTTCGAGCCAGCGTAGCATGGCCTGCAGGTCTTGCAACTGCACCTGGTCGGGGCCGGTGCCCGGCGCATGCATGGCCATCCACTCGCGCAGGCGCGCCACGTCGCGGCGGTAGGCCTCCAGCGTATTTGCCGAAAGGCGGCGCTCCAGCATCAGGTATTGCTCGAATCCTTTTATGGCGTCTTCCCAGCGCATGCTCGTTGTCGAATGGCGATTGGGGTTGAGGGTTGAGGGTTGAGGGTTGAGAGTTCAGGGTTGAGAGTTGAGGGTTCAGGGTTTAAAGTTTAAAGTTTTTCTTGTTGATTATCAGTTTATTGCCAAATGTTCGGTTCCTCACCCATTGCAACCGCAGCCTTCGGCCGCAGACAGACGCAGTTGGAGCGCAGTTTTTATCTGTCGTTGAGGGTTGAGCGTGTAGGGTTGAGGGTTGAGGGTTTACAACTCTGTGAAAATCAGTGCGTGCTCAGTGGCGCTCTGTGTAACTGAACAACTTTTCTACTTTTTTCAGCAGGCCTCTTTGCTCAAATCCTCGATTCCTCGGTTCTTCGGTTCCTCATCCATCATGAGGCCATCTCAACATCGCTGGCTCTGCGGCGCGTGTTCCCGTATCCGGGACAGGTTCCGACCCTGTCGGAATCTCAACAGGCCAGCGGCACCTGTTTCGACCTGTCGGGATCAACATCCGCATAGCGGTCTCAACCTTGCTCACAGCGTCTGCTCACATATAGCCCAGCAGGCGCAGCATTTCTTCGGCGCTCTGGTCGGGGCGGTAGAGCATGTCCACAACGTTGCCGTTGGAGTCCTTGTCGATGAGCACCACTTTGGGGCCGGGGATGAGGCAGTGCTTGATGCCGCCGTAGCCGCTGAGGGCATCCTGGTAGGCGCCGGTGTGGAAAAAGCCGATGTAGAGGGGCTCGGGATCGTCGGGCGGATAGGCCGGGAGGTAAACCTGGCTCTCGTGCACTTCCGAGTTGTAGTAGTCGGAATTGTCGCAGCTCAAGCCACCGATGTTGACGCGGGTGTATTCGTTGTACCACTTGTTGACGGGCAGCAACACGAAGCGCTCGCCGATGCTCCAGGCATCGGGAATGGTGTTGATCAGCGAGTTGTCGATCATGTACCAGAGCTCGGCGTCGTTCTGCTTTTTTTGCGCCAGCACCGAAAAGATGGTGGCGCCGCTCTCGCCCACGGTGTACTTGCCGAACTCGGTGAAGATGTCGGGCTCGGGCACGCCGGCCTCTTCGCAAGCTTCCTGGATAACGCGCACGATCTCCTTGATCATGTACTTGTAGTCGAACTCGAAGCCCAGCGAGTTGCGTATGGGCATGCCGCCGCCGATATTGAGGGCGCGCAGGGTGGGGCAAATCTGCCGCAGCTCGCAATAGACGCGCACGGCCTTCTTCAGCTCGCCCCAGTAGTAGAGCGTGTCCTTGATGCCGGTATCGACGAAGAAGTGCAGCATCTTGAGTACGAACTTGTCGTTGCCCTCGATGTGCTCCTTGTAGTAGTTGATCACTTCCGACTGGCGGATGCCCAGGCGCGAGGTGTAAAACTCGAAGTTGGGCTCTTCCTCGGTGGCCAGGCGGATGCCCAGCTTGACGGGACCCCGGACGTATCTGGCGTAATAACCCAGCTCCTCCTTGTTGTCGAGTACGGGGATGGCGTTTTCGAAGCCGTCGTTGATCAGCTCGCTGATCTTGCGCGCGTATTCATCGGTCTTGAAGCCGTTGTGCACCAAGATGATATCCTTATCGATGCGACCGCGCTCGTACAGCCGACGCACCAGATCGATGTCGAAAGAGCTGGATGTCTCGAGTTGTACGTTGTGCTTGAGCACCTCTTCCACCACGTAGCTGAAGTGCGAGCTCTTGGTGCAGTAGCAGTAGTAGTACTGCCCGCCGTAGCCCAACGACTTGATGGCCCGATTGAACAGATTTTTGGCCTTCTTGATCTGGGCACCGATTTTGGGCAGGTAAAAAATGCGCAACGGCGTGCCGTACTTGTCGATGAGATAGCGGATGGGTACGCCGTTGAAGATCAGCGAACCCCGTTCGTCGATGTCGAAGCCATCCTGCGGGAAGTAGAACGTCTGATCAATCAGGTCGAAGTAGCGATTGGCCATTTTTCAGCTTGCGCGTTGAGCATTCCATAAATTCACCACTGGCTTGAGCGGCGCAAAGGTAGTGCGCAAGCGCCATTGCCGACCTGTTTTTTTGTGATGGAGAGAGGAGGGATGGAGAGAGGAGAGAGGAGAGAGGAGTGATGGAGTGATGGAGTGATGGAGAGAGGAGAGCGGAGTGTACCGATTCCACCGGTTTGCCCGATTATACTCAAATCAAAGTGGTTCGGGAAATCCTGTGGCAATGATTGTGGGTGTATTGTTGAGGGTTGAGGGTGCAGCGTTGAGTTTTTCATCTTGACTATCAAGTGCTTGGTCAAATCTTCGATTCTTCGGTTCCTCGATTGCTCATCCATTGAAACCGCAGCCTTCGGCCGCAGAAAGCGCAGCTTGACGCAGTTTGTGCAACTCTGTGAAAATCAGTGCATGCTCAGTGGCTCCCTGTGTAACTGAATGATTTTTCGACTTTTTCAGCAGGCTCTTGAATCAAATCCTCGATTCCTCGGTTCTTCGATTGCTCAATCAAAAATGTCTATCGTCTATCGTCCATTGACTATCGTGCATAATTCCCAAACCGAATTGCGTTGAGTATAATTGAACAATCCCTGAACATCAGACACTCACCCAAATCATTGATTCTCTGGTTTTTCTATTCCTCACTCGACTGTATTTGAAAAAACTTTTACCCATGAAAAATCACATCCGCGTGCTCCTTGTCCTCATGATTTTTTTTGCCGGCACGCCCTCGTACGGGCAATCCGCAAGGGGCAAGGTCACCCTCGAGCTGGTGCTGACCCAGTGCCCGGCCACGCCCGACTCGGTCTTTCTGTTCGCCTTCGACGGCCTGCAGTTCAGCCGTGCCGAGGGCGCCGCACCCGACAGCACGGCAGTTTTTCGTTTTGAGCTGCCGGCCGGCCCGCCCACCTTTTACTACGTCGGCCTTGCGGCAAACAACCTGAAGCCGCTGTTGCTCGGACCCGAGCCGCTGGTCAAGGTCAAGGCGCCCTGTGCGCGCCTCCGCAATGCCGTGGTCGCCTCGCGCCTCAACACCGACTACGAGCGCCTCAAGAACCGGATGAACACCTTCAGTCGCCAGGCCGACCAGCTCGCACAGCAGTATCGGAGACAGCGCGATGAAGCAAGCCGCCAGCAGGTGATCCGCCAGATGGCACGGCTCGACAGTGTGCGCCTGGCATTCATCGACTCGCTCGACCGCACGCAGCCGGCCTTCGGCCAGATCGCGCGGCTCAACACCTACCTGAGCTATTTCAACCACGGCAAGCAGTATCCCCACGAAGTGGCCTATTTTGCGAAAGCGTATTTCCAACTCGTCGATTGGACGCATCCGCTGCTGCCGCACGTCTATCCCTGGGTGCACCAAGGCTTCAGCCGCTACGGCGAGACGCTGGCGCGCGTGGGCTACCAGCCCGACTCGATCCGCAACTGGATGGCGGCCACCCTGGCGCAGGTACCCGAGACGGGCGGCCTGCACCGCTATGCACTGGGCGGCCTGCTGTCGGCACTCATGCAGCGCAATCACCCGGCTTCGCTCTATTTCGGTCAACTGTTCCTCGACCGCTACGGCAAAGACTTTCCCCGGGCCGCCGCTTTCGTCGAGCAGCAGATGCGCAGCATGGCCAGCTTCATCACCGGGGCCGAAGCCCCCGACTTCGCCCTGCCCACGCCCGAAGGCGACACGCTGCGCCTCAGCGACCTGCGCGGCAAGGTGGTGCTCATTGACTTCTGGGCGAGCTGGTGCGGCCCCTGTCGCCGCGAAAACCCCAACGTCGTCCGGCTGTTTCACAAATACAAGGACAAAGGCTTCGACATCCTCGGCGTCAGCCTCGACCGGCAACGCGACCGCTGGATCAAGGCCATCGAAGCCGACGGCCTCACCTGGCACCATGTGTCGGACCTGAAAGGCTGGCAGAACGCCGTGGCCCGGCTCTACGGCGTGCGCTCCATACCGCACACGGTGCTGGTCGATCGCGAAGGGCGCATCATCGCCCGCAACCTGCGCGGGCCCACCCTCGAAGCCAGGCTGGCTGAGATTTTCGGCGAATAGATTTTGCCGCAAGGCAATAACGGCATGGCGATGGACGATTCTGAGATGGAGTGAGGAAGTGACGGAGTGATGGAGGGCATGGCGTGACCGACTGCGCAAACTGCGTCGGTGCTGCGTCTTCTGCGGCCGAAGCCTGCGGTTGGATGAGTGAGGAACCGAGGATTGAGCGCACTGAAAAAACCCAAAATCTCACGCAAAATCTGTTCCGACTTGTCGGAAAGCTTGCCCCCGGCGAGCCGGAGCTTGTTCCGACTTGTCGGAAAGCTTGTCCCGGTAAACTGGGGCAGGCTCCGACACAAGTCGGGAGCCCGTCCCGACTCAAGTCGGGAACGCAACGATTCGCAATATGTTTTTTATTTTAATTCAGTTTGTTATTTATGATTTTATGCGTCACAGCTTGCCCCGAGCATCGGGGGCGTCACCCTGATTTTCGGGGCCGTCACGGGCTTTTTTCAGTAGCCTCAGGATTTGAGGAACGAGCCTGCAGGAAAAAGCAGATGGGCGATGGACATGCACATCACCCCCCCTAACATCAACTGAATCAACAATAAACAATAAACAATAAACAATAAACCTTAAACCTTTAAACACTAAACTTCCTTATCACTTTGATTCGAGTATAAATCAAACCACAAACACACCAAATGGAACACATTCGCATACTCTGGGCCGACGACGAGATCGATTTGCTGAAGCCCCAACTGCTTTTTCTGGAAAAGAAGGGCTACGAGGTAGTGACTGTGACCAATGGCCACGACGCTCTCGATGAGGTGTCGGAGCGAGCCTTCGACGTGGTCTTCCTCGACGAGAGCATGCCGGGCCTGACGGGCCTGGAGACGCTCGAGCGCATCAAGGCCGACCACCCGCACCTGCCCGTGGTCATGATCACCAAGAACGAAGCCGAGCACGTGATGGAAGAGGCGCTCGGCGCCCAGATCAGCGATTACCTCATCAAGCCCGTCAACCCCAACCAGATCCTGCTGACCCTCAAAAAGATCATTGACAACAAGCGCCTGGTGCGCGAAAAGACGACCACCAGCTACCAGCAGGAGTTTCGCCAGCTCATGATGGAGATCAATAGCGGCCTGGACACCGAGCAGTGGGTGGAAGTCTATCGCAAGCTCATCGGCTGGGAGATCCGCCTCGACGAATCGGAAAGCGAAGCCATGGCCGACATCATCGCCATGCAGAAGCGCGAGGCCAACATCGAGTTCAGCAAGTTCGTCTCCCGCAACTACCTCGACTGGATCGCCGAGCCCGAGGCCGCGCCCCTCATGTCGCACCGCCTCTTGCGCGAGAAGGTGTTTCCCTGGCTGGGCGAGCGCCCCACGGTCATGGTACTGCTCGACAACCTGCGCTACGACCAGTGGCGCGTCATCGAACCCATGCTGGGCGAGCTGTACCGCAAAGACGAAGAAGACTGGTTCTTCTCCATCCTGCCTACCAGCACCCAGTACAGCCGCAATGCCATCTTTGCCGGCATGCTGCCGGTCGAGATCGCGCGCCACTACAGCCAGTGGTGGAAAAACGACATGGAGGAGGGCGGCAAGAACCTCTACGAGGCGCAATTGCTGCAGGAACACCTCAAACGCGTGTTGCGCAAGCCCGTCAAGGCCGAGTACGTCAAGGTGACCAACGTGTCGCACGCCAAAGACCTGCTCGACAACGCCCTCAACTACCTGCACAACGACCTGACGGTCATCGTGTACAACTTCATCGACATGCTGTCGCACGCCCGTACCGAGATGGAGGTACTCAAGGAGCTGGCCGGCGACGAGCGCGCCTATCGCTCGCTCACCCGCTCGTGGTTCGCCAACTCGCCCCTGTGGGCGGCCCTCAAGCGCATGGCCGAGCGCGACGTGCAGCTCATCATCACCACCGACCACGGCACCATCCGCGTGCAGACGCCCTCGCGCGTGGTGGGCGACCGCGAAACCACGACCAACCTGCGCTACAAGCTGGGCCGCAACCTCAAGTACGACCGCAAGGACGTCTTCGAGGTGCGCGATCCGGAAAAGGCCGGCCTGCCCCGGCCCAACGTCAGCTCGACCTACATCTTTGCCAGGGAAGACATCTTCTTCCTCTACCCCAACAACTACAACTACTACCACAACTACTACAAAAACACCTTCCAGCACGGAGGCATCTCGCTCGAAGAGATCATTTGCCCCGTGGTGCGGCTTTCGCCAAAATGATATCCGGCCATCGGCCGTCCCCCAATAGCGAAACAGCCCTGGCGCCAAGGCGCCAGGGCTGCGTTTTTTGGCGAAAGCCGTAAACATCCGCAAGTGGCACTTACATGCCGAAAGCGTAGTAGTAGGTGCCCGGCAGGTCTTCGTACACTCCTTCGATCAGTACGCCGCCTTTCTTGTCTTCGAGGGCCTTCACCACGTCATCCACGCTCTTGACGGGTTTGTCGTCAATTTTGGTGATGATGAAGCCCTCGCGCATGTCGGTGTACTTGCGGATCCTGCCCGGGTACAGCTTCTTGACGCGCACGCCGCCCGGGATGTCGAGCTTGCGCGCCAGGTCTCTGTCAATGGCTTCGAGCTCGACGCCGAGCACCTGCAGCACGTCGTCCTGCGCGCGCGACACCAGCCCGAGGTCGCCCTGACGGTTGCGCAGCGTCACGTCGAAGGTGAGCTCCTTGCCGAAGCGGTTGACTTTGATGCGCACCTTGTCGCCCGGGCGATGGCGCGCGATGAGTTCCTGCAGCTCGGGCGACGACTTCACTTCCTGATCGTTGACGGC
>WFYJ01000075.1 GCA_015490175.1 Saprospiraceae bacterium | reverse complement strand
CAGGAAACGCCCGAAGCCGTGGTGCTGCTGCGCAGCCTGTTCATCGATATTCTGAATTTTTCCGAAAAGGTAAGCCCGGTGCTCACGCCCGCCACCGTCGAGGATCGGCGCCCGCTGATGTGGCCGACCACGTGAACGCCGCCAATTGGAGCGATGGAGTGATGGAGTGATGGAGCGATGGAGAGAGGAGAGAGGAGTGAGGAGAGAGGAGTGAAGAGTGAAAAGTGCGGGTGGGTCGGTTTGCCCGATTCCACCGGTTTGCCCGATTCCACCGGTTTGCCCGATTCCACCGGTTTGACCGATTCCACCGATTTGACCGATTTGGCCATGAAAAACCTGAAGAGATGATCGCCATTCACAATCTGAACAAATCATTTGGCCGCCTCGGGGTGCTCAAAGGCATTGACTGCTGCTTCGACCAGGGGGGCACCATCTCGGCCATCCTCGGGCCCAACGGTTCGGGCAAAACGACGCTCATCAAGAGCATCCTGGGGATGGTGCTGCCCGACAGCGGGCGCATCGAGGTCTTTGGCCGGGACATCCGCCGGCAGCACTCCTATCGCGACCGCATCAGCTACCTGCCTCAGATTGCCCGTTTTCCCGAGAATCTGCGGGTGCACGAGCTGATCGCCATGGTGCAGGATTTGCACAAGCGCCCCGGCCGGCCCGAGCCGTTGATCCACCGCTTTGGCCTGGAACCCTGGCTCGACAAGCCGCTGGGCACCCTCTCGGGCGGCACGCGGCAGAAGGTCAACCTGGTGCTGGCCTTCATGTACGACAACCCCATCCTCATCCTCGACGAGCCGACGGCCGGCCTCGACCCGGTGGCCATCATCCGGCTCAAGGAAATGCTCGAAGAGGCGCGCGCGGCCGGCAAGATCATCCTGCTCACCACCCACATCATGTCGCTGGTGGAAGATCTGGCCGACGAGGTGGTCTTCCTGCTCGACGGTCAGGTGCGTTTTCGCGACAGCGTGGCCGCCCTCAAGGCTGCCTTCGACGCTGCCTCGGTAGAACGGGCCATCGCGAGCCTGCTGCTGCAAAACGGCCATGCTTCCTCAGGTATGCAAGCAGGTGCGCCTGTTTCTGAACCCTCAAAATGCTGATGCCATGGGTAAAATCCTCAAATACACGCTCTACGATCTGCTGCGCAGCCGCTCGCTGCTGTTCTATTTCGGCTTTTACCTGTTGTTCACCTTCGGCCTGTTCTGGCTGAGCGGCGACCTGCAGAAGGTGCTCGTCAGCCTCATGAACGTGGTACTGGTGCTCGTGCCCCTGATCGCCACCATGTTCGGCGTGATGTACTACTACAACTCGCGCGAGTTCACCGAGCTGCTGCTGGCCCTGCCGCTGCCCCGCCGCGACATATTCCTCGGGCAGTACGCAGGCCTGGCCGGCTCCATGGCGCTGGCGTTGCTATTGGGCGTAGGCGTGCCGTTCCTGCTGTATGGGCTGGCGGCATCGGCGCTGGTCGGGCAGTTTCTGCTGTTGCTGGGGGCAGGCGTGGTGCTCACCTTCATCTTCAGCGGCATGGCCTTCTTCATCGCGCTGCGCAACGACAACCGCATCCGAGGCTTTGGCCTGGCCATTCTCGTGTGGTTGCTGTTTGCCGTGGCCTACGACGGCGCCCTGCTGCTGGCCCTGGCCCTGCTGCGCGACTATCCGCTCGAGAAGTTTGCGCTGGGCGCTTCCCTGTTCAACCCCATAGACCTGTCGCGCATCCTCATTATGCTCAAGCTCGACGTGGCCGCCCTGATGGGCTTCACGGGGGCGGTGTTCCGCAAGTTTCTGGGCACGGGGCTGGGCAGCCTCGTGGCGGCGGCGGTGCTGCTGCTCTGGGTACTGGGGCCGCTGGGCGCCATCCGCATGGTGGCAGAGAAGAAAGATTTCTGAGGAGGGCTGAGGGTTGTTAGAGTTTAGAGTTTAGAGTTTAAAGTTTAAAGTTTTTCTTGTTGAATACCAGTATTTTGTCAAACTGTCGGTTCTTCGGTTCCTCAGCCAGAAACCGCAGCTTTCCGCCGCAGATAAACGCAGTTTGCGCGCAGTTTTTGGCCTGGTTGAGGGTTGAGGGTGTAGGGTTGAGTGTTTACAACTCTGTGAAAATCAGTGTATACTCAGTGGCTCTCTGTGTAACTGAACACCTTTTCTATTTTTTTCAGCAGGCCTCTTTGCTCAAATCCTCGGTTCCTCGATTGCTCGATCAAAAATGTCCATAGACCATGGACCATCGTCCATCGTCCATTGTCAATCCAAACTCCCGACTCATGAAACTGAATCTGCAAGAACAGACCGTTGCCGAGATCGTCAGCGAGCATTACCGCGCGGCCGAGGTGTTCCGGCGCTACGGCATTGATTTCTGCTGTGGTGGTCAGGCCCGGGTGGCCGAAGTGTGTGCCCGCAAGGGCATTGATCCGGCGCGCCTGCAGGCCGAACTGGAAGCCGCCCTTTCGGAAAAAGCGGAAGGCAGTCCCGACTTCCGGAGCTGGTCGGCATCGCTGCTGGCCGACTACATCGAGGAGCGTCACCACACCTACGTGCGCGACAAGCTGCCCATGTTGCGGCAATACAGCGAAAAGGTGGCCAGGGTGCACGGCCATGCCCATCCCGAGGTGATCCGACTGGCGCGCATGGTCGAGGAGCTGGCCAATGAGCTGGAACAGCACCTGCTGAAAGAAGAGCGCGTCCTGTTCCCTTACGTGCGGCAGTTGGTGCGGGCCCGCAAAGGGGAGGCAGAACTGGTGCCGCCGCCTTTTGGCTCGGTGCAAAACCCTTTGAGCGTCATGCGGCACGAGCACGACCACGCCGGCGAGCTGATGAAACAGATGCGCACGCTGACCAATGACTTCACGCCGCCCGAGTATGCGTGCAACACCTGGCGCGTGCTGTATCAACTGCTCGACGAATTCGAGCGCGACCTGCACCTGCACGTACACCTGGAGAACAACCTCCTGTTTCCCAAAGCGGAGGCCCTGGAAAAAGAGCTTCTGGCTGCTCCCTGACCACCATTCGAAACTTCCGGATAGCGGAAAGCCATGGGTGATCTCCGCCTGTCCCGAGCTGCCCCGGCTCGGGATTTTTTCTCCTTCCGGTAGGGCCTTTCGGCAAACTCTTTTGCTGTGAAGACGTTGGGTAATCGTCTTCTTGATTGCCGCCAATACGGGGCGCGTTATATTTGCCGTTCGAGAAAAACAATCTGCGCTCATGCTGCGCCTTTCCAATCTTATGCCGCGCAAAGCCCTGTATGTGGTGGCCCTGACGGCCATCGTGGGCGTGTTGTGGTCGGGCGCAGGCGTGGACTTCTGGATGGCGGCGGCCTGCAGTGACGACCTGCATCTCGTCTCGCCGCTCGAAAAAGGCGATAACGAGCCTTTGGAAGCCCCTCACAAGAAAGACAAACAGCAGGATGCCAAGATCCCGATCCCGATCCTGATGGAAAAGAGCGCACGTGTCTGGCGCGTTCCGCTCCTTCGTCCCTTCGTGGAAGTGTTAATGTCCCCGCTCCATCATCCGGATGTGTTGACCCCGCCGCCCGAGTGCTGATACGGACCATCTTTTCTATTCCTTCCAGTAGCGTTTTTGACATACATGGCGAAAAGACTTTCCCTTCGCTGTGTCTTTTCCTTTTTTCACCACAATCATAATGAGTCAGACTATGGCTATCAATGTATCAGAACCTCTGCAAATGACTCCCGAGTTGCAAAAGCAAATGACCCCTGCCGATGCGTTGGAGCAGTTGCGCGCCGGCAATGATCGTTTCCTGGCCAACAACCGATTCGACCGCGACCTGCATGCCCAGGTGGCTCAGACGGCTACCGGCCAGTATCCCTTTGCCATCGTGCTGAGCTGCATCGATTCGCGTATCCCCACCGAGATCATCTTCGATCAGGGCATAGGTGACATATTCAACGCGCGCATCGCCGGCAATTTCGTCAACAAGGACATCCTGGGCAGTATGGAGTTTGCCTGTGCGGTGGCAGGTTCGAAGCTCATCGTCGTGATGGGGCACACGTCATGCGGAGCGGTCAAGGGCGCCTGCGATCGTGTGGAGCTGGGCAACCTGACCGACATGCTCAAAGCGCTGGAGCCTGCCGTAGCGGCCACTCCCACTCGCCCGGGCGAGGAGCGCAGCTCGAAAAATGCGGATTTCGTCAATCGCGTGGCGCAGACCAACGTCGAGCTCAGCATGAAGCGCATCCTCGAGGAGAGCGAGGTGTTGCGCGACCTGTACGAAAAAGGCGAAATCGGCATGGTGGGTGCCATGTACGACGTGGCTTCCGGCAAGGTGACTTTCGGACCGCTGAAGTGGAAGCAGTTTGCCTGACGGAGCAGCCTTTGCTTTTTGCTTTCGCAAAACAGTAGTTGGTCGTGTCCCCGATCAACTGATTTCAAACTGCGTTTTCTGCTGCCGAAGGCTGCGGTTTCAATGGATGAGGTTTTCTATATCCCCTCCAAGTGGAAATGTGAAAAAGTTCTTTGCATAACATGTTAATTTTGGTTCAAGCTGCGAAGGCTTCTGGTATGTGATTGTCATCATAGGGTTTTTCGGTGCGAATAATGGCAAAAGCGATGTGGATGATCT
>WFYJ01000074.1 GCA_015490175.1 Saprospiraceae bacterium | reverse complement strand
TTTACTGTCGTTGAGGGTTGAGCGTGTAGTGTTGAGGGTTTTCAACTCTGTGAAAATCAGTGTATTCTCAGTGCGTCTCTGTGTAACTGAAATGATTTTTCGACTTTTTTCAGCAGGCTCATTGCTCAAATCCTCGGTTCTTCGGTTCCTTCGATTCCTCATTTATTGAGACCGCCGCTTTCGGACGCAGCACCGACACAGCTTGCGCGGTCGGCCGCGTCTGCCCTGAATGACAGGTACCGAATCAATATTGTTCGTTCTCGTTGGGGAAGTCGCCCGAACGCACGTCCTGAATGTACTGCTGGGTCGCCCCTTTGATGGTGTCGAACAGCTCGAGGTAGCGACGCAGGAAGCGCGGCTGGAAGTCCTTGGTGATGCCCAAAAGGTCGTGGGTCACCAGCACCTGTCCGTCGGTATGGCGCCCCGCGCCGATGCCGATGGTGGGAATGTGCAGGCGCTCCGATACCTCTTTGCCCAGGGCCGCAGGAATTTTTTCGAGCACCAGGGCAAAGCAGCCCAGCTCTTCGAGCAACTGCGCGTCTTGCTTCAGCTTTTCCGCCTCTTCTTCCTCGCGGGCGCGCACCTTGTAGGTGCCGAACTTGTAAATCGACTGGGGCGTCAGGCCCAGGTGCCCCATCACGGGCACGCCGGCCGACAGGATGCGGGCCACCGACTCGGCGATCTCCGACCCGCCTTCCAGCTTGACGGCATGCGCGCCCGACTCCTTCATGATGCGGATGGCCGACTCGAGCGCTTTGCGCGAGTTGCCCTGGTAGGAGCCAAAGGGCATGTCCACCACGACGAGCGCGCGCCTGACGGCACGCACTACCGACGAGGCGTGATAGATCATCTGATCGAGCGTGATGGGGAGCGTCGTCTCGTGGCCCGCCATCACGTTCGAGGCCGAATCGCCCACGAGCAATACATCCACACCTGCCTCGTCGAGAATGCGCGCCATCGAATAGTCGTATGCCGTCAGCATGGTGATCTTCTCACCTCGCGCCTTCATCGCCTGCAACACGTGGGTCGTCACCCGCTTCACTTCCTTGTGGATCGACATGGTCGTTCGTTTTCAGAAACCCGCAATATGCAGCCCAGCATTGTGGCCAATGGCCGCGCCTGCAAAGTAAAGGCATTTGGCGAAAGCCGGAGCCGCCGTCGCAACAGACAACTTCCCTTTTGGCACGACCACCTGCCCGGCCACGGACATTTGCCCTGCCCGGCGACGCCTGTTCCCGCCCCTAAACGGAGGAAGTCTTACTTTTGGGCCCGAATCTGGACAGCCTCGTCCCTCAAGAAACTGAAAAGCAATGCGCAGAGAAACGAAAATCGGATTGTTGGCCGTCATATCCATCGCCATTGGCATCATCGGCTACAAGTATCTGAACGGCCAGAACGTCCTTTCCCGATCTCTCATCCTCTATGCCGTTTATGACGACGTCAACGGCTTGCAGCCTTCGGCACCCGTATGGCTGCACGGCTTTCAGGTCGGCCTGGTCACCAACCTGTACCAGAAACCCGACGACATCAAGAAGATCGTCGTCGTGCTCGACATCGACAAAAACATCAAGTTGCCCAAAGACGCCGTGGCCGAGCTCATCACTTACAACCCCATGGGCGGCAAAGCCATCGTGCTGAAATTCGAAGGCACCTGCTCGGGCGACGACTGCCTCAAGAGCGGCGACTACATCAGGGCCGAAAGCAAAGGAGTGCTCGCCTCCATGCTGCCCCAGGACGAGGTAAAGCAGTACCTTGAGCTGCTGAGCTCGGGCCTCACCAGCCTGATCGACACGCTCACGGGGCAGGTGGCCGGTGAGGAAGGGCCCATGGCCGATCTCGCGCAGACGGCAGCCAACCTGCGCGCGCTCACCGGCCGCCTCGACGGCATGCTGGCGCGCTCGTCGGCTTCCATTACGGGCACGCTCGACAACGCACACAGCCTGACCGAAGCACTCAAGGCCAGCCAGGCCGATCTGCAGCAGAGCCTGAGCAACCTGGCGGCCCTCAGCCGGCAGCTCAAAGAGGCCGACCTGGGCAAGACCGTCGGCCAGGCCAACGACGCCCTCGCCGGCTTCCAGGCCGCCCTCACCGACGTGCAGCAGGCCGTCAACAACCTGAACACGCTCTTGCAAAACATCAACAACGGACAGGGCACCCTGGGCAAGCTGGCTGCCGACCCTGCCCTCTACGACGAGCTGAAAGAAGCCTCGCGCCAGGCCTCCCTCCTGCTCGAAGACCTGCGCCTGCACCCCAAGCGATATACCCGCATTCTGTCCAAAAAGGAAATACCCTACGGGAAGTGATAGGGTGACGGAGAGACGGTGTGACGGAGTGACGGAGTGATGGAGAGACAGAGAGATGGAGAGACGGAGACGGAGAGATTGAGGTTGAAACGCCCGGTAGGGGCGCACGGCAGTGCGTCCGCCGGCAGGTAGGGATGCCCGGCAGCGCGTCCGCCGCGGCTGATTGAACCGATTCAACCGATTTGACCGATCCTGCCAGAGGATTTTGCGAACCACTTTGAAGCGGGCATGGAGGTGCGAGGGGCAAACACCACACTGCTATGGGTTGGCTACTGTTTTTCAAGGCGCTGCATATC
>WFYJ01000073.1 GCA_015490175.1 Saprospiraceae bacterium | reverse complement strand
GTTTAAAGTTTGAGGCCCCTGAAAAAACCCAAAATCTCACGCAAAACTTGTTCCGAGTCTTCGGAAACTTGTTCCGAGTCTTCGGAAACCTGTTCCGACTTGTCGGAAAGCCCGTCCCGACTCAATTCGGGAATGCAACGATTTGTAATGTGTTTTTTGTTTTAAATCAGTTTGTTATTTATAATGTCACGTCGTCACGCGTCACGTCGTCACGCGTCACGTCGTCACGCGTCACAGCTTGCTCCGACCAAAGTCGGGGTTGTTACGGACTTTTTTCAGCAGGCTCAAGTTTAAAGTTTTTCTTGTTTATTATCAGTTTTTTGTCAAATCCTCGGTTCTTCGGTTCCTCGATTGCTCCATCAAAAAACGTCCATCGTCCATTGACCATTGACTATCGTCAGAAACTCCCGAGCCGAATTGCGTTGGGTATATTGACAAAGGTCAGCCGGTATTTTGACGCTCATCCGACAAGCCATGTCGGTACGCGCCGAATCTTTGTCCGGGATTTTGCGCAAGCAAAAAACAGGACGACATGGCCGTAAACCTTCTGGACAAATACAACGTGCCGGCACCGCGCTACACCAGCTATCCCACCGTGCCGTACTGGCAGGCCGAGCCGCCGACACAGGCCGAATGGATCGGAGCAGTGCAGGATGCCTTTCGGCAAAACGACGAGATCAGCCTGTACATCCATCTGCCGTATTGCGAGCGGCTGTGCACCTATTGCGGCTGCAACAAGCGCATCACGCGCAACCATGCCGTGGAAGGGCCCTATGTAGATGACCTGCTGCGCGAGTGGGAGCTGTATTGCCGGATCCTGCCCGCTCGTCCGGTCATTCGCGAGATTCATCTGGGAGGTGGCACGCCTACGTTCTTCTCGCCCCGGCAGTTGCGTCGCCTCATCGAGGGCATCCTCGAGCGAGCCGACGTGTCGGCGCGTCGCGAATTCGGGTTTGAGGCCCACCCCAACAGCACTACGCCCGAGCATCTGGCCACACTCCATGAGCTGGGCTTTCGCCGGCTCAGCATCGGCGTGCAGGACCTCGACGACGAAATCCTCGCCCTCATCAACCGCCGGCAGACCATCGAGGACGTGGAGCGCGTGACGCGTCAGGCGCGGGAGCTGGGCTACACGTCCATCAACTACGACCTGATCTTCGGCCTGCCCCGCCAGACGGAAGCGCACATCCGGCGCGACATGGCGTTCGTGGCCGAGTGGCAACCCGAGCGGCTGGCTTTTTACAGCTATGCCCACGTGCCCTGGATCAAGCCGAGCCAGCGCGCCTACTCCGAGGCCGATTTGCCGAAAGGCAAGGAAAAAAGAAAGCTCTACGAGCTGGGCCGCCGACTGCTCGAGGCCGCAGGCTACGCCGAAATCGGAATGGACCACTTTGCGCGCAAGTCCGATACGCTGTACCGGGCCATGAGTCAGGGCACGCTGCACCGCAACTTCATGGGCTACACGCCGCTGTACACGCGCCTGTCTATCGGGTTGGGCGCCTCGGCCATCGGCGACACCTGGACGGCCTTCATGCAAAACGAAAAGCACGTGGAAGACTGGCAGGGGCGCGTGCGCCGGGGCGAATTCCCGATCATGCGAGGGCATCTGCTGTCGTGGGACGATCTGGTGCTGCGCCGCCACATCCTCAACATCATGTGTGCGATGGAGACGGAATGGCACGACCAGAGCGATATGTGCGCGGCCCTGTTCGAAGGGCTGGCCCGCATGGAGGAGCTGGTGGCCGACGGCCTGGTCGTGATCGAAGAAACCGAAAGGGGCGGCCGGCTGCGGGTCACGCCACAGGGCCGCCCCTTCCTGCGCAATATCTGTCTGGCGCTCGATGCGCGCTACTGGGCGCGCCGGCCACAAGGGCAACTGTTCAGTCAGGTCGTGTAATGCGGCTCACACCACCTTGTCGGCGCAGCACGAGCTGGCGAAGGCGTCGGGCTTGGCCTTGAACACGAAGCCCATGCTGAGGATGTAGCCCATGGCTTCCTTCAGCGCCTGATTCGACTGGAAAGTGGGGTCGGTGTTGATGTCGGCATGCACCTCGAGGGCCACGTCGTAGCGGTCGAGCAGGTCGCACAGGGCGTAGGCCACCTCGACCGACTTGCCCACTTCGGTGATCATGCGCTCGCGGATGCCCATCGTGCGATCGGTGCGTTCGTTGCGGATGAACATGAAGCCGCCTTTCTTCTCGCGCAAAAACACGATGACGGTGGCAAACTCGATACCGCTGGCACGCACCTGCGAGTCGGTGCCGATGCACACCTTGAGGCGATGGCCCGCGGCTTGCTCGCGCACAATGGCGCGCTCAACGGCTTCGACCAAAGGTTGTTCGATGCGTTCGCCGTTGAGCCTTCTCCATCTGTCCATGGCTTTTGAGTTGAAACGGGATAATGAGGGTTGAGAGTTTAGGGTTTAAGGCTTAAAGTTTTAATTGTTGACTATCAGGATTTTATCAAATCCTCGCTTCCTCGCTTCCTCGCTTCCTCACTCATAGCAGCCGCAGCTTTCAGACGCAGAGGGGCGCAGTTTGAACGCAGTTTTGAGGCCCCTGAAAAAACCCAAAATCTCACGCAACAGCTTGTCCCGACGCCAGTCGGGGACGCTAAGACGCAATGATTCGCGATGTATTTTTTTATTTTAAATCAACATGTTATCTATAGTGAACACGCGTCACGCGTTACCCCGACTTTCGGGGCCGTCACGGACTTTTTTCAGTAGCCTCATTCTTCGATTCCTTTGATCCTTTCCCAAAGAAGTTTTCGCGACCCGAAGACTTGCCGAGCTTGTTGGAATTCCGTATCCAGGTGCTGGGCAATCTGGTCTACAGCAAATGCCAGCAAGGTCAGGATGGCAAAGTTGGTAGCCAGGTATTTTTTGCCATGCC
>WFYJ01000072.1 GCA_015490175.1 Saprospiraceae bacterium | reverse complement strand
GCTCGACGGGCATGCTCTACTTCCGGGTCGAGGATCAGCAGCTCGAGGCCGGCGACGCAGTGGAAGTGGCCTTCCGCGCCCGTGACTTTGCGGCTGTCGGCTACCAGTTCACGCTGGCCTTCGATCAGGAGGCCCTCGAGCTGGTCGAGCTGAAAGGCGGCGCCGTGGGCGAGCAATACTTCGGCATGCGCTACGCCGATGAAGGGCTCATCACCACGAGCTGGAACGGCAGCGAGCGCTTTGCCGACGACGAGCTGCTCTTCACCCTCGTGGTACGGGCCAGCAAGGCCGTGAAGCTCAGCGAAGCCCTCTCGCTCAGCTCGGCACTGACGCCGGCCGAAGCCTGGGACGCCGAGGGCAACCTGCTCGATGTAGCCATCGACTTCGGCACCGCGGTCAGCGGCCCCGACTTCGCATTGTACCAGAATACGCCGAACCCCTTTGGCGACCGTACCGTGATTGGCTTTACACTGCCCGAGTCGGCACATGCAACTCTGACCATCTCGGATGTCACGGGCAAGGTGCTGCAGGTGATCGAGGGCGATTTCCGGAAGGGGTATAACGAAATCATCCTCTCGCGTCACGATCTGCCTGTTGCAGGTGTCCTGTACTACCGACTGGAAACGCCGACCCACTCGGCATCGCGCAAAATGATCGTACTGGGAGAATGATCGAATGAAACCACAGGGTATGCGGGCCCCCGACTGCGGTCAGGGGCCCGCATCTTGTTGGCGGGGCAGCATGAAAAGGAAATTGATGTTGTCACAAAAGGGGAAAAAGTCCGTGCAGGGCAGGGAAAATACCCGTTTTCAGGTATGTACATTCTACCTTCCGACAGTTACCTTTGCAATTGTTGTATGCGACAAATTATTATCTCATGAAAACCCGTCTTTCCCGGCAGGGAATTCTGTGAGTGCTACGCGATTGAATTGAACCAATGCACCCTGTGTGCATTTCATAAAGATGTAATCGGTTTTTGGGATAGCCTCTTCCCGGTGCAGATCGGGAGGGGGTTTTTTTTGAAAGCCCGACCTTTGAGCCTCTCTGGTTGTTTATAGCACAGCACCATTCATCCGATTGAAATGATCTGGTTGGGATTCATCGTTTTCGTATGCCTGCTTCTGGCGTTGGACTTGTACGTTCTGAACAGGGAACCGCACAAGATTACCCTGAAGGAATCCATCCGGTGGACCTTGTTCTGGGTAGCATTGTCGGTGGCGTTTGGCGGCTTCGTCTACTGGGCCTACGAATCGCATTTTCAGGGCATCGGTTTGCACGTGGGGGAACCGCATACCGGCAAGGAAGCCATGATCAAGTATTTCACCGGCTACCTCATCGAGTGGTCGTTGAGTCTGGACAATGTGTTTGTCATTGCTGTCATATTCAATTACTTCGCCATTCCGCCGCGATACCAGCACCGGGTACTGTTCTGGGGTATTCTTGGTGCTATCGTATTTCGCGGATTGTTCATCGGGGCAGGCGTGTGGTTGATTCACAAGTTCCAGTTCATGGTGTACGTCTTCGGGTTGGTCTTGCTGTGGTCGGCCTGGAAAATGTGGAAGTCCGATGAAGAGTCGGTAGCACCGGAGTACAACCCCGTGATTCGGGTAATAAGGAAGTGGTTGCCCGTGACCAGAAGGCTGCACGGCGAAAAGTTTTTCATAAAAAGAGGACACGTGTGGGCAGCCACACCGCTGTTCGTGGCACTGATGGTCATCGAAACGACGGATGTGATGTTCGCCTTCGACTCGGTACCTGCCATCTTTGCAATCACTACGGATCCCTTCCTGGTGTTTTCTTCAAACATCTTTGCGATCCTCGGGCTTCGATCCCTTTATTTCGTGCTGGCAGCGTTCATGGATCGCCTGGCGTATTTGAAACAGAGTCTTGTGGTCGTTTTGGGCTGGGTAGGGGTGAAAATGCTCATTTCCCATCACGTAGCTTTGCCCGACTGGATTTCGCTGGCTATCGTCCTGGGGGTACTGGCCATAGGGATTGGCCTTTCACTTTGGGTCAGGAAAAAAGAGGGCATTGAAAATATTGATGGCGAGGCGTCAACGGTGGAAGTTTCCAGAGCCACGGTCGAGGAGGATTGACAGGCAAGTAAAGTGGGCTTATTTTGCAGGCGAACGATAGGATGCGATTCGCTGTTTTGCGCAAGCAACAGACCAAAATGCCGGGATGGCAGCAACAGAAAATAACAAGCACGACAAGCCGCGTTTCAGGTTTCGAGATCTGAAGGTGTATGCCAGCACCGACTGGTTGGCAGAAAACAAGAAGAAATACCGCCAGGTATTTCACAGGTGGGATGTTTCGTTCATTTACGCGGAACTGTCGCTCTACAATCTGCTTTTCGAACGAACCGACTGGGAATGTCCGGTGCTCCTCCGTTGTTTTAGGGAGGAGGCCGCAGGCCCCAAGGAAATAGCCTCACTGGACATCCGCCGCAAGGTGAGCGGCCGCGATCAGGTACTGTATGTGCGCGAAGGCTGGGGCAACAAGGAACCGGGGCGCTTCTGGCAACGCGGCGCCTATTATTGGGAAGCTTGGGCCGACGGGCAACTGTTGGGGACGCGCCCCTTTTTCGTAGAAGATTTTGGTAAGGATGCCCAACCTCTGTTCACGTTGGTGGATCTCGAACGATTCCTGCTGTACGAAGGGGCGCTGGAAGAAGAGGAGGAAGAGGAGGCCAGCGAATTCGAGGCGCTGGATGGGCCGGTGCATTGTGTGGCCTTCGAGTCCGAATCGACCCGGTACATCTATGCCGATGTCACGCTCAGGAACAATCTGCCCACGCGGCCGTGGAAAGGGGAATTTGTCATCAAGTTTTTCAATGAAGCTCGCGAGCTGAAAGGGCAAGTCAACAAGGTAGTGGAAGTGGAGCAGGACGATGAATACATCCACCTGACGGCCGGCTGGGGCTCGAATGCCAAGGGCAGTTGGCGGCCGGGCAAGTACACCTGCGAGCTGATTTTCATGGACCACCTCATCGCCGTGGCTCCCTTTGAGGTAGGCGACAACATCGAGCAGGGCAGGCCGGAAATCTGGATTCCGAGCCGCAAGCCCGGTACTTTTGTCGAGGTTCATAAAGACCTCAACCACTCTTTCGAGGAAGTCATGCAGGAGCTCGAGGCCCTCATTGGCCTTGAAGACATCAAAAAACAGGTGCGCGAGCACGCACAGTACATCCGCTTTTTGCAGTTGCGCCGCCGCAAGGGCATCCAGGAGCCGGACTTTACCAATGTGCATTCGATCTTTATCGGCAACCCGGGCACCGGCAAGACGACCGTGGCCAAAATGATGGGGCGCCTCTACAAAAAGATGGGGCTGTTGTCTCGTGGCCACGTACACGAAGTGGATCGGGTGGACCTCGTAGGCGAGTACATCGGACAAACGGCGCCCAAGGTCAAGGAAGCCATCGAAAAGGCCCGCGGCGGCGTGCTGTTCATCGACGAAGCCTACTCACTGGCGCGTTCGCAGGACGACACCAAGGATTTTGGCCGTGAGGTGATCGAGATCCTGGTCAAGGAAATGTCCAACGGCAAGGGCGACCTTGCGGTCATCGTAGCCGGGTATCCGAAGGAAATGCAACAATTCCTCGATTCCAATCCGGGCCTCAAGTCGCGCTTCAAGCTGAAGTTCGAGTTTTCGGATTATCTGCCGCAGGAGCTCTCGCAAATCGCAGAATACGCCTGCCGCGAAATGCAGGTACGCCTCACCCCCCAAGCCAAGGCCAAAATCGATGAAATCATCCTCGAAGCCTATCGCAACAGGGATCGCTCGTTTGGCAATGCGCGTTTCGTGTTCGACATTATCGAAAAGGCCAAGATCAACCTGGGCCTGCGCATCATGGAGATGGACAACCACGAGGAGCTGGACGAGGAAACCATCTCCACCATCCGGCTCGAAGACGTCGAACGCATCGAGATCAAGTTGAAGCGCTCCCTGCCGGCCATCCCCATCGACGAGGGGCTGCTGCAGGCCTCCCTCGACGAGTTGAACCGCCTGGTTGGCCTGACCAAGGTCAAGGAGCAGATCCGTGAGATGGTGCATCTGGTGCGCTACTTCCGGGCCAGCGGCCGCGATGTGCTCAACAGTTTCTCACTACACACCGTGTTCGTGGGCAATCCGGGTACGGGCAAGACGACCGTCGCCCGCATCCTCACCAAAATTTACAAGGCGCTGGGTTTGCTCGAGCGCGGCCACATGGTAGAGACCGACCGGCAGGGCCTGGTGGCCGGATACGTGGGGCAAACAGCCATCAAAACGGCCGACAAGCTCGACGAAGCCATGGGTGGGGTGTTGTTCATCGACGAGGCTTATGCCCTGACCGCCCGCTCCAGCCTGGGTCATGACTTCGGCGACGAAGCCATCCAGACCATTCTCAAGCGCATGGAAGACCACCGCGGCGAGTTTTTCGTCTTCGTCGCCGGCTATCCCGAAAATATGGACGCCTTCCTCAAGGCCAACCCGGGCCTCAGCTCGCGCTTCGACAAGGTGTTGCAATTCGAAGATTACACCCCCTCAGAGTTGATGGAAATCGCCATCAGCATGATCGAGGAACAGGGGCTCGTCCTCTCGCCACAGGCAAAGGAGCATCTCGCGACCTATCTCAACTGGTTGTATGAGGTGCGCGACAAGTACTTCGGCAACGCCCGCACGGTGCGCACCATCGTCGACGAGATCGTCAAGCGGCACAACTTGCGGCTCGCCCAGCTCACACCCGAGGAGCGCGAGCAAGTCTCGAGCGTTGAGCTGACCCTCGAAGACGTACAGGAGTTCGAACCCAACAAGGACAATTCCGTCTTCACACCCAAGCGCATCGGTTTCCGCAGCCGCGAGCAGTAGGGTGGGGGCTTCTCCCTACCAACTGTTTGGGACTTTCCCTGCAAGGGATGGAGTGGCAGTAAGACCGGGCGAAGGGATGCCCGAGCGCAAAGTGCGTGATGGCAAGTATTACCCATTCGGCCACTTACACCTATCCGACCGATTCCACCCTTCGGCTTTCGCCAAATGACGCCCTTGACCGGCGGTGTCAAGCGTCTTCTTTTTTGAGAATCACCTCGGTGGCCCCCATGCCATAGCGCGGGTGGTACTCGTTGCGAAAGGTGACCACATGTGGGTGCTGGATGAGTCGGGTGGCAATCTCGTCGCGCAAGCGACCTTTACCTACGCCATGGATGAGGAAAACCCGTTCTATGCCCAATCGGATGGCTTTTTCGAGAAAAGCTTCCATGTGCGACAGTTGTAGCCGCAGGATTTCGGCATTGCTCATCTTCTTGTAGTCGGGCGTGAGCTTCTCGATGTGCAGGTCAATCTCGGGCTCGAAGAAGGCCAGATCGCGCGGGTCGGGTACGGTTTCGAAGTCGCTGTACAGCTCTTCCGCGATCCGGCGCTGGCGCGGCGACAGGGCATGCTGGCGCGTGTACTGGCGCAGGTCTTCTTTCCGGCTTTCGCCAAAATCGACCCGCAACTCCAGCACATGTCCTTCGCGTTGGAGGAGGGGCAGGGTGCCCGTTTTTTTGAAAAAAGTGGACGGACGCAACTTCATTTGAAGGGGACGGGAAGCCTCGGGACCGGCCGTGGTGCTGCGCCAGAAGCGACAGGAAAAGGCCGGACCTTCATTGAGCTCGTCGTAGTAAAGCTTGCCCAGGCGATGCGTCCGGAAGGCATCCACGCGATCTTCCCAAACGGTATCTTCTTCCCCTGCGATGAGCAGCACAATCCTGAAGTCCAGCGCCTGGCCCGTATCGTTGATCAGGTGCATCACGTAGTAGTCAGGCCATGCCTGAGTGCCAAACTCGGGCACGAACCCCAGCCAAAGGCCCGTCCCTTTTGGCTGGCTCACCGATGTGGCTTCTGCCGATTCCAGTTGCGATTCCTGGATCCGGATCTCCATTCCCTGGTCGAGGCGCACGCGTGCAATACCCGGCGCCACATGTCCCGTGACGGTGCCTCTGGCACCCGTGGCGCGCACGAGGACGCGACTGCCTTCAGGAAAAGTCATGACATGCAGATTTCAGGCTTTCAGTAAAACGAACGGTTCGCAAGCCCGGGTTGTTCCCCGAAACATGCACGCCTCGCCCCGTTCAGGCGAACAGCCCGTGAATCTCGCGGTCCACCATTTCGATCACTTTGCCCAAGTCTTCCGGATTGTTTTCGAAGTCCAGCTCGTCGGCGTTGAGGATGAGCAGGGGGCCTTCCTTGTAGTTGGCGATCCAGTTTTCGTAGCGTTGGTTGAGGCCCTTGAGGTAGTCCAGGCTCATGTTGCCTTCGTAGTCGCGGCCGCGCGTCTGGATGTGGGCGACCAGGGTAGGGATGCTGGCGCGCAGGTAGATGAGCAGGTCGGGCGGCTGCACCTGTGAAGTCATCGTGCGGAAGAGGGCCTGGTAGCTTTCGAAATCGCGCTTGCTCATGAGCCCTTTTTCGTAGAGGTTCGGAGCAAAGATGTAGGCATCTTCGTAGATGGTGCGATCCTGGATGACGGTGCGATCACCATTGATGATTTTGAGGATTTGCTGGTAGCGGCTGTGCAGGAAATAGATCTGCAGGTTGAACGCCCAGCGCCTCATGTCGTAGTAAAAGTCGTTGAGGTATGGGTTGTCGTCGGCAGATTCGTAATACACCTCCCAGCCGTAGTATTTGCCGAGCATGGTGCAGAGCGTCGTTTTGCCGGCACCGATGTTGCCCGCCACGGCCACGTACTTGATATCGTTCGGCTTGTGCATGAGGGACAAATGCTTTGAGTATTTGCAAAAAATGGCCTGCTTTCGCAAAAAACGAAAGGACACGTGCTGTTTCCAGGGTTCCTCTGGGAAAATGTCCCCGATGTGGGGGGACAAATCTAATCAATTTTGGCAGCGTGCCGGCCAAAGGTGTACGTTGGGCTATATTTTTGGGTCGAAAATCCAAAATGTAGCCATGCACATAGATGACCAACTAATTTCACGTCTCGAAACGTTGACGCGCTTGCAGTTGAGCGATGAAGAACGCGCACACGTCAAAAAGGACCTGGCGCGCATCCTCGAAATGATCAATCAACTGGGCACGCTGAACCTGGACGGGGTACTTCCGCTGACACACATCACTGAGGTGGTAAACAACTGGCGCCCCGACGAGGTGAAAGGCCAGGTGCCGCGCGCCGAGGCCTTGCGCAATGCCCCGGACACCGACGGCGTTTTTTTCAGGGTGCCCAGGGTGTTGCCCGACAAAGGGGAATGACGCATACGACCACTCATTTTTGGCGAAAGCCGGAACGCAAAAAATCAAATGCATGGAACCCATCATCGTCACCCGCGAGCTACGCAAGATCTACCACATGGGAGCGACCATCGTAGAGGCGCTCAAGTCCATCAGTATGGAAATCCACAAGAACGAATACGTAGCCTTGATGGGGCCTTCCGGCTCGGGCAAATCCACCCTGATGAACCTGCTGGGCTGCCTGGACACGCCTACGAGTGGTGAATATTACCTCAATGGGCAGCTCGTCAGCGAGCTCGACGACGACGAGCTGGCCGAGATCCGGAACAAGGAAATCGGTTTCGTCTTTCAGACCTTCAATCTTTTGCCGCGCCTCACGGCGCTTGAAAACGTGGCCTTGCCGCTGGTGTATGCGGGCGTGTCGAAGGAGGAGCGGCTCGAGCGCGCAGCGCGCATGCTCGAGCTGGTAGGGCTGGGCGACCGCGTGCACCACAAGCCCAACGAGCTGTCGGGTGGTCAGCGGCAGCGCGTGGCCGTGGCGCGGGCCCTGGTCAACAACCCTTCCATCATCCTTGCCGACGAGCCTACGGGTAACCTCGACTCGAAGACGAGCTATGAGATCATGGAGCTGTTCGAGAAAATCCACTCGGAAGGCAATACCATCATCGTGGTGACGCACGAACCCGACATCTCGCGGCATGCCCATCGCATCATCCGGCTGCGCGACGGCCTGATCGAAAGCGATGAGCCCAACCACGAGATCATCCGCCTGTTGCAGGAGGCCTGAGCCTCAGCCCTTTTTCGCTTCATTCCACAGCGCATCCATCTCTTCCAGGCTCATGTCCGCAAGGGGGCGAGGGGCATGGCGTTCGATGTACTCGAAGCGCTCCTTGAACTTGCGGTTGACTTTTTCGAGGGCGGTTTCGGGGTCGATGCCGAGAAAGCGCGCGTAGTTGACCAGCGCGAAAAACACATCGCCGAGTTCTTCTTCGATGCGGGCCTTGTCCTGGCCCGCCTGCACGGCTTCGCGCAGCTCGCCAAGCTCTTCTTCCACCTTCTTCCACACGTCTTCGACCTGTTCCCATTCAAAGCCTACCTGTGCGGTTTTTTCCTGCAGGCGCCAGGCCTTGACCAGCGCGGGCAGGCTCCGGGGCACCCCGGAAAGGACCGACTTTTTGCCTTCGGCCAGCTTGAGCTGTTCCCAGTTCTTCTTGACGTCCGCTTCGTCGTTCACCTCTGCGTCGCCATAGATGTGCGGATGACGCTTGACCAGCTTGTCACACACGGCCTGGAGGGCATCGGCGATGTCAAAAGCTCCTTCCTCTTCTGCGATGCGGGCGTAAAACAGCATGTGCATGGTGAGGTCGCCGATCTCTTCTTTGAGCGCCTGGCGGTCGCCGCTGAGGATGGCATCGGCCAGTTCATAGGTTTCCTCTATGGTCAGACTGCGCAGGCTCTCAAAAGTCTGTTTGCGATCCCAGGGGCATTGTTCCCGGAGTTCGTCCATGATCGTGGAGAGGCGGGCGAAAGCCTCGAGACGGCGGCGCATGCGTTGTTCCTGATCCGACATCGGTGACATATTTTGCGTTTTTGAGGTTGCAAAGATGAGCACACTGAAAAAAGGTGCCATGGAGAAGCCTGAACTTTATGGTCTTACAGCTGATGCTTTGCTTAAATCATTGTAAATCAAATATTTTTGCGCATCAATTTGAACGAACCGCAGCTTTCAGCCGCAGATGGACGCAGTTTGCGCGCAGTTTTTGCAACTCTGTGAAACTCAGTGTATTCTCGGTGGGTGCTCTGTGTAACTGAACAATTTTTCGGCTTTTTCAGGGGCCTCAAAAATAAACCCTTGAGCCGCACGAGGGTTATACCTTTGCCACAACACAAAAAGCATCGTCATGGAATTCCTTTATGTCTTCGCCATCATTTTCGCCGTTTTCGGCCTGTCTTTTCTGCTCATCAACATCAGGCACCTCGTTACCGGGCAAGAGTTTCGCGGCACGTGCGCGACCAACAACCCCATGTTGAAAAACAAGATCGGTGAGTGCACGGTCTGCGGTCGCAAACCGGGGGAAGAATGTCAGATGCCCGAACCGGGGCAGGCCAAGGCATGAACAAAGTCGTTTACAGCCAGTGGATGCTCTTTCACGCTGGCTGGATGATCCTCGTGACGGCCTTTGCCCTGGGGCTGCGCCAGCCCGAGATCGTGGCGTGGGGCGCTTTTCCTTCGATGGGCGTATTGTACGGGTTGGAGCACCGGCTGCGCGGCACCTGGCGCTTCGCGGGCGAACCCGCCAACCTGTTGACCAGCCTTCGCCTCATTGCGGTCCTTTTCTTTTTGCTGGTGTATCGGAGCATGGGTCCCGAGTGGGTTGCTATTCTGGCAGTGGTGGTGCTCATTGCCGATGGTTTCGACGGGTGGCTGGCCCGCAGTCGGGGCACGGCATCCGATTTCGGTGCGTGGCTGGATAAGGAGACGGATGCCCTGTACGTGCTGCTGCTGACCGTTTTGCTGGCCAGTACGGAGTGCATGGCGCCGTGGATCGTCGGTGTGGGTTTGTTGCGCTACCTTTACTTCGTTGCCATTTGGCCGTGGCGGATGGTCCGCCCGGCGGAGCCGCGCTTCCGCTTCGGGAAGGTCATTGCGGGCATCCTGATGGGCACTTTGCCTGCAGGGCTGTTGTTCGATCCGTGGCTGTATCGTCCGGCCATCGGCCTCGTGTCCTTGCTCGTCATTTTTTCCTTTGGTGCGAGTGCATGGCGGCTGTTCGTTGCATCCAGAAATTTTCCCCGCTGATGAAACCACAGGCAGGTTCGAGCAGGAAGCAGTATCTCCGGTTCTGGGGATGGTGGGCCGCGTTGGGTTTTTTGCTTTTTCTGCCCAACTTCCTGTTCTACTACCAACAAGCGACGCTCTGGCCGAGCACTACCCTCGAGGGCGGGGAAACGCTGGGCCCCTTGCGTATCCTCTTCCTCCGCAACAACCAGGACGTGTTTCGCCTGTGTGGCGAGTGGGTCGTCCTTTCTTTTTTGCTGTGGTGGGGATGGCGGCCCGGCCGCACGTGGCGGATCGCCGCCTGGCTCGGGGCCGGCCTGTATGTCCTGCTCCTTGCCTACAATACCTATTGGGTGTTCTACCAGCGCATCTATGGCACGCACCCCCATTTTGCCGACGACTATCTGCTGGCCAGAGAAGTGTTGCCCGTTTTTCTGCGAGGAGCCGGGGTAGGGGGCTGGATGCAGCTTGTGATTGGAGTGGGGGGATTGAGCGTCGTCCTTGCCCTGGCGGGCTGGGCCTTTGCCCGATGGATGCGGGCGACTGCCCGGGCACGACCCGATCGGCTGATGCTCGGCATCTGGCTCTTCATCGGCTTGTTCGTGGCGGCAGGCACGTGGAAATACCGAAAAGGCACCTTTCCCGGCATCTGGCAGTCGGTGCAGTGGTTCGCGCCGCGCATGGTCGAGTCGCTGCAGCCGCCTGCAACGGATTCCCTGGCGCAAGGGCCTTTTTTCAAAAAACTGCAGGCCAACCTGCTCAAACCCTTGCCGCGCAAGCCCGATGTGTTCCTCGTGTTCGTCGAGGCCTATGGTTCCACGGTGGTGGTGAGCCCCTACACGCGCGACAGCTTCCGGCTCTTTACCGACAGCCTGACCCGGAAGCTGGAAAGAGAAGGCATCCATACGGCGACCATCTACTCGCGTTCGCCGGTCATCGGCGGACGGTCGTGGCTGGCCTTCACCTCGGCCATGACGGGCCTGTGGCTCGACAGCCATCTGGCCTACGACCGCCTGCTCGACTACAAAGGGATTTACCCACACCTCGTGACCTTCTTTTCGAAGCACGGCTACCACACCGCGCGCATTTCCACCATGAAGGCCACCGGGGAAATCGACTCGCTCATTCCACTCGAGCGCATTAACGGCTTTTTCGGCTTCGAGACGTGGCTGCGCTGGGGCGACATTCCCTACAAAGGCTATCCCTACAATCCGTTTGGCGGCATTCCCGACCAATACAGCCTCGAATATTGCTACGAACAGGTGGCTCGCCCCGATCCACGACCCGATTTCCTGTTTTTCATCACGACCAATTCGCATGCTCCCTGGTACCTGCCCCCGCCCTTGCCCGACGACTGGCGCCTGCTCGACACCGTGCGCCACAGTCCGAATGGTGCGTGGTGGGCCCTGCCCAAGGGCATGATGCGCCGCTATCGGCTTGCGGTGGAGTACCAGTTGGGCATGCTGGCGGCCTTTGCCGAAAGGCATCTCGACGAAGAAGACCTGCTCATCGTGGTGGGAGATCATCAGCCGCCCGGCATTGACCACACCTACCACATCGTGGATGCCCATGCCACGCCGCTCCACGTCTTCACGCGCAATAGGCAACTGGTGCAACGCCTCGTGCAGCAGGGTTTTTTGCCCGGCCTGAACAGAGGTGCACACCAGGCGCCCCTGTGGCGGCACGATACCCTGGCCCTGTGGCTGGAATCGGTCCTTTTGGGCGCACCATCTGTGGGAGCAGCGGCGGATCAGGAGTCGAAATGAATTTTCAAAAGGGTGGGGGCCAAATTTTCGGGATTGATTTTTGTCAATTGCCGATTTTTTGCAAAATTGGCGGGCGCAAACGCATGATTTGTTCATTCACAAAACGAAGACCGCTATGCTCATTGTTTATCTGGCGATGACGGCCTTCCTGATCGGAGGGCTGGTCGTGGTCGCTACCAACCAGACCGCTCGGCGTTGATGTTTCGCTTCGAGCCCGGCTGTCCCAACAGCCATTCTTTATCCCATAGAGCATAGCCTTCCCCGAATCTGCCCCGAAAAACGCTCCGAAACCCCACAAACCATTGTTGTCCGTTCGCTTTGCTGTTTCTGCTGCCTGGCAGGAGCAGTGCCTTTTCTGCCTGTGCGGAAAAAAAGCGAATGGCTGCGAGGGGAGGTGCGCCAATCATCTTTCAGGGTAGAAACGTATCCGTTGCCTCACGGGAAAAGGACTTGATTGCCGTTTTCAGTGGAGGAGCGGGTGTGTTTCCCATCTGTTTGGAAGTGCCTGATTTTTGACTTTTTCCGGAGAAAAAGCCGGAAAGAGGAGGGCGCGTTGCAATTCTGGCAAGGAAATTGCCATTTTTCTAATAAGTGAGATGTTTTATATTTGACCCGTACAGGGACGACTATCTCTTGCGCCTGCCCGAATTATTATCCCATCGAACATAGCGGCCCGCATTCCGTGGTGCCGTTTTTTTCCATCCCATGAACATTCGGTTGTGCTCGACACATCCGGAAAGAGACCATTTACCGTTCGCATTTTTTTCAACTGAAAACCGATTACGCTATGTTGATTCTGTATGTGGCCATGGGAGCCGTCTTGCTGGGTGGGGGCACCATCTGGTTGACCGAGATGGCCATCGAACGCGCCAACCGCAGGTTCTGAGCTGTACGCCGCGAGGCGCCGTCTCTGAACGTCATGAGGCGGCCGGCGGTCAGGACAGCAAGGACCGAGGGTAAATTCCGCGAACAAAGCACATTGCCAGAGGCATACCCCCCCGCCACTCGTGGCGATGACTTCTGGCAAGTCCCGGGTAAGTCTGCATGGACACCCGGGTTTTTTGTTTGTACCATGGGATACAGCGTCTTTTCCTGAATATCAATTGTTGAAATTCCGTTTTTCTCAGCTTGTCACAGTTTTTGCATGCAATCCATGCAACGGTATTCGTGTGTCTGCACGAAACGATGCCCCTGACAATCCCCCCTCTTCCCATTAGCCGGTATGTCCACATGCAAGAATGCTGTGTGCTCCTGTCGGAAGCACAACGTTTCGGCATGTGGCAACTGTAATGCATTTGCCCCCCATTGCAAGGCCCTTCGGGGCAATTCCGAACACTGCCCGTAATCTGATGACCATGAGAAAACTACCCCTGTTGCCGGTACTGCTGGCAGTATTCGTCTGGCTATGGACCGCTTTTGCATTCACTTCCGAGTATGCATACGAAGAAGGCTGGCAGATGACGCCGGCTCCGTGTCCGGGTGGGCCGGGTGTGATCGGAGGCAAGGTCTTTGGCGATTTCAACTACAATGGCCTCGACGACCAGGTCTCGCCTCTGCCCGATGTCAGGGTGTATCTGTTCGGTTGTGATGCCGACGGGGCGAGCGTGCTGCTCGATTCGACCACGACGGACGGTCTGGGCCGGTACTTCTTCAGCGGATTGACGGACGGCGCGGCCTACCGCCTCGAGTTTTCACCGCCGCCAGGGCTGGGTTATATTGATGCTCCGGCCGGGGCCGACCATGGCGGGGCTGTGCAAACGGTGACCGCTCCGAGCTGCGATGCCAATGCGGCCTTCACGCATCCCGACGACTATGCCGAACCCGATCCGGATCTGGCCGCCACCTGCTTCGTCAATGGCGACCCGCTGCCGCAAAACTCCGAAGCCCGCGACATGGACGTGCTCGTGCTGTTCAACTGGACCTCGACGGGCAACAGCGTGCCACCCGACCACATCGCCGCAGCGGGCGAGATCGGCGCCTGCTACGGCCTGGCTTGGGACCGCAACGGCCATCAGCTCTACACTTCGGCATTCGTGAAGCGCCACGTGGGCTTGGGTCCGCTCGGTCTGGGGGGCATCTACCGCATCGATCTGGGCGATCCGGCCAATCCCGTCACGCAGCCGCTCGCAGATCTCGAGGCCCTGGGCATCGCTTGCGGCACCTTGCCCTCGAACAGCGGCCGTGGCCTGCCCCTCACGCTCGATGGGCCGAGCAACGATCCGGAAGCCTATGGTGCCGTGGGCAAACAGGGGCTGGGCGGTCTCGACTACGACCCCGCCACGGGCTTGCTCTGGCTGGTCAACCTCTACGACGGCAAGCTCTACAGCCTTCATCCCGACAGCGACGGCGATCCGGCCACTCCGCCCACCGAGGCCGACCTTACGGCCTGGACGCTGCCCGATGCCGACTGCTCGGGCGGCACCTTCCGACCCTTTGCCGTGAAGGTCTGGCGCGGTCAGGTGTACGTCGGTGGCGTGTGCGATGCAGCCATAAGCCAGGACACCGCCGATCTGGAAGCCATTGTTTTTCGCCTTTCGGCAAATGGCACCTTCGAGCAAGTGGTGCGGTTCGACCTGAGCTATCCCAAGGGCTATGCCGCCAATGCCAACAATTGCGAAAACTTTCCGGGATGGTACCCTTGGTCCGACACCACGCCTCCCACCTGCGATGCCGGCGCCACCTACGTCTATCCCCAGCCGGTATTGTCCGACATCGCTTTCGACGTGGACGGCTCGATGCTGCTCGGCTTCATGGATCGGGCCGGCCACCAGTTGGGCAATAAAAACTGGCCTCCTGTGGGCACCTCGCCCCTCATGTCCAACATCTCCGGCGGCGACCTGCTGCGGCTCGACTATCAGGATGGCGAGTGGGTACTCGAAAACAACGGCACCGCCGGCGACATCACCACGGGTGGCGCCGACAACGGCCAGGGGCCGGGCGGTGGCGAATACTACTTCGAGGACATCTTCAAAGGCCCTGCCGACAACATCCCCACGCCGCCGCATGCCGAGACGGCCCAGGGCGACCTGGCCTTCTGGCCCGGAGCCGGCAAGGTGGCCACGACGGCCCTCGACCCCTACAGCACGCTCTTCAACTCGGGCGGCGTCAACTGGATGGACAACCTGACCGGCGAGGTGCAACTGCCCGGATACGTGCTCTATCGCAGCTCCACCTCGACCATTTCGACCTTTTCCAAAGCCAATGGCCTGGGCGCCATCGAGGAGCTGCTCACGGGCACGCCGCCCGTGGCGGCCGGCGGCACCGTGTGGCGCGACCTGAACAACGACGGCGTACAGGATCCGTGCGAGCCGCCGTTGGAAGGCGTCAACGTCGCGCTTTACGACGCCGCCGGCAATGTGCTGGCCACCACACAGACCGACGCCCTCGGGCGCTACAGCTTCCTGTTCGATTCGCTTTCGCAAAACGAATACTACCTCGTGGCCGGCACGGGCGGCCAGTTCGATCCGGCTACGGGCTTGCTCAACGGAGCGTTCTACATCACGCAGGCCAATACCGGCATGGCGCCCCATCCCGACAAGAACGACTCCGACGCCCTGCCTGCCGGCTTGCAGGCCGGCGGCGCCTTTGCGGCCATGCCGTTCATTGCGTTCACCCCGGACGGTGCCGGATTCGTGGATTACGACCTCGACTTCGGCTTCGGATCCGACAATGCCAACCCCATTGCCGGCATCGGCGGCTTTGTCTGGCTCGATGACGATGGTGACGGCATCCAGGACCCGGGCGAAGGAGGCCTGGGCGGCGTGCAGATCGGCTTGTATCGCGCCGATGGCACCCTCGTGGCCCAGCTCGCCAGCCAGGCCGATGGCACCTATTTCTTCCCCAACGTCGAGGCAGGAACCTACTACCTCGCGTTCGATCCCGCCGGCAACAGTGCAGGGCTCGCCGGACTGGTCTTTTCGCCGATGGGGCAGGGCAACGGAGCCAACGATTCCGATGTCGATCCCGATACGGGCCGCACGCCGGACTTCAGCTTCGATCCGTCCGAGGGCGATCTGGACGTGGATGCCGGGTTCTATTTGCCGAAAGGCACAATCACGGGCACCGTCTGGGCCGATACCGACGGCGACGGCCTGCAGGATGCCGGCGAGGGCGGGGTGGCCGGCGTGACCGTGCGCCTCTACGATGCCGACGACAACCTGCTGGCCACGGTCACTTCGGCTGCCGACGGCACCTATGCCTTCGACGAGCTGCCTGCCGGGCAGTACTACCTCGCCTTCGACCCCTCGACCAACGCTGCCGGCGTGCCCAACTATCAATTCGCGCCGCAGGATGCCGGCGACGATGCGCTGGACAGCGATGTGGATCCCCTTACGGGAAATACCGCCCTCGTGGCCTTCGATCCGCTCGACGGAGACCTGGATCTGGACGCCGGCCTCGTGGAGCCGGCGGCGGGAATCGGCGGTCGCGCCTGGGCCGATGCCAATGGCAACGGCTTGCAGGACGCAGGCGAGGCCGGCGTGGCAGGCGTGACGGTGCAGTTGTTCGACGCCGACGGCACCCTGCTGGCGTCGGTGCTCACCGATGCCTTGGGCAACTACTTCTTCGAGGGCGTGTTGCTGGGTAGCTACTACCTCCATTTCGACCCCTCGACCAATACGGCCGGCGTGCCCAATTACCAGTTTGCGCCACAGGATGCCGGCGACGACGCCCTGGACAGCGACGTGGATCCCCTTACGGGAAATACCGCTCTGGTGATCTTCGATCCCCTCGACGGAGACCTCGATCTGGATGCAGGGCTCGTGGAGCCGACGGCAGCCGTGAGGGGGCGCGTGTGGCAGGACAACGACCAGGACGGCCTGCAGGATGCCGGTGAGCCGGGCATCCGGGGCGTGACGGTGCGCCTTTTTGGCGAAAGCCACGACCTCGTGGGCACGGCCATGACCGATGCCAGCGGCGCGTACCTGTTCGAGGGCGTGCTGGCGGGTACCTATTACCTCGCCTTCGACGTGAGCACCAACGCCGCCGGCATTGCCGACTACGAGGCCACCATCCCCGATGCCGGCGACGATGCGCTGGACAGCGACATCGATCCGCAGACGCAGCAGACTTCCCTTTTCGACTTCGATCCGGTGGCCGGCGACCTCGAGCATATGGACGCCGGCTATGTGTTGCCCTATGCACAGGTGATGGGCCGTGTCTGGCTCGATTGCGATGCCGACGGCCTGCAAGATACGGGCGAAGATGGCCTGCCCGGGGTGCCCGTCACCCTCGTCGGGACGGCGCTCGACGGCACCGACCTGAGCCTGTCGGGCACCACCGATGCTGCCGGCAACTATCATTTCGTCGATTTGCCCGCCGGCACTTACGAGGTGACGTTCTCGGCACCGGCCTCCCCCACCGGGCTGGCCTTTTCGCCTCAAAACGCGGGCAACGACGCCCTCGACAGCGATGCCGATCCCGCCACGGGCCGCACGGGCGCCTTTGTGGCGGGCGGGGGCGGCACCTACGCGTTCGATGCCGGACTGTACGATGCCGAGCCGCCCCAGTTCGACCAACTGCCGCCCGACGAGACGGTGGGTTGCACCGACCCGCAGATCGCTGATCCACCCGTGCTGACGGCCACCGACAACCTTGGCCCCGTGGACATCACCTTCGAAGAGACGACCAGCGGCAGCGGCACGGGAGGCTGCGCCGGCGGCCTCACCATCCTGCGCACCTGGACGGCTACCGACCAGTGTGGCCTTGCGACCACCTGGACGCAGACCATCACCACCGGCGACAACCTCGCACCGTTCATCCTGAACATCCCCGACCTGACGGTGGACTGCGGCACTGAGGTGACCGAAAACATCAAGGTGGCCGACGACTGCGACCTGTCGCCCGAGCTCACCTGGACCGACGAGGTGCTCGACGACGGCTGCCCGCGCCTGGTGTTGCGCACCTATGTGGCTACCGACGATTGCGGCAACAGCCGCATCGGCCTGCAGAAGCTGACCTTGCTCGATACCGTGCCGCCCACCGTGCACTGGGAAGATCCTCTGTTGCAGGATTTGCCGCAAGGCGGAGGCCTCATCGAAGTGCCCTGTGATCAGGTGCCCGATTTTGGCGCCGATGCCGTGTCGGGATGGGACGACTGCGCCGACGCAGTGGACGTGCAGGTCGAGCTGGTACTCGACGAGGCCGGCAACTGCACCGACGATGGTTTCCTGTGGCGGCAACGCTGGCGCTGGACCCTCACCGACCCCTGCGGCAACGCAGCTACGGCAGAGGTCGAAGTGCGTGGCGTGGATGAAGCCGCTCCCGTGCTGACGGGGGTACCTGCCGACCTGACGGTATCGTGCACCGACGTGCCGACCCCGCCCGACGTGCAGGCCACCGATGGCTGCGACGATCAGGTGGAGGTAGTGATGGAGGAAGTCGTCGTTTCGGATGCCTGCACGGAAAAGATCATTCGCACCTGGACGGCCACCGACGACTGCGGCCACAGCACCAGCGCCCAGCAGCTCATCACGGTGGTGGACGACGTGCCGCCCGTGCTGACGCCCATTCATCCGGCGCTGCAAGGGCTGCAACACGGCGACAGCATCGAGGTGTCCTGTGCGGCACCCATCGTTCTGGGCGCCGACGACGTGCTGGCTGCCGATGCTTGCAGCGACGCAGCGCTGACGTTTACCGAAGACGTCACCGTAGGCGACTGCAGCGACGGCTACCTGATCCGGCTGCGGTGTTGCTGGACGGCGACCGATGCCTGTGGCAATACCAGCGAATTCTGCATCGTGGTGCGCGTGGTGGACGATGAGGCGCCCGCCCTCGAAGCCGCCCCGCCCGACACGAGCATCCTGCTGTGGGCGGGCGAGCAGGTGCCGCCGCCGGCCGGCCTTTCGGCAAATGACGCCTGCGACAGTGCACCCGAGGTTGTCTTTGTCGAAGATACCACCTTCCTTGCCAATGGCTGCGACTACGTGCTCACCCGCACCTGGACGGCCACCGATGATTGCGGCAACAGTACCCAGGTGCAACAACACATCGAAGTGGACGATCTGTGCGCTTGCCCGGATACGCTCCTGCAACTCGTTGAGATAAAGGCCGCCTCCTGTGGGCAGAGCGACGGGCAAGCCACCTTTGCCCTCGCGCTGCCCGAGGAAGCCCTTTCCCTGAGCTGGCTGCCCGCTTTTGGCACCTGGAACGACGGGGTGCTGAGCGGATTGCCCGCCGGCGATTACGTCCTCATCGCCACCCTGCCCTGGCTCGACGACTGTCATCAGAAAATCGAGTTCAGTGTGCCGCAGACGGGTTGTACCGATACCCTGTTGTGGTCGCTCGAAGCGGGCGCCAGCGCCTTGGTCTGCCTCGACGATGCCGGCCTGCTCGACTTCGAGGGCGCCATCCTGTCGGCGGCATTTTGCGACAGCGGCGACAACGAGACAGTGCTGGTCAGTGACCTGAGCGGCACCTGTTTTGCGCTTGCCGCAAATGCCGACTTTGCCGGCATGGAGACGCTCTGTGTGGTGCACTGCTTCGCACAGGGCTGCGACACGACCATCGTGCAGGTGCAGGTGACCGCGCCCGCGGTGGACTGCGGCATGCTCCAGCTCGAAGCTCAGCTGCAACATCCCGGCTGCAGCAATGACGACGGCACCATCAGTGTGGCGGCGGCCAATCTCATCGGCCCGGCCCAGTGGCTGTGGAGCCCGGCCGTGGCCGATGGACCCGAGGCGCAGCATTTGCCGGCAGGCGCATATGGCGTGACGGTGGTTGATCAGGCGACGGGCTGCATGGCTTCAGCCACTTTCGTGCTCGAAGCACCCCCGCATACCGCCATCGCACCCGATGCGCTCGAGCTGAAGGACGTTTCCTGCCCCGACGGCACCGACGGTCGCATCGCCCTTGCGGGTGGTCTGCAGGCGGAGGTGTGGCGCGAGGGGCAGTGGCTGGGCCTGACCCCGCTCGAAGGTTTGCCGGCAGGCGACTACCTGTTGTTGCCCGCCGATGCCGTCTGTGCCGACAGCCTGTGGGTCACCCTTGCGGCCCCCGAACCTTGGAGCGTCGAAGTGGCGGTGCAGCCTGAGACCTGCACGGGCAACGATGGCAGCATCAGCCTGATGGTGAGCGGTGCCACCGGCCCTCTGAGTTTCGATTGGGAGCCGGGGCTTTCCACTTCGAACAGCGTGTCGGGCGTGAGTGCCGCCACGGTCTTTTCCGCAACCATCACGGATGGCGCCGGTTGCGTGCGCGTGCTCGACTCGCTGAGCGTACCGCTCGATTGCCCCTTGACGGATCCCTGTCCCGACGATCCGATAGCGTCGGCCTTCCTCGCTGCCACGACCACCGACTGTGCGGCGGGTGCCGAGCTGTGCGTGCCACTGCCCGAAAGCGGGGGACCGAATGACGCATGGCTGCTCGACGGCCAACCCGTGCCGGGCATGCAGGAAGGCTGTGCTTTCGACACCTCGCTGGCATTCAGCCTCGCAAGTGCGGTCCACACGGGCAGTGGACCGTGGCTGCTCGAAGGCTGGCAGATCCAGGGCATGACCGTCTCGGGCCAGTTTGCCACCATCGAAGAGCTGGTGCAGTACATCCAGGCAGCAGATCCGAGCGGGGGATGGGTCTGGCATGCATCGGAAGCCATATTCGAAGGGCATCGCTCACCTTCCGGTGTCAGTGCCCTGGCGCTGACCCATTTGCCCACCATGACGGTGTTGGTGATCGAGCCCAATGTGCGCCTTTCGGCAAATGCCGTGCGGCTGGTCGTGGAGCCGGGAGTGCATCAGCTCGTGTGGCAGTCGGCGGCCTCTGGATGCAGCGACACGCTGCAGGTGGAAGTGGTCTGTGCCGAAACGGAATGGATCAGCGATACCCTCGACGTGGACGAAGCGACCGTTTTTTGTCCTGAGTTCCAGTTGGCCGGTCCGGTCGTGCAATTCGACATCACGCGCCTGGAAGGCAACCACACGGCGCGCACGCCGCTCGAAGCGTACTGCCAGCAAGTGCGCGGCCTCAGCCCGGGCACCGATCACTATCTGCTGGTGGCCCGGGACGCGTGGGGCGGCACCGATTCGACCCACTACCTCGTCCACGTGCGCAGCGACAAGCGACCCGTGCCGGTGGCGCAGGCCGATGCCGACACGGTGCGGCCCGGCCGGCGCGTCGAGCTGGAGGTGCTGGCCAATGATTCGTGGACCGATCCGCTCGTCAGTCTGACGGTGCTGCCCCCTGAAACGGAGCTGAAAGGCAGTGCGCATGCGGCGGGCAATGTGGTGGCCTATGCCGTCCCCGAAGCCTGGTGCGGTACCGAGCGGTTGCGCTATGAACTGTGCGACGCCAACGGCTGCGATACGGCCGAAGTGACGATCGTCGTGTATTGCCCGGAGCCACAGCCCTATACCGGCTTTTCGCCAAACGGCGATGGCATCAACGATTACTTCGTCATCGAAGGCATAGAGTGGTGGCCCCACCACTCGCTCAGCATTTTCAATCGCTGGGGCGAAGAGGTCTTTCATGCATCGCCCTACCACAACGACTGGGACGGCACGTTCAAGAATCTGGACCTGCCCGATGGCACCTACTTCTATCTGCTCGAATATGGCGACGGCAAGGTGCTGTCGGGGTACGTGCAGCTCAGGCGCTGATGGGCCTGTCCGCGCGCTGACGACCCCGCTGCAGGTACTGTGGCGGGGCCGTGTATCTTTGCCTCAAACTGTCGAGTGATGCGATTCGTGAGATTCCTTTTGACATTGTTGGTGGTCGTTGTGGGCGTGCTGATCGGGCGCTACTTCTATTTCCGGCCGGCCCACGGGGCAGGCGAAGCAGCCCCCGATTTCGAAGCGGTGTTGAAAGACGGCACGCCATTCCGCTTGAGCGCCTATCGCGGCCACTATGTCCTGCTCGATTTCTGGGGCAGTTGGTGTCCGCCGTGCCGCCGGCAGAATCCCGATCTGGTGCGGCTCTACGACCGCTTTGCCCATGCCGACTTCGAGGATGCCGAAGGTTTCGTGATCGTGTCCATCGGCATCGAGCGCGACAGTGCGCGCTGGGCTGCCGCCATCGAGAAGGACAACCTCCATTGGCCCTGGCACATCCTCGACCGGGCCACCAGCCTGCACTTCTTCGATTCGCCCATCGCCGGCATCTACGGCGTGAAGCAGACGCCCACCACCTTCCTCATCAATCCCAATGGCTACATCATGGGCGTGGATCTGCCGCTTGCCGAGGTGGAGCGGCTCCTGAATCGCAAGCTGAAGCAGGATTAGGCCTCGCCCGGCCGATTTGGCAATATACTCAACGCAATTCGGTTTGGGAATTTTTGACGAGAGTCATTTTGAGATGGAGAGATGGAGCGACGGAGTGAGCGAGTGAATGAGCGAATGAGCGAAGGAGGGAAGGAGGGAAGAGCCTGCTGAAAAAGGCTGAAAGATCATTCAGTTACACAGAGCGCCACTGAGCACTCACTGATCTTCACAGAGTTGTGAACCCTGAACGCTAAACCCTCAACGCTACACCCTCAACCATTGCAACAGGACTTCCCAAACCACTTTGATTTGAGCATATACCCTCGCCACCAGACAAAAAAGGCGCCCATTGGGCGCCACGGGCATTTTCGCTTTTCCCTCCCGGGATTTGAGGATTTTGCAGGCGGAGGACTGCCGAATGATGGAAATTCAGGAGGCAATATCCCGAAACACGTCCTTACCCACCAGCAGGTGTACAGTGCGTTTTCTCACGGTATGTTTGGTGCGCTGTAGCGAAATACCCGCGGCCCGAAAATAGGGAGGAAGGTTTACATTTTCAACAACGAGTGGTCGGAAATTTCAAATGAGCGGTATGGTTTTTTGATTGAGCGGTCAAATCAGGTCGCGCAGCGTCAGTATCGCGTGGTACTTTCGTCCGTTCCGACGGTACACGATCCGCACCTTTTTTCCGGGCTTTTTGCGCAACATCCTGTTGATGCCGTGAAGGCTCAGCAGATCGGCCGGCCAGATGCCGATGCGCACCAGCTCGTCGCCCTTCTGGATGCCGGCAAGGTGTGCAGGGGAGCCGGGCACGATGTAGTGGACCGTGTACTGCGAGAGCAGGGGGCCGGAAGCGATGATGAGCATGCCGCTGCGATCGAATTCGAACGGATCGTCGAAATCGTGAGTGGGTTGCAGGTACAGCTTGCCCTTGCTGTAGTCCAGATAGACGATGAAACGACTGAGCAACTGATTGCCGATGATGCCGTGGCGGCCGTTGAGAAACGAGGTGTCCGCTTCCGGGTGCAGCTCCTGGAAATTGGTCACTACATCGCGGAGGGTGAATCCATCAATATGCAGTTCGGCGATGCGGCCCACGTATCCCTGCAAAAAACCGCCGAGTCCTGCGCCGATGTTGCCCGGCACGACATTGGGTGGCAGGGCCAGCCGCGGGTGGGTGTCCACGTTGAGCAGCAGGGGCAGCCCTGCGCCTGTATCAATCAGGAGTTTGAGGCGCAGGGTGGTGTCGGAATGGGGCAGTTTGGCCCTGACGAACAGGTAGGGCTTGTTCTTGTAGATTTCGATATCAATGGTTCGGAAGTTGTGTCGGGGCGGCCTGAAGGTGGCCACCCGGAACAGGGTGATCACCTGCCGGCTGTAGTTGATGCGCACCACGAAGTGCTTGAACACGTCGGCGCCGAGGATGCCGTGGATCTGCATACCGGTCAGCTCGTCGAAGCGAAAGTAGTCGTCATCGAGCACGAGGATGGCCTGGTTGGCCGCATTGAGGCGGTCTTCGATTTCCAGATGCACGCCGGTGACGAGGTAGGCGAACAGGTCCTGACTCATGTCGGCGCCCCGGATGCGGATGACGCGCTCGTAGGGCAGCCGGAGCAGGTCGGTGATCTCGCGCTTGGTCAGAATGGTGTGCTCGGCGCCCGTGTCGAAAATAAAGCGCAACGGCACCGCGCGGTTGAATACCACATCCACTACGATGAGGTTGTTGACGTACTGAAATGGAAGATCGATCCGGGAGAAATCCTTGATCTTCTGGTTGGGATCCAGAATCTGTCCGGACAGCGCAGTGATCCAGCCGGCACACAGGGCTGCGGCTACGAGGCACGACTTTCGGATCACTCGCTTCATTTTCCTCATTCCACACTTAAGATTTGATCGAGAAAAGGTACGGCACTGCGGTTGGATGTGTTTTTGATTTTTAATTTTTACATGTTTGAACAATATGATTTCGGGAAAGGATGTCCGCACCTCGCCCTGATTGGCCATTTCGGTCGATTGGTTTTCAATGCTCAGGCCTCTGATGTGCCCGAAAACAAAATTTTGCACCTTGAGGATGCCAAAAAATTAACTCTCAAATTTTGGTAAAATAATTTCTGTTTATCACTTTTGCCAAGCAATCCTTAGTGTTTACCCTACAAGAAACCGGAGCCGAAATCGGGCATCGTGGTCAGGAGTGTTTGATAATCAGAGGGGGCGTGAGCCAGGTGCCTTAGTGTAATTAAGGCAATTTGGATGGGCCGATGTGCCGGCCTTGCCCGTTTTCCAGTCTTGTCATCAATCGCTTTCATTTTCTAATCAAACCTTCGAGTGTATGAAACTTGGATTCGACTATTTCTCCAGGCACCTGGTGCTGCTCCTTTTGGCGCTGTCACTGGGTAACTTCGCCCTGGCGCAACGGACCGTACGGGGTACGGTGACCGATGCCGAGACGGGCGAGCCGCTCATCGGGGCCAACGTGCTGGTGGAAGGCACTTCCACGGGTACGATCACCGACCTCGATGGCTCTTTCAGCTTGGAGGTGCCGGAAGGTGCCACCGCGCTGGAAATTTCCTACACGGGTTATCAGACTGCACGCGTAGAGCTGGGCGCTTCCAATGTGTACGACGTCGCTTTGCAGCCAGGCACCGCGCTTGACGAGATTGTGGTCGTGGGCTACGGCACCAAGAAGGCCAAGGAGGTGACCAGCTCGGTGGCCAGCGTGAAGGCCGAGGACTTCAACAAGGGCAACGTCAACGATCCGGTGCAGTTGTTGCAAGGCAAGGTGGCCGGTCTGACGATCTCGCGCCCGGGTTCGGACCCCAACGCCGGCTTTACGATGCGCCTGCGCGGCCTTTCCACCGTAAGTCAGAACCAGCAGCCGCTGGTGATCATTGACGGGGTGCTGGGGGCTTCGCTGCAAAGTGTGGATCCCACCGATATTGCCACCATTGACGTGTTGAAGGACGGTTCGGCTGCCGCCATCTACGGTACGCGTGCTTCGGCCGGGGTGATCCTCATCACCACCAAGTCGGGTGAGCGCGGCCGCGTCAAGGCCGAGTACAACGGGCAGTTGGCTACTTCGAGCATGGCCCGTCAGGTACCGGTCATGACCGCCTCGGAGTACCAGCAGTTTGGTGGCCCGGACGCCGATGGCGATCCCAACACCAATACCGACTGGTACGATGCCATCTCGCGCACGGGCATTGCGCAGGTGCACAACCTCTCGCTGTCGGGTGGCTCGGCACTGACCTCGTATCGCGCTTCGTTCAACTACCGCAGCGTGGATGGCATTGCCCGCTTCAACGGCTTCGACCAGATCAACGGTCGTCTGAACCTGAACCAGAAGGCCCTCAACGAGCGGCTGAACATGTCGATCAACCTTACGGCGACCAGCCGCAACTCGGAGTTCGGCTTTACGGAGGCCTTCCGCTATGCCACGGTGTACAAGCCCACCGCACCCATCACCAGCAGTGATCCCGAGTTCGAGCAGTACGACGGCTACTTCCAGGAAGTGTTGTTCGACTACTTCAACCCTGTGGCCATCATCGAGCAGAACCTCAACGAGGGCAAGTTCAAGCGCCTCATCGGTAGTGCACGTGCCGACCTGACCCTTGCCGAGGGCCTGACGGCCGGCGCTTTCTACAGCATCCAGCGCGAGAGCGACATTTACGGCGAGTACTACGACAAAAACTCGTTCTTCCGCGGCAAGGACCGCAACGGTCTGGCGCGCCGCGCCACCGAAGACCGCACCTCGCAGCTCTTCGAAACCACGGTGAACTACACCACCAACTTTGGCAACACGGAGATGAAGCTGCTGGGCGGCTACTCGTACCAGGACTTCGTCACGGAAGGCTTCGGTATCGAAGGGGGTAACTTCCTTTCGGACGTGACCACCTACAACAACATCGGCTCGGGCCTGGACTTCCCCAACGGCCTGGGCAACGTGTGGAGCTACAAGAACAGCCACAGGCTGATCGCCTTCTTCGGTCGCGCCAGCTTCAACATTGACGATACCTATTACCTCGACCTGACCCTGCGCCGCGAAGGATCCTCGCGCTTCGGTGCCAACAACAAGTGGGGCAACTTCCCCGCTGTGTCGGCCGGTGTGAACATCACGAACCTGACCGACATCGGCGGCGTGGACAACCTCAAGCTGCGCGTGGGCTACGGCGTGACCGGTTCGATCCCCGGCGAGAGCTACCTGTCATTGCTGCGCCTGGCGCCCGGTTCGAAGTTCTTCTTCAACGGCGCCTACGTGCCCAGCTACGGCCCGGCCTCCAACGCCAACCCCGACCTGAAGTGGGAAACCAAGAGCGAGTTCGACGCAGGTCTGGACTTCGCCCTGATGGACTACAAACTGACGGGTAGCATCGACTACTACAACCGCACGACCAAGGATCTGCTGCTGTACTTCCCCGTGCCCGTACCGCCCAACCTCTATCCCTTCACCTGGGTGAACATCGGAGAGCTGCAGTCGAAGGGTCTGGAGCTGGCTCTGAATGCACAGCTCGTTCAGAACGACAACATGAACTGGGAGTCGGGGCTGACCTTCGCCACCTTCAACACCACGCTGGTGTCGCTGTCGAACGAAGAGCTGCAGTTCGGCGAAGTGCGCTACATCGCCAACGTAGGTGCACCGGGCCTGAACAACATCATGATGGTGCGCGTGAAGGAAGGCGAGGAGCTCGGTCAGATCTGGGGACCCGTGTTCGAGGGCATTGACGATTCGGGCAACTGGATCTTCAAGGATGTGGACGGCGACGGCACCATTGAAGTGGAAGGTTTCGAGGACGACGACAACACCGTCATCGGCAATGGCCTGCCCGACTTCGAGCTGGGCTGGAACAACACCTTCACCTTCGGCAACTGGGATCTGAACTTCTTCTTCCGCGGCGCCTTTGGCCACAGCCTGGTGAACATGTTCCGCGTGTTCTACGAGACGCTCGATCCCTCGGGCATCGGTACCTGGAACCGCGTCAAGACCAAGTACTTCAACGAAAACCTCACGGCGCCCAACAAGTTCTCGAGCTACCAAGTGGAGGATGCCTCCTTCGTCAAGCTCGACAACGCCACGCTGGGCTACAACTTCGACTTGCCCGAAGGCAGCGCTTTCTCGAAGGTGCGTTTCTACGTTTCGGGCCAGAACCTGCTGACCATCACGGGCTATACCGGCGTCGATCCCGAAGTGCGCTTCGTGGATACGGGTTCGGTGGACAACGGCGGCCGCTCGAACCAGGCCGACCCGCTCGCACCTGGCATCGACCGCCGCAACACGTACTTCCTGGCCCGCACCATCACCTTCGGCGTGAATCTGGGCTTCTGATTGCCGTTTGAGCTTCCGCAAAACGCCATTCGAAGCTTGAACCGCATTTTTTGAAAATCATCAAAATCAAATCATGAGAAGAAATATTCTTGTAACCAATATCCTTCTCGTCGGCATGTTCCTGGCTGTGTTCAACCAGTCGTGTACCAACCTCGACGAAGAAGTTTATTCGGACATCACGCCGGACAAGTTCTTCAAGACCGACGAGGAGTTCATCGCAGCCCTCGGTGCTGCCTACACGAGCCTCTATTTCTTCGGAGGTCACAACTCGTACATGTCGGTACAGGAAGTGATGTCGGACGAGATCGTGATTCCGCAGCGCGGCGGCGACTGGTACGACGGCGGCCAGTGGCTGCGCACGCATCGGCACGAGCAGAATGCTGCTGAAGAAGGTATCGGCAATGCATGGAACAACCTCTACGGTGGCATCAACACCTGCAACCGCCTGATCTTCCAGTTCGAGTCGTTGGTAGCGGATGGCTCGGTATCGCAGGAGGCAGCCGACGCCTTCATCGCCGAGCTGAAGACGCTGCGCGCGCTCTTCTACTTCTGGCTGCTCGACACCTTCGGCAACGTGCCCATCGTGGATCGCTTCGACGTGCCGGCCGACTTCGCGCCGACGCAGAGCTCGCGCGCCGAGGTGTTCGCATGGGTGGAGCAGGAGCTGCTCGAAAACGTGCCCAAGCTGAGCAAGGCCGTCGATCAGACCACCTACGGCCGCATGCACTACTACGTAGGCCAGGCCATCCTCGCCAAGCTGTACCTCAACGCCGAGGTGTACACGGGCACGGCCCGCTGGGACGACTGCATCGCTGCTTGCAACGAAATCATCAACTCGGGCGCCTACTCGCTCGAAAACAACTTCTTCGACAACTTCAAGACCGAGAACGGCAACTCGAAGGAGAACATCTTCGTCATTCCCTACGACGAGGTGTTCGCCGGCGGCTTCTTCCTCGCACAGATGACCCTGCACTACGGCAGCCAGGCCACCTACAACCTTCAGGCACAGCCCTGGAACGGCTACTGCTCGCTGCAGGAGTTCTACAACAAGTTCGAAGATTGGGATGTGCGCAAGCGCAGCTTCATCGAGGGCCCGCAGTTCGCTTCCGACGGCGTGACGCCCATCCTCGACCCGGGCGTCGAGCCCGAGGATCCCGACGGCCCGCAGGTGAACTTCACCCCCGAGATCAACGAGCACTTCCCCAACTGTCTGCGTCAGGCCGGCGTACGCGTGGGCAAGTTCGAGTTCAAACTGGGGGCCACGCCCAACCTGAGCAACGACTTCCCCATCTTCCGCTATGCCGACATCCTGCTGACCAAGGCCGAGGCCTTGTGGCGCAAGAACCCCAACGATGCCGAAGCCCTCGCGCTGGTCAACCAGGTGCGCCAGCGCGCCTGCATCGACCCGAACAACTGCCCGCTGCTCACCGAGCTGACGGCAGAGGAGCTGCTCAACGAGCGCGCACGCGAGATGTTCTACGAGGCATGGCGTCGTCAGGACCTCATCCGCTTCGACAAGTTCTGCGACGAGTGGGATTTCAAACCCGTCACGCAAGACTGCGAAAACCGCAAGCTGTGGCCCATCCCCTCGGCCCAGCTCAACGCCAACCCGAATCTGGTGCAGAACCCGGGTTATTGATCATCTGATTGTCTGATGCATCGTCTGGATGCAACGAGTGCGCAGCCCTGTTCGCGGGGGTGCGCACTTTTCCTTTCGGGAAATGCGCATTTTGTGCCTGGTGAGGGTGATGGGGGAACGGCGGGAATGGACTGTCAGGATGAAGTGGACGGGCATTCTGCCGGTTATTCCGATTCCCCCGATTTCAGAAAAAATTTCGAACTGCGTGGAAGTGCGTGTAGTTTCGCTTACGCAAAAAACAGGGAGATTCATGCGTATTTGGAAAGTGGCCTCCATGTGGGGACTGGGCTTGGTGCTCGCCGGTTGCGGCGACGAACCGACAACAGACGTCCTTTTTGAAGAATTGGATCCTGCCGCTGTCGGCATCGATTTCGTCAACGAAGTGCGCTATACCGAAGCATTCAATGCCTATACCTACCGCAACTTCTACAACGGCGGCGGCGTGGGCATCGGCGACGTGAACAACGACGGCCTGCCCGATCTATTCTTCTGCGGCAACCTGGTGGACAATCGCCTCTACCTGAACAAAGGCGACTGGCAGTTCGAAGACGTGACCGAGCGCGCCGGCGTGGCCAGCACGGGCGTGTGGTCGGCCGGCGTGGCCATGGCCGACGTCAACGGCGACGGCTGGCTCGACATCTACGTGTGCAAGTCGGGCAGCCCGGGCGGCGAGCATCGCCACAACGAGCTGTTCATCAACAACGGCGACGGCACCTTCAGCGAGCAGGCCCGCCAGTGGGGCATCGCCGACCTGGGCCTGAGCACCCATGCCGCTTTCTTCGACTACGACCGCGACGGCGACCTGGACATGTACCTGCTCAACAACTCGATCCGTTCGGTGGGCGGCTACGACCTGCGGCCCGGCCAGCGCGAAATCCGCGACACGCTCGGCGGCAACAAGCTCTACCGCAACGAGGGCGACCACTTCACCGACGTCAGCGCGCAGGCCGGCATTTACGGAAGCAATATCGGCTTCGGCTTGGGCGTCACCATCGGCGATGTCAACCGCGACGGCTGGCCCGACATCTACGTATCCAACGACTTCTTCGAGCGCGACTACCTGTACCTCAACAACGGCGACGGCACCTTCCGCGAGGCCCTCGACGCGTACGTGCGCGAGACCAGCCTGGGCAGCATGGGCGCCGACATGGCCGACCTCAACAACGACGGCTGGCCCGAAATATTCGTCACCGAAATGCTGCCCTGGCAGGAGCGGCGGCTCAAGGCCAAAACCGTGTTCGAAGACTGGGACAAGCACCGCGCCAACACGCGCGCCGGCTACCACTACCAGTACCCGCGCAACGTGCTGCAACTCAACCTCGGACCGGCACCGCACCGACCCCGGCCCGAGGTGTACTTCAGCGAGGTGGGCCGCCTGGCCGGCGTCGAGGCCACCGACTGGAGCTGGGGCGCCCTCATCGCCGACTTCGACAACGACGGCCTGCGCGACCTGTTCGTGGCCAACGGCATCTTCAAGGACCTGACCGACCTCGACTACGTCAACTTCTACTCCGACCCCAACACCATCCGGCGCATCGTCAATCGCGAAGAAGGCTTCATCACCAGAATGCTCGACGACGTGCCCAGCCAGCCGCTGCCCAACTTCCTCTTCGCCAACGAGGGCGGACTGCGTTTCACCAATCGCGCGGCCGAGTGGGGGCTGGGGCGGCCGGGCTTCTCCAACGGCTCGGCCTGGGGCGACCTCGACGGCGACGGCGACCTCGACCTCGTGGTCAACAACGTCAACATGCCGCCCTTCCTGTACCGCAGCCGCGTGCGCCAGCTCATGCCCGAGCGGCATTACCTGCAAATACGGCTGCGTGGCGAGGGCGCCAACCGCTTCGGCATCGGCGCGCAGGTCACCCTTTTTGCCGGAAGGCGGCAGTGGTATCAGGAGCTGCAGCCCATGCGCGGCTTCGAGTCATCGGTTGATTACCTGCTGCACTTCGGCCTTGGCCCCACCGATCGCCTCGACTCGCTGCAGATCTGGTGGCCCGATGGGCGCATGCAGACGCTGAGACAGCCGCCCGTGGATACTCTTCTTTTGCTTTCGCAAAATGAAGCCCGCGGGTACAGCCGCACGCCCCGGGCACTGCCAAATGTGCAGCCGCTGCTCGTGCCCGACAAGGCTGCCCGCATCGCCTGGCGCCATCGCGAAAATGCGTTCAGCGACTTCGACCGCGACCCGCTGTTGTTGTACATGCACAGCACCGAAGGGCCCTGCGCCTGCAAGGGCGACCTCGACGGCGACGGACGGGACGAACTGTACCTCGGCGGCGCCAAAGACCAGCCGGGCGCCCTGTTCTTCCAGACGCCCTCTGGCGGCTTTCGCCAAATGCAGCCCGCCCTCTTCGATGCCGACCGGGCGGCAGAGGACGTCGCTTGCACCTTCTTCGATGCCGACGGCGACGGCGATCTCGACCTGTACGTGGCCGGCGGCGGCGTCGAGCTGCCGGCCAGCTCGTCGGCTCTCGTCGACAGGCTTTACCTGAACGACGGAAAGGGCAAGCTCGCGAAGGCCGAACGCCCGCCCCTGTTTGCCTTCGAGAGCACGGGCGCCGTCGTGGCGGCCGACTTCACGGGCGACGGCCGTACCGACCTGTTCGTCGGGCAGCGGCTCAAGCCCTTTGCCTATGGTTTGCCGGCAGGCGGCCACCTGCTGGTGCAGCAGTCCGACGGCTCGTGGCAGGAGCGCACCCAGGCGCTGGCGCCCGGGCTGGCCGAGCTGGGCATGGTGACCGATGCGGCCGCCGCCGACCTCGACGCCGACGGCGATGCCGACCTCGCGGTGGTGCAGGAGTGGGGCAGCGTGCTGCTGTTCCGGAACGAAGGGCAGCATTTGGCGAAAGCCGAACCCGTACCCGGCCTCACGGGCCTGTGGCGCGCCGTGCAGCCTGCCGACCTCGACGGCGACGGCGACCTCGACCTGGTGCTGGGCAACCACGGCCTCAACAGCCGACTGAAGGCCGACAGCTTGCACCCGTTACGACTCTACATCAACGACTTCGACCACAACGGCTCGCCCGAGCAGCTCGTCACCATGTGGCGCGACGGCGGCGAGCGGCCCCTGGCCCTGCGCGACGAGATCGTCGGTCAGATGCCCGTGCTCAAAAAGCGATTCCTCAAATACGCCGACTACGCCGAGGTGACCATGGAGCAGCTCTTCACACCCGATCAGCTCGAAGGCTCCATCGTGCACGAGGTGCGCACGCTGGCTTCCGGCGTCCTCTGGAACGAAGGCACCACCTGGCGCTTCGAGCCGCTGCCGCGCATGGCACAGATCACTTCGCTCTACGCCCTCTGCGCCGACGACTTCAACGGCGACGGCCACCTCGACCTGCTGGTGGGCGGCAACAACGAGCGCGCCAAGCCTCAGGTTGGCGGGCAGCGCTCGGGCTACGGCCTGCTCCTGCTCGGCGATGGAAACGGACATTTCCGGCCGCTTTGGCCGGCCGAGTCCGGCGTGCTCATCCCGGGGGAGATGCGGCGCATCCTGCCACTGGACGGCCGCTGGCTGATCGTGCGCAACGACGATACGCCCGTCGTGCTGCGTCGGGGGCGCTGAATGGCGGGTGGATTGGGGGAAATGGGGAAAGCCGTGGTGCAAGCCATGCCCAACGCGAATTTTTTTTGTCGTATATCTGGCAAATAATTGTGTTTGGAAAAGACGGGTTTGGTCAAAATTGATTTTTTTTTAGCAACTGACAGTATATTGTTTACACCAAACCCGTTCGCGCCTATGAAAACCTCCATGTTACCCCTTGCGACGCTGCACCGGGTGGTTTTCGGGGCGATGTTGCTTTTGGCCGCGCCGGCTGCGTTCGGTCAGTACTGCCCGCTGTACACCACCATCCCTACCGTGAACGAATTCGACTGGAGGACCGAGACGTTTACAGCCTGGATCGAGAACGTTTACACAGGAACGACACAGGAAGCAGTGATCCCTTCGCCCTTTTACGGCAATGTACAAACGCTGAACACAGGTGTGAATACGTGGATGCTCTCGCCTGCCCAGGCGGGGACGCCAGGTCCGCCCGATTTTCAACCGGAAGACGGCTGGGAAGTGGTCGTGGCCGATTTCGGCACCCCGGATCGTGGTACGCGTTTTCCGCTCCTCGTGCTCTACAACCGCTTTACGGGTTTGTTGCGCAGCCTCGTTTACGTGAGCAACATTCCTCAGAGCGACACGTATTCCGGGATCGAGTTCGCCATCAAATACGGACAGGCTGCATTTGTGGATGCCACGCTTGAAGGGGGCGTTTTGCCGTCGCGCCCGATCGAAAACTACGCAGATCGAAACAATGCAATCAGCACGCCCAACGACATTGCCATTCAGGTACCCACGGCTACAAACGGATTCTGGATCCTCAGCCAGACCCTGACCAATTACGACCCCTGCAATTGTCAGTATTTCAGTGCGCTGAGTTTCCATTCGCTGTTGCAGCATCAGGCCGAACTGGTGCTCCGGTTGACAGGCAACGGCCAGGTGGTGCAGGTGTTCTCTTCAACTACCAATGAGGGTACGCAGCCAGGCGGTTTCATACCTTCGGTGGCGCACCACATCAATACTGCATTGAGCAACCTGAGCAAGGGTGCCAAACACTACAAGGATCTGGAAAGCCTCGTGGCTCACTATGACGACCTTTTTGATGGTCTCTTGGGAGATGCAAGCAACTTTATTTTTCCGGACTGGTTGCAACAGGCTATTCCGTATATCGGGGAAGTGGCTTTCCTGATCGACCTGTTTTCGGGCGGCGGCACGAGCGGGGTGCCCAGGCCTCTGGAGTTCAATGCCGCCATGTCTTTCGAGGGCAACGGCCTTGTTTCGGGTACGGGCACTCTGGCCGATCTGTACGCTCCCTCACCGGGCGACCAACCCGATGCGCCGCAACTGATCTACAACAATCCGCTGGGCGTGATCGGGCTGGTGGACCGCATTCGGCTGTACTACCAGGATCTGAGCTTCGACGACGAACAGGGGGCCACGACGCATCTGTACTTCCAGCAGCAGCGGCCGGTGCGCGTGGCGCTGAATCCGGCCTCGGGCCTGTCGATCGTGGAGATGCGCGCCTACTATCGCTTCAAGTCGGAAGAGCCGCTGAACGTGTTGCCGCCGGCGGGGGGCACCTT
>WFYJ01000071.1 GCA_015490175.1 Saprospiraceae bacterium | reverse complement strand
TGATAGTCAACAAGAAAAACTTTAAACTTTAAACTATAAACTCTAAACCCTCAACGCTACACCCTCAACCATTGCGACAGGATTTCCCAAACCACTTTGATTTGAGTATAATATCTCTCAGCCCTGCGATTTTGCGCCATTCCACTTCGAGATGACGATTTCTGAAATCCTCCGGCACATGCTTTACAGCCTCACCGATGACGGCCAGGTTGTATAGCACCGCATCCACCGTCTTTTCATCGACGCGAAAGGATTGCAGGGAAAGTCCGCGAGTGTAGCGATGAATTTTGGCGCAGCCCGTCCGAATGTCCTCCAGGCAAATTCGCAGGTCACGCGACATTGATAGCCTCTTTTTCGATGTAGGGCCGCAAGCGGGACTTGAGCGCTTTGCGCGTGACCAGATCCACCTTCGCGTCCAGGAGGTCCTCAAGGAAAAACTTCAAATCCATGTACTTGTCGAAACCGGCGCGCCCCTCAAACTCGACCAGGAAGTCCAGATCGCTTCCAGGATGGGTTTCTCCGCGAGCGGCAGAGCCGAAAAGGGCCAGGGACTTCACACCCCACTTTTCGAGCTCGGCCCGATGTTCGGCCAAGAGACGGCGAATGGTGTGATGATCTGGTACCTTTGTCATTGCTTGGGCTCATTTTTGGACGCTTATGCGACAGCCGGGCAAAGATTCAATGCAATATACGGGCGATTTCGCAAATACAAAAAACGAAGTAGTTCGGAATGCAAAGCATTCCGAACTGCCCTCACTTGCAGTGAGCAAACGTTGGAAGTGTTCCCCAACCACTTTCGATCCACCGACCACAAAAAAAGGCCAACCCTCGACGGATTGGCCTTTGTAGCGCGGGGGAGGCTTGAACTCCCGACCTCAGGATTATGAATCCTGCGCTCTAACCAGCTGAGCTACCGCGCCGTGCTTTCAAAGCGGGTGCAAATTTAAGCGCATGCGATCATATTCTCAATATTCCGGAACAGATTTTTTCGAGGCAAGGTTTCAGGGAGTAACCGCCACTGCTGTCGGGAGCCGTGCTACAGTCTGATCACGCTGATCTGGCGCGGCATGCCGCTGGTCTCCGGCTGCAACTCGACCAGATACATTCCCCTTTCGGGAAATGCCGAGGCGGGCAGCGGCCAGGTGGTGTGGCCTGCGGGCAGCGTGCGTGTGGCTTCGAACAGCAGTTTGCCCTGCAGGTCGTACACCCGACACCGCACCCGGTCGGTCTGCTCGAGCCGGAATTGGAGCGTGGTGGTGGTTTCGAAAGGGTTGGGTGAGGCCGCCAGTGTCCAGTCTGTGGCGGCGGGCGGTTCGATGCGCACGGCCAGCGGACTGCGGCGCAGGCGGCCCGCCTCGTCCTGCCAGATCAGTTCGGCAGGCGGGTCGTCGCGCAGCACGGGAAGGGCGTCGGCTTCGGCGGTCAGCTCCAGCAGCACTTCTCCTTTCCGGCTTTCGCCAAATGCCGCCGCCACCAGCAAGGTGTGCGCGTCGGGCTGGTAGCTGTCGGCTTCGGTGAGCAAGCGGCCCTGCCATTCCATGGTGCCTTTCGGCAAATGCCACCCGGCCTGCAGCCCCCACGCGTCGCGGTCGGGAGGCAGTACGAGTGCCCAGCGGTTTTTGCCGGAAGGCAAGGGGCGGAAAGTGAGGGAAACCGGCTCGTCCGAGCGATCGGAAGCTGACGTGCCCTCGAGCATGGCCGAACCGTTGAGGTCACCCATCTTGACGGCCACGAAGTCGGCCTGCCAGTGTGCCGGCAGATCGTTGATGCTGGCCACTTCGGGGAAATCCCAGGGCGCGAGCGGATCGGCGAAGACGTGGTCGGCCGGGATGAAGCGCCACGACGGCACGCTGCCGAAGTCACTGTCGAGGCCGAGGATGATGCGGCGCAGCTTGACGGCGTCGAAGGTGGTGAGCGTGCCGCTGCCGTTCACGTCGGCGGCGATGCGCTGCCACGGCCCGTCGAGCGGCTGCACGTTCAGGATGTGGCGGGTGAGCAGTACCAGGTCGTAGGTCGAGACGCCCTGGTCGGCCGGACCGTCATACACGGGCCGCAGCGTGTAGTCCTCGCCCATGGGCAGCCCTTCGAAGGCAAACGCGCCGGCCGCATCGGTGGTGGTGAAGTCGCTCATGTAGCCGTTCAGATAGACCATGGCGTCGGCCACGGGCATGCCGTCGGGCATGGCGAGCGTGCCGGCGACCTGTGCCATCAGCGCGTTGGGGCATACCTGCATGTTGTCCTGCACTTCGATCCAGGTGGCGCAGTAGTCCTGATTGCCGGCCTCGTCGGTCACCCAGATGGTGACGAGGCGCGCGCCCAGGCTGTCGCAGTCCCAGGTGCGCAGGCTGTCGGCCGTGTTTTCCGAGAAGGAAAACAGCAGGGCATCGTCGGGCGTGCAGTTGTCGGAGCTGTAGAGGTTGAAGTCGGCAGCCGGCGTGGTCACCTGCATGGCCGTATCGCTCAGCTCGACGATGAGGCCGTTGACGCATACGGGCGACGGCTTTTTCAGGTCGCGCACCCGGATGAGCTGCACGCACGAGCTGCTGTTGCCGCAGCCGTCCATGGCCGTCCAGGTGACGGTGTAGTCGCCTGCCGGCACGCCCGAGAAGGGGCCCGTCCCACTGCCCAGGGTGCTGTTTGCCGAAAGGCTGATGGAAGGACTGCAGTCGTCGGCTTCGGCCTCGGCGAGGGTGAAGGTAGCCGTGCAGTCGTCGCCGAGGGCCACGACCGTATCCTTGGGGCAGGTGATCTGCGGCGCGATGCCGTCGAACACCTTGATTTCCTGCTGGTACTGCCAGATGCCGTTGCCTGCGCCGTCGTAGGCGCACCAGTCGAGCACGGTCCAGGTGCGCACGATCTTGAAGCAGGCCGGCGCGGCGATCTGGAAGAACTGGTCTTCGTAGTTGAATGCGATCAGGCCGCAAGCCTGGACAGGCCATGTCGGCCGGTCGTAGCCGGCCGGCAGGCTGTCGGGGTGGAGGCTGGCCGCGCTCACACAGTCGTGTGTCTCATAGTGGAGGGGCCAGGTGATGTCGTCGGCGGTGAAGGGGTCGGAATCCTGCACCGTGATGGTCTGCATGCAGGTGCTCAGCAGGCCGGCGCCGTCCACTACTGTGAACTGGCGCATGATGAGCCCTTCGCCGCAGCCGTTGACGGTGTGCTGCAGGTTTTCGAAGTGGATGGCGGCAAAGGCGTTGCAGTTGTCGCCGATAGTGGGGAAGCCGGTGACGAAGAGGTCCTCGGCATTTGCATCGCAACCAATGGTGATGTCGGGCGGGCAGGCGATGGTGGGCGCCACCTTGTCCTGGGCGGTGACGAGCACCATGCACTGGTTGGTGTTGCCGAACTGGTCGCTGACCTGCACGACGACCTGTGCGGGCTGGGGCATGTCGTCGCAGGTGAAGGTGACGGTCTCGGCAAAGGGCGCATCGGGCTGATCCATACGCCTTGCGGCAAACGTCACCTCCGTGCAGTGGTCGTAGCTGCCGTCGTCGAGCTCGGCGGCAAAGAGGGTGCCGGTGCCGTCGGGCCCGAGGCTCACCACCGTCTGTTCGTCACATACGGCTACGGGCGCCGTGCCATCCACCACGTGCAGGATGGTGGTGCAGGCCGACTGATTGCCGCAGTCGTCCGTAGCCATCCAGGTGACGGCGTGGTCGCCCAATGCCAGGCCGGGCACCAGGCCGCCGTTTTGCGGAAGCAGGCCCACAGGCGTCTGCACCTGTACGACAGCCGGGCCGCAATTGTCGAATACCGGTACGGGCGGCAGCAAGGCGTTGCCGGTACAGTCTTCATTGTAGGCGTTGACCGTCAGTGTGTCGGGGCATTCGATGGCGGGCGGCGTCTGGTCCTGCACGCTGATGAGCTGGGTGGCGGTGCGCAGGGCGCCCCCGCCGGCGCCGCACCAGTCCATGACGGTCCAGGTGCGCACGATGGCGTAGCCGGCGCCGCAGCCTGCAATCATTTCGTCGGACCACGACAGCATCAGGCTGCAATGGTTGTCGGCTGCAATGGGCAGGCCGTCGAGGGTGGGGTAGCCCGTCGTTTCGGGGCTGGTATCGGGGCTGGTGCACGGCTTGTCGGGGTAGAAGGCGATGGTCGTACTTGCGGGAAAGACGACCTGGTCGAGATCGGGGCGGCGCAGCTCGACCACCTGGGTGCAGGGTGCGGCCTGGTTGCCGGCGCTGTCGGCAGCCGTCCAGGTGCGCACGAGGCGCTGCAGCACCGTGTCGGCACAGCCGAGATGGGTGAGCGTCTCGCTCGTCAATATGGGCTCGATGGCGTAGCAGTTGTCGGTGGCGGCGGGTACGGGCAGGGCTTGCAGGTCGGCCGTGCAGGCCACGCGCAGCGTGTCGGCCGGGCAGTAGATGGTCGGCGGCAACTTGTCTTCGATGGTCAGCGTGGTCCAGCAGTCGTTGCCGTTGCAGGTGTTGACGACCTGCGCGGCCAGCGTGCGGCCGATGGCGGTCTTGTCCACCACATTGCCCATGTCGATGTCGGTGCCGTTGTCATAGACATGCACTTCGTAAATCGCGTAATCGGGATAGTCCCCTTCGAGGAGGAAGTCCGGATGGATGATGCTCGTGCATGTCGTATCGAGCGAAACCTGCAGGGCGTCGTTGCAGACCACCTGAGCGGGTGGATCGACCACGTGTACGGGTTCGATGACGGCCTGCACACAGCCGGGCGCGCAGAAGGTGCAGGGGCCGCTGTCGGCTTCGTCGAAGGTGTAGCGCACGAAGTACGCGCCCACGCCCAATGCCGCCGGATCGAAGAACGTGGCGCCGGCCTGCAGTACGGTGTTGGCATCGTCGGCGAGGATGTCGAAGACCCCCGTGCCGCTGGCCCCGCCGTTGTCGGCCAGCAGCGGCGTGCCGATGGCGTCGGCGCAGTATGCCTCGTCGAGGCCGGTGATCGCCGGCTCGGGATAGGTGCAGGTGTTGGCGATGTAGAGCGTGTCGGTGCCGTTGGTGAGGGTTGCGGTGTAGCCCAGCGCGTCGATGTGTACCACGGGCAGGGTGTAGCGGCCGGGCGAGGTTTCCGGAAGGGGAGTGCCGGCAGGCAGCGGGATGGGCAGTTGGGGCGGGTGCGGGCTGGCCGCGTCGTACATGCCCGCGGCGTCGGCCACTATCCACGACTGGCCTGCATCGGCCAGCACCACGATGGTGTCCACAAACTGACCGTTGTCGAGCGTGGTGGCGTTGCCCTCACTGCCGGGCGTCCAGGCACGGCAGGAGCAAGGGGAGGCCAGTGTCGCCACCGGCCCCACACCCTGCCACCTTCTTCGGAGCGTCGAAGTCTCATCAGGGTCCCATGCGGCGGCGCGCACCGTTGGGTAGCCGGTCGCAAAGCCCGGTGCGGCAGCCGCACGGGTCGTGTTCATGGGATCATAATCGAACGAGCCGGCGGCATGGCCGGGCCGTGCACTCAGCAGTGCAGCCAGACACCACAGCAAGCTCAGTGCGACCTGCATCGGTCTTTGAGATTCGGCTTTCGAGATGCGCATGGATGTGTGTTTTTTCTTTCGCGTTTGCCTGCCTTTCGGCAAAAAACACCTGCAAAAAGCCTTCAGCAAGGCCGAACACGGGGCCGTGGGGGGTATTGTGCGGGAACACCGCGCCCGGCCCGCTGAAAGCAGGTATGAATGCCGGCACTTGCCGGCGCGATTCGTCTTTTTCGCTTGGCTGTTCGGGTTCGGGGCAGGTTCAGGTGTCTCGACTTCGGAATTTTGCGGAAAGCAGTGATTGCCGCTCTTGCTGCCTTTCAAGCAGCAAAAACATTGCCAAAATTTTTAATATGATGAGGCCCGTTTCGGAATGTGCTCGCGATGTGGTGGGGAGCGCAAGTGCGCGCAATGACGAGGAATGGAGAAAAGTGTGGAGCGGACCGATTGCATCCGTGGCACCTTGCGGTCCTGGGTGGTCGCTGCGAGAAGGGCGTTCCGATGGCGTTTTCCTTGCAGGCGAACATCGAATGCATCGTGTCGCGTCTGTCCGGGACAGCCGGAAGCATGCTTTTGCACTCACTTCAAAGTGATCGGGGAAATCCGGTTGCAAGGGGTGAGGGGGTAGTGTTGAGGGTTTTAGTGTTTAGTGTTTAGAGTTTATGGTTTACAACTCTGTGAAAATCAGTGCATGCTCAGTGCTTCTCTGTGTAACTGAATGATTTTTCGACTTTTTCAGCAGGCTCTTGAATCAAATCCTCGATTCTTCGGTTCCTCGCTTCCTCATCCATTGCAACCGCAGCCTTCGGCCGCAGAAAACGCAGCTTTACGCAGTTTTTTCAACTCTGTGAAAGTCAGTGCATGCTCAGTGCTTCTCTGTGTAACTGAATGATTTTTCGTCAAAAATTCCCGAACCGGATTGCATTGGGGATACATCGGGTGGGAAGCGAAACATGGTGTGCAGTTTGTCGCGAATGCGACAAAGGAAACGTTGGGAGAAACAGGTGTTTTTTTTTATTGCATTGAATGGAATTTTATTTCATTAACAAAAAACTCTCCCAAATGAAAAGCACATTTTTACGCCGACTGGAGTCGTGTTTTTGCGCACTGTTGGTGCTTGGTGCAACATCTGCATTCGGGCAGTATTGCCCGCAGTACACGACCACGCCTACCGTGAACGAGTTCGACTGGAGGACCGAGACATTTACTGCCTGGATCGTGGATCGCACCAGTGGGGCACCATTGGAAGTAACTATTCCTTCGCCGTTTTACAGCAATACTGCCGGCATACTCGAGCAGACCGCCAATACCTGGATGCTGACAGAGGAAGGTTCGAATGAAAGTGATCAGCCCGACTTCTTGCCGGAAGACGGCTGGGAAGTGGTTTCAGCCGCTTTGGGCAGTCCTGACCAGCCTGCACCCGTGCCCTTGCTGGTGCTGTACAATCGATATACCGGTCTGTTGCGGGTAATGATGTATGTGACACACCTCGGAAACGGAGGCGACACTTATTCCGCTATCAAGTATGCGATTGAATATTCAGAAACAGCCCCTTTTGTCGATGCGGCTCTTGAAGGCAACGTTTTGCCATCGAAGCCGATGGAAGCTTATTCGGATCGGGGAGTCCGGATCATTGTGCCCAACGAGATCGTCACGCGGGCGCCTTCGCCCTGGACGGGCTTCTGGATCATGAGTCAGGCACTGACCAATTACGATCCTTGCAGTTGCCAGTATGCCAGCAAGTTGCGGTTCGCGCCGAAGTTGCACGCCGAAGCCGAACTGGTGCTCCAGCTCACGGGCAACGGCCAGGTGGTACAGGTGTTCAGTTCGGCAAACAGCGCGGGGTCGCAAAACGCTTTTCTCGCTTCCGTGGGCAGCGCCAATGACGCTCTGGGCAATTTGACCAAGGGTGCGAAGTTTTTCAAGGATGTCTCGGCATTGGTGGATCACTACAATGCTGTGTCCAACAACAACACAGGGGGTGGGAATAGGAATACCCCGGGCGGCAGTGGGAATAACACCACCCCCAATACCACAGGCAACAATGGCAATAGTGGCTCCTCCAATAATGCACCGCCAGATCTGATTCCCGACTGGTTGGCCGGGGCGTTGCCCTGGTTTGGAGAAATTGTACACTTCATTGACCTGTTTGCGGGAGGCGGCGCTGCGACCCCAAGGCCCATGGAATTCAACACCTTTATGTCCTTTACCGGAGCAGGCGGCATCACCATTTCGGGGCCGTTGGAGAACCTGGCCATTCCCTCGCCGGGCGATGAGCCCGACGCGCCGCAACTGATCTACAACAATCCGCTGGGCGTGATCGGGCTGGTGGACCGCATTCGGCTGTACTACCAGGATCTGAGCTTCGACGACGAACAGAGGGCCACGACGCATCTGTACTTCCAGCAGCAGCGGCCGGTGCGCGTGGCGCTGAATCCGGCCTCGGGCCTGTCGATCGTGGAGATGCGCGCCTACTATCGCTTCAAGTCGGAAGAGCCGCTGAACGTGTTGCCGCCGGCGGGGGGCACCTT
>WFYJ01000070.1 GCA_015490175.1 Saprospiraceae bacterium | reverse complement strand
CCAACTACCTGCACGATCTGCCCAAAGCCATCGCCATCCTGAAGCAGGTGGTCGAGCTGCCCGGCCTCAAACCCCAACTGCTCGGCGAGGCCAAGCTGCGTCTGGGCGACCTGTACCTCATGAGCGGCGACGTGTGGGAAGCCACCCTTCTGTACAGCCAGGTGGACAAGGCCTTCAAGGAAGATCGCCTGGGCCACGAGGCGCGCCTGCGCAACGCACGCCTCTCATACTATATCGGCGACTTCGAGTGGGCGCAGGCCCAGTGCAAGGTGCTCAAGGCGTCCACTTCCAAGCTCATCGCCAACGATGCGCTCGACCTCTCGATCTTCATCATGGACAACCTCGGCCTCGACACCACGGCCGAGTCGCTGCAGCTCTATGCCCAGGCCGAGCTGCTCACCTTCCAGAACCGCTTCGATGAGGCTTTCGCCAAACTCGACACGCTGCTGCAAAAGTTTCCCGGCCACGCGCTCGAAGACGATGTCCTCTACGCCAAAGCGCACCTCTACAAGAAGCTGCGCCGCTACGACGAGGCCATCGCCGCCTACGAGCAGATCATCGAAAAACATCCAGAGGAAATCCGCGCCGACAACGCCCTTTACGAGTTGGCGCAACTGTACGACGAGGTGCTCCACCAGCCCGACAAGGCCATGGAGCTGTACGAAAAGCTCTTCCTCGACTACTCCAACAGCATACTTGCCGTGGAGGCGCGCAAGCGCTACCGCCAGTTGCGGGGGGATGCGATCTGAGTGCGGGGCGAGGCAACCCTCGAACCATTGAGGTTCACCCTTCCTGCGACTTGCGGTAATCGGCCAGGAAGCGCTCCAGACCGATGTCGGTCAGCGGGTGCTTGAGCAGGCCGAGGATGGAGTTGAGGGGGCAGGTCACCACGTCGGCGCCGGCCAGGCCGGCCTCTACGATATGGCGCGGGTTGCGGATGGAGGCGGCGAGGATCTCGGTCTCGAAGCCCTGCACGGCATACAGCTCGGCAATCTGGCGGATGAGGGCCATGCCGTCCCAGTTGATGTCGTCGATGCGGCCGATGAAGGGCGACACGTAGGTGGCGCCGGCCTTGGCGGCCAGCAGCGCTTGCGCTGCCGAAAAGACGAGGGTGCAGTTGGTGCGGATGCCATTGGCGCGGAACCAGCTCAGCGCACGCACCCCGTCGCGCGTCATGGGCACCTTCACCACGATGTTGTCGGCGATGTGGGCCAGCTCTTGACCCTCGCGAATCATGCCCTCGAAGTCGGTGCTGATGACCTCGGCGCTCACGTCGCCATCCACCAGCTCGCAGATGGTCTTGTAGTGGGCGCGAATCGCTGCCTCGCCCTTGATGCCTTCCTTTGCCATGAGCGAAGGGTTGGTGGTCACCCCGTCGAGGATGCCCAGCTCGAGCGCTTCGCGTATCTGATCCAGGTTGGCCGTGTCGATGAAGAACTTCATTGTCGGTTCGGATTTTTACTGCCCGGGAAATGCAGATGCAAAGGTACGCATTCGTCAGGGCTCCTTTTTCACCAGATGCGACCTTGCCGCGCAAAGATCAGGTGCATCCTTGTGCCATAATTGATTGAAAGCTTCATTTTTGCCGCATGGCTCGACCTTCACTGGCCCTCGTGGTGCCCTGCTATCGTCCCGGAGTGGATTGGCATGTGGTGTTTCGCGACAATGTGGATGCCCTGCAGCGGCGCCTGCCCGAGGTGCGGTTGATACCCGTATTGGTGGTGGACGGCATGTGCCCCGAGTTGGAGAGCGACCAATTCAAGCTGCTGGGCAGTACCTTTCCCCACATACGGTTCCACTGGTTCAGCCACAACCACGGCAAGGGCTTTGCGCTGCGCCACGGCGTGCGCCACGTGGAGGCCGACTACTACCTCTATACCGACGTGGACTTTCCCTTCGAGCACGAGAGCATGGTCTCGTTGGTGCACCGGCTCATCCGTTCCGACGGCCCCGACGTGGTGGCTGGTGTGAAAGGCCCCGATCATTACGGCAAGGTGCCCCTGCAGCGGTGCCTGGTATCCATCCTGTTGCGCGTGGGCATCCGGCTGCTGTTCGGCCTGCCGCACAGCGATACCCAGACGGGCCTCAAGGGGTTCAACCGCAAGGCGCGCGCCGTCTTCCTGCAGACGCGCATCCCGCGCTACCTGTTCGACCTTGAGTTTCTGCTGCGGGCCCATCGCGCGCCCGACATTCGCATCGAATGGCACGAGGTGGCCCTGCGGCCCGATGTGGCGTTTACGCCGATTGACCGCCGCATCCTCGGCAGCGAGCTGCGCAACCTGGCCTGGCTCTGGTGGCAGTCGGTCAAAGGGTTTGAAGAATGACGTCAATGTTCAAGGCACACAGGCTACCCCTGGCGCTCACCCGTTGGCTGGGCCTCTGGCTGCTTGCCCTGCTGGTCTATGCACCCACGCGGCATGCCGGCTTCCATGCCGACTTTCTGGGCTGGAAAAACCGGTTCGATGCGGGCAGCTGGGCCGACGTGTGGCACTGCTTCGGCTATCCGGGGCACCACCAGGTGTTCCACGCCTTCTTTTTCGGCTTTTACCGGCTTGCGGGGCTGGAGGGGCCGCTGTGGTATGGCTGGTTCACCGCTTTGCACGCTCTGAATGCGCTGCTCGTCGGCATGCTGGTGTGGCGGCTGGGGCGCGTCTTCGCTGGTCGCCCTCCGGCGCGCTGGGCGGCCGTGTTTGCTGCCCTTGCCTTTTTGCTGTGCCCTTACCAGAGCGAGGCCGTCGTGTGGCGGGCTTGTATGCACTACCTGCTCGTCACGGTCATGTTGCTGGGTGCGCTGTGGGCGCTGGTGGCATTTGCCGAAAGGCAAAACCTGAGGGCGCTGCTTGCGAGCCACCTGCTCTTCGTGGCGGCCCTCTTCACGCTCGAGCTGGCGTTGGCCTTCCCGCTACTGACCCTCATTTTTCTTGCCGGCCTTTCGGCAAATGGCGCCCTGCCGTGGCGCCGTTGGCTGCTGCCCGTGGCCGCTGTGCAGATGCTGGTGGTGGGCGCCTGGCTGCTGCTCAATCGCCTGACGCTGGGCCAATGGGTAGGCCACTACGGCGCCGAGGTGCACCTCAAGACCGACTGGCTGCTCATCTTCGGCAACCTGCTGCGCTACCTCGGCAAGTACCTGTTGTTCAGCCGCGACTGGTCGTGGTCGGCCAAGGAGGCCTTGTGGCAACTCTGGGCGCGCCCCGAATGGGTATGGCCGGCAGTGGGCGTGGGCGTGCTGCTGACCTTTGCCTTTTGGGCGCGCTTTCGCAAAATATGCCCCGAGTGGCGAGTGGCGGGCCTGTCGCTGCTGGCCTTCTTCGCGGCGCTGGCACCCGTGAGCAACCTCTACCACGCCTGGATGCTGCACGTCGAAAACGACCGATACGGCTACTTTGCTTCCGCCTTTTTCATCATGGCCTTGATGAGTTTTGCGGCGCCCCTCTGGCGACGCCTGGGCCGGCTCGTAGCCCTCCTCTGGGTAGTGGCGGCGTTGTGGCTGCTCCTGCCCCTGACGCAATGGTGGCAACAGGCCCAGACCGTCTGGGCCGGCCTGGTGCACGACTTCCGCTGGCACGACGCACCCCGCGTCTTCGTGCTGTCCTGCCCCGACAACTACAGGGGCATTTTCGTCTTCAAGGATTATTCGAAGAAAAACATCATGGTGCGGGCCGCCGTGGAGACGCTCACGGGACGCCCGGTGCGCGGCCAGGTACATCAGGTAGCCATGTTCAACATGAATGCCCCCGACGAAGGGGTGGAAGTGCAGGCGACCAGTCCCGACACGCTGACGGTCACGCTGCGCCAATGGGGCAACTGGTGGTGGCGCAACGGCATCGGCGCATCCAATTACGAAAACGAGTGGTATCGCTTCCGCAAAAAAGGACGCAGCTATGTGCTCGTGTGGAAAAAACGACCCCGCAATGCCGTGTTCATCTACTCCGACGGGGCGAAGTGGCGTACCTTTGAGTGGCCAAGCGATACCCTGCATCATGAGTGAACCGCAAGACGCATTGCCCCGGCTCACCGCGCTCGTTGCCCGCAACTTCGAGCTGGAGCTCGACGAGCCGTTTGCGGAAGCGCAACTGCTCGAAGTCCTGGCCGACCGCATTGCCTGGCTGGTCGAGCACAATCCCGAGTATCTGTTCAGCCTACTGTACCGCAACGATGTCGAAGAGCGCAAAATAGAAGAGGCGCTCTCGCCCGCCAATCCCGAACCCGCCAACATCGCCCTGGCGCGCCTGGTGCTCGAGCGCCAGAAACAGCGACTCGACACGCGCAAGCGCTACTCCTCACCGCCCCTCGAGGACGATGAGTTGCAATGGTAAGGCAAGTGGAAAAAGGTGGAAATGATCGGTGCACGCAAAGCCGCGACGGCCCGACGATACGCTATGACAAACTCAACATCTGCGCGCAGCGCAGTATCCACCATCAGACGCTCCAATCATGCATCCACATTGGCATACTTGGCATTGGCCTCGATGAAGGCGCGGCGCGGCGGCACATCGTCGCCCATGAGCATGGAGAAGATGCGGTCGGCTTCGCGGGCGTCTTCGATGGTCACCTGGCGCAGGATGCGGCTGTCGGGGTCCATGGTCGTTTCCCAGAGCTGTTCGGCGTTCATTTCGCCCAGACCCTTGTAGCGCTGCACCTTGACCGAGGTGTCGTTTTCGCCTTTGGAGTAGGCGGCGATGGCCTCGTCGCGCTCCTCGTCGGTCCAGCAGTAGCGGAACTGCTTGCCCTTGCGCACCTGGTACAGCGGCGGCGTGGCGATATAGACGTGGCCGCGCTCGATGAGCGGGCGCATGTAGCGGAAGAAGAAGGTGAGGATGAGCGTGACGATGTGGCTGCCGTCCACATCGGCGTCGCACATGATGATCACCTTGTGGTAGCGCAGCTTGTCGAGGTTGAGCACGCGCTCGCCTTCCTCGTTTTCTTCGATGGTGACGCCCAGCGCCGTGAAGATGTTCTTGATCTCTTCGTTTTCGTAGATCTTGTGCTCCAGGGCCTTCTCCACGTTGAGGATTTTGCCGCGCAGCGGCAGGATGGCCTGGAACTCGCGGTTGCGGCCCTGCTTGGCCGTGCCGCCGGCCGAGTCGCCCTCGACGAGGAAGATCTCCGAGGCCTCCGGGTCGCGTGACGAACAGTCGGCCAGCTTGCCGGGCAGGCCGCTGCCCGTCAGCACGTTCTTGCGCTGCACCATCTCGCGCGCCTTGCGGGCGGCGTGGCGGGCCGTGGCGGCCAGAATCACCTTGTCGATGATTTTTTTGGCCTCCTTCGGGTTCTCTTCGAGCCAGTACTTGAGGTGCTCGCCCACGATGCGCGACACGATGCCGTCCACTTCCGAGTTGCCCAGCTCGCCCTTGGTCTGGCCCTTGAACTGGGGCTCGGGCACCTTTACCGATACGATGGCTGTGAGGCCCTCGCGGAAGTCTTCGCCCGAGATGGTGAATTTCAGCTTGCTGAAAAAGCCGTGCTCCTCGCCGTACTGCTTGAACACGCGGTTGAGCGCCCGGCGGAAACCCGTCACGTGCGTGCCCCCTTCCTTGGTGTGGATGTTGTTGACGTACGAGAAGACGTGCTCGTTGTACGAGGTGTTGTACTGCATGGCCACCTCCACCTCGACGTTGTCTTCGCGCCCCTGCACGTAGATGGGCTCTTCGATCAGCTTGACGCGCGACTCGTCGAGGTACTTGACGAATTCGACGATGCCGCCTTCGCTGTAGAAGTGGTCGTGCCTGAACGAGCCGTCCTCTTCCTTTTCCCGCTCGTCGGTGATGCTCAGGTGCAGGCCCTTGTTGAGGAAAGCCAGCTCGCGCAGGCGGTTGGCCAGGGTGTCGTACTTGTATTCGAGCGTTTCGAAAATTTCAGGGTCGGGGCGGAAGGTGATGGTCGTGCCCGTGCGGTCGGTCTCGCCGACCACCTGCACGTCGCCCAAAGGCTTGCCCTTCGCGTATTCCTGCACGAAAATCTTGCCTTCGCGATGCACCTCGGCACGCAGGTACTCCGACAGGGCATTCACACAGGATACGCCCACGCCGTGCAGGCCGCCCGATACCTTGTAGGTGTTCTTGTCGAACTTGCCGCCGGCGTGCAGCACCGTCATCACCACTTCGAGGGCCGACTTTTTGAGCTTGGGGTGCGGCCCCGTGGGAATGCCGCGGCCGTCATCCCTGACGGTGATCGAGTTGTCGGGGTGGATGATCAGGTCGATGTGCGCACAATAGCCTGCGAGGTGTTCGTCAATCGAGTTGTCCACTACCTCCCACACGAGGTGGTGCAAACCCTTGGCATCTGTGCTTCCGATATACATGCCGGGGCGGCGGCGTACGGCTTCGAGGCCTTCGAGCGCCTGGATGTTCCCGGCATCGTAGTTGCTTGCTGGATTCTGCTTCATGGATTTGATAGAACTCATGGCCGCAAAGGTACGAAATCCGACCCCATCTCCATGGCTCGGCACACCTTTGACGCCCTGTGTGTACAATGATTTTTTACACGCAACGCACTTCGGTCCGGGAATATTTGACGATAGTCAATGGACGATTTTTTTTGAGGTGGAGAGAAGAGAGAGGGAGTGACCCACTGCGCAAACTGCGTCAGCGCTGCACCTTCTGAGACTGAAAGCTGCGGTTTCAATGATTGAAGAACCGAGTATTGAGGCCACTGAAAAAAGCCGAAAAATTATTCGGTTACACAGAGTCCCATCGAGAATACACTGATTTTCACAGAGTTACAAAAACTGCGCTCAAACTGCGTCCATCTGCGGCTGAAAGCTGCGGTTCGTTCAAATTGATGTGCAAAAAGATTTGATTTACAATGATTAAAGCAAAATATCAGCTGTAAGATCATAAAGTTCAGGCTTCTCCATGGCACCTTTTTTCAGTGTGCTCAGTATTGAGTCCCCTGAAAAAACCATAGTCTCGCGCAAAACTTGTTCCGAGTCTTCGGAAACCTGTTCCGACTTGTCGGAAAGCCTGCCCCGACCAAAGTCGGGAACGCAACGATTCGCAATGTATTTTTTGTTTTAATTCAGCTTGTTATTTATGGTGTTACGCGTCATCCCGACAAGTCGGGATTGTCACTGCTTGCTCCCGGCAAGCCGGGACAGGCTCCGACTTTCGGGGCCGTCACGGACTTTTTTCAGTAGGCTCAGTATTTGACAAAAAACTGGCAGTCAATAAGAAAAGCTTTAAACCCTAAACTCTACATCCTACACCCTCCAACCATTGCGTCAGGATTTCCCGGACCACTTTGATGCGCGTATATAAAAACAGATGAACAGGGGCTTTGTTGTGGTTTTTGCCTCAGGTTTGTCTTTCGTGTCCTGGCGCCGGTGGCCGATTGGTGCCATCCTTTCGCTTCCGGCAATCCATGAGGACTTGCTCGCAACGAAAAAGGGAGCTCCCGCAAGGAGCTCCCGTGTTGGTTTTTTGGCGAAAGCCAAAGGGAAAAAAGTCAATGCATGACGATGAGGCGTCGGGTTTGCACCTGCTCGCCGGTTCGGACACGCGCGAAATACACGCCTGCCGGCCAGGCGTGCGTGTCAATGGAGAAGGAGCCCCCGGCGGTCCGAGTGCGTGTGGCATGCCACATGGGGCGCCCCTTTGCATCGCATATTTCTGCAGCGAAGTCTTGTGCTTGCGCAAGACGCAGCTCGAGGGTGAGGTGATCGGTGGCGGGGTTGGGCGCAAGCTGCATCAGGCGCAGGCCATTCGGCTCGTTCAGGGCGGTGACGAGTCCTACCGTGGCGTGAATCGTGTCGGTACAGCCGGCCTGGTCGGTGATGGTGACGGAATAGTCGCCGGCCGGCAGATCGAGGAGGGCGTCCGTTTGGCTGCCATTGCTCCATGCGTAGGTATAGGGTTCGAAGCCGAGCGTGGGTTCGAGCCAGATGGCCCCATCGGCGGCACCCGGCGCGGACTCGTCGGTGACCTGTACGGTGGTGCCCAGGTTGTCGGGGCAGAGGATCTGCAGCGGGGTCTGGTTGGCATTGAGCACGGCATCCGACTGCTGATCGATTACCATGACGACGGCATGGAGGTGGCGAGGCGCCCATTCTTCCGGCAGCGTATAGGTGATCGTCTGGGTGAAGGTGTCGCCGTCTTCGATGGCGGGCGCGATGGAGCCGGGGAAGCCGTCCCACCCGCCAAAGAGCATGCGTGCCACGTGATCGTAGTACATCATCTCTGCAGGCACGGGGTTGGGCAGGTTTTCGAAGCCGCCCATGGGCGTGAAGCTGCCGGAGAAGTAGTTCACCTGGTTGTAGCCCTGGCCGGTGCCGTGCACGCTGTCTTCGGTGATGCCGGCATTGAGCCGGAAGTCGGCCTGTTCGTAGCGGGTGTAGAAGGTGGCGCTCAGGTCGAGCTGCAGTTCTTTGGTGGCCACGTCGAGCACCGCTTCGATGGTGGGAGCCACCGGCGTGTTCGACAGCGGCAGCTCCGGCGAATAGATGTCGAGCTCATTGGCGCGCAACAGGCGCCTGCGGTCGAGCAGTACCGAGGGATAGCCATGCTCGAAAAGGGGAAACGCAACCAATCCATCGGCCCAGGATGGCGCGTCCATGGGGTCGTCGTCGTGAATGGCCACGCCGATGAATGAATCGGGGTATAACTCGAGCATTTTTTCCAGATAGACGGCGCCGCGCGGGCAAAAGCCGCACCAGGTGCCGGTGGCTTCTTCGCCCAGCACGATTTTTTGAGGTTTGTAGGAAAGGCCGTGAAGGGTTGTCGTGCGGGCGTTGTCGGCGGGCAAGGGGTCGTCGAGGCCGTTGGGCTGCGAGGCTTCGACGGTGAGCGTATAGGCGACGGTTTCGGCAGGGGTGAAGGGCATGTCCATCTGGAAGGGGGTCTCACCGAGGGTCGGCATGTTGGCGGCGCTGAAGGTCTGACTCCACGTCTGGGCGCCATCGCTGACGGTGATCGTGTAGGTTTGTAGCGCATCGGCACCGAGGTTGGTCACCACCCCTCGGATGGGCACGGGGGTCTGCACCAGCTCGTAGGAGGGGATGTCCAGGCGCGTCAGCTCGACGTCACGCAGGGGCAGGCTGCGTATGCGCAGCCAGTCGATGGCCATGCCGAGGGCCGAGGTGCCCGTGTCGCTGTAGCGGATGGCCAGCCGCACACCGGACATGCCGACAAGCGCCGAAAGATCGAAGCGCGCCTGCCGGGCCCAGTGGCTGTAATCGCTGGCGTAAATCTCTTGCAGTACCGTCCAGGTGTTGCCGTCGTCGAGGGAATATTCGGTGGTGTCCTTGAATAGATGATCTCGCATCCCGAAAAAGGACCGGCTGCAAAAAGGTGTTGCGTGTAGAGTTTAGGGTTTAGAGTTTAGAGTTTAAAGTTTTTCTTGTTGACTATCAGTTTTTTGTCAAATCCTCGATTCTTCGGTTCCT
>WFYJ01000069.1 GCA_015490175.1 Saprospiraceae bacterium | reverse complement strand
TCCTGATCCCTATAGACTTTTCGGAAGCGTCGCGCACGGCGCTGCGCCACGCGCGCTGGCTGGGACAGCGTATGCCCGTGCAAATTTCGCTCTTGTACGTTGCCGCCCCCCCCGATGCCAACGGCGCGGCCAAAGCTTCGCAGATGAAGCTGCTCCAGGATCGGATGGAGCGCTTTGCCGAGCCCGAGCCCGACGATTTGTGGGATTTCCCCATTGACGTGCCCATCGAGCGCCGGTCGGTACGGTTCGGGGCTCGCGTACCCGACGAGATCGTGGCCGCCATTCGCGACTACCGACCCGAGCTGGTGATGCTGGGCGTACGACGCAAGCCCACCCTATGGCAACAACTCTTCGGCAGTGTATCCACGACCCTCCTTCGGGAAATGGCGGCTCCCTTGCTGGTCGTACCGGAAAGCACGCCCGTCCAACCCATCGAACACATCGGCCTGGCCGTTGACCTGAACGTGCCGGAGAGCGGGCAAGGGCAGATTCTCAAAACGGTGGCGCAGCACTTGCAGGCAGCCATCCAGCCATTTTCGGTGGCGTGGTTCCCTGCGCGCCTCCCTGAACAGCGGAAATTGCTGGCACACAGGAAAGAGTGGGTCGAGGCCATGGGCGCCACCCACATGGACCTGTTTCGGCCAGAGCACTACGAAAAAGGAATCGATGCATACATCAAGGCCCAGCCCGTGCAATGGCTGGCCATACACGCGCCCGGCAAGCGCTATCTCGACAAGCTCTTCCGCCAGAGCATATTGCGTGGCATGCCGTTCAGGAGTCGCGTCCCCTTGCTCGTATTTTTCGACTGAGGGGGCACCGGGCTGCGTTGGGGCAAAAAGCGCTTCCCGCTACGCCGACGGAACCGGCCAAATCAGCAGGATTGTCCCACCCACCACAAGCCCCTTCACGCCTGCTCCTTTGTGTCCTCACTCCCGGATTTTTGTGGCAACCAGACTCCTTTTTCGTCCTTCTGGCTGTCGAGGTGCAAGACCAGCATGGGGATCGTGGTGCCAAGTGCCAGCCTTTTGGTCACGCTCTTGTGCATCATTCTTTCCCAGAAACTGCGATGGCGCGTTACGGTGATCAACAGGTCGGCCTTGTGCTCCCGGGCATAACGGCTGAGGGCTTCCCACGGCTTGTCGTCGCGAATGCCCACCAGGTGGAAAGCCACGGGCGGCAGTTGCTCGCCCTCGAATATTTGCGCAAACACGGCATCCTCGACGGCTTCGGCCTGTTCGGGGTCGGTGACGACGTGGACAAAATGGATGTTGGCGCGGAAAAAGTGCGCCAGCGCCACCACCTGACGGATCATCTGCCGGTCGGTAGCTTCAAGGTTGGTCGCATAAACGATATTGCGGTACCGCTCGAAAGTCACTCCCGGCGGAACGAGCAGCACCGGCGCCCACGCCATCCGGGAAACGGCAGTGGACACACTGCCAAACATCTTCTCGAGCAGGTCGTGTTCGCCGGTGGTCGCCATGATGATGAGCGCCACGGAAGGATCCTTGGACAACTCGGTGATGGTCTCCACCGGATAGCCGGCAATGGCCTGGGTGCGCACCTTGATCTGCTCGAGTTCGGGACTCCTGACCTCCTCAACGAAGGTGGCCAGTCGCTGCTCCATGGCGCGCTGCTCTTCTTCCTGCACCGGCACGAAATAGGGCTGGGCCGGATCGGCCAGGGTGGAGGCAAAAGCATGAACCACCTCCACATCCAGCCCATATTCCGCAGCCCATTTCAGTGCGTAATGAAGGGCATTCCTGGCAGCGTCGGAAAAATCTACAGGGACGAGTATGCGCATGGTTTTTTCCGGTTGTCGTTTGCGATCAATGGCAGCTTGCAGCAATCGGGTCAATTGTTCTACTTCCGGCACGGCGTTTTCGACCAGTACCTCGTCGTCGAGCATGAGCGCAGGGGTGGCGCTCACCTTCGACGAAATTATGGAATCGATATCGGAGACCTGCTGCACCACCGTCATGCCCTGCAGCCGGCGCGCCGCTTCCTTCAGCACCTCCATCAGCTTGAGATACTTGCTCGCGTGTACTCCGATCAGTTTCAGTTGCCAGATCATTCCAGTGGCAGATTGTTCATTCGCGCGGATGAGCTTCGGGTTCTTGCGTTCAGCTTTTTTTGCAAGACCATCCATGGATCGCTGGTCACGTCTGAATTGCATCTGGTTTCGGGGTTTTGGCCTGCCCGCCCGCAGGATTTTCATTTGTTTTCCGTCTGACGGTAGGCCGAGGCAGGTGCCTTTTCCTCCGACAGTGCCACGATGATATCGTGCGGTGTCAGGATGCCCACCAGTTCACCATCCCGTACGACGGGAATAGCGTGGAAGCGGTTGAGTTTGAAAAGCTCGAGCGCCACGTTGATCCGGTCGTCGGGTTCGAGTTTGGCCAGCCCCCGCGTCATGATCTCCTCAGCGCGGTGGGCCTTCAGTCTTTCCTCGAGTTTTGCCCCTTCGGCCTCGCCCATGACGCTGTCGCCCAGCAGAAAAGCCAGGAAATCGGACTTGCTGATCATGCCCACGATTTCCTTGAAGCGCACCACCGGGATGTGGTGGATGTTGTGCTCGTCGAAGACCTTTTTGACCATCAGCAGGTCGTCGTTGGGGCTGACCGTAACCAGCTCGGTGCTCATGATGGTGGAAACAGGTGCAAGGATGTTCATTTTGCCAGAATTTGAAGTGAAACAAAGGGTTTGGTTTGCGCTTGCAAGTTGCACGCACCCCGCCGCTGCCCCTCATGACCAAGCTCAAAGGCAAGGGTGATTTTCGTCAACTTTGTAAATTGCCTGCTGTTAGCCATTACGGACGGCCAACGAGTTCCAAAGGAATTTCATCCGGATACCCGCTGCGAATGGAAAAAAACACAGGAAGAGGCTACCATACCCAGAGCGTATTCCTTCAGAATGCCGACGTGTCTGAAGCCGCCATCCGCCTCCAGGCCATATTCGAGACGGCCATTGATGGCATCATCATCATCAACGAACGCGGCATCATGGAGGCCGTCAACCCGGCTGCTGCCCACCTTTTTGGCTACGACCAGCAAGAGCTGCTGGGCAAGAACGTGTCGGTGCTGATGCCCGAGCCCGACCACTCGAAGCACGATGCCTATATCGAGCGCTATCTCCGTACGCGCCACCCCCGCATTATCGGCATCGGCCGCGAGGTGAATGGCCTGAAAAAAGACGGCACGATTTTCCCCATTCGACTGGCCGTCAGCGAGGTGCGCATCGGGGAAAGAGTGCTCTTTACGGGCATCGTACACGATTTGACGGAAGTCAAAAAAGCACAGGAAGAAGTCGAAGCCCTCAACCGCGAGCTGGAACAGCGCGTACAGGAGCGCACGGAAAAACTGGCAGAGGTCGTCAATCGGCTCATCAAAACCAACCGGCGCCTGGAACGCGAGATCCAGGAGCGGCAAAAGGTGGAAGCCATTTTGCGCAAGCGGGAAAAACAGCTTCAGGAAGCCCTCGAGAAGGAAAAGGAACTCAACGAGCTCAAGTCGCGTTTCGTGTCGATGGCCTCACACGAGTTTCGCACGCCCCTGAGCACCATTGCCTCCTCGGCTTCGCTCATCGCACGCTACACCGAAAGCGACCAGCAGGACAAAAGGCTCAAACACATCCAGCGCATCAAGTCGGCAGTCACCAACCTGACCAACATCCTGAACGACTTCCTTTCGCTCAGCAAGCTCGAAGAGGGCCGCATCGAGGTGAAATGGGAAGAAGTGCCTCTGGGCTCGTTCCTGCAATCGCTCATCGAGGAGCTGGAGAGCCACCTCAAGGCAGGCCAGGTGTTCGTTTGCGAGGTACAGACGCCCCCAGGCAAAACCTGGCTGACCGACCCGCAGTTGTTCCGCAACATCGTGTTCAACCTGTGTTCCAACGCGATCAAGTACTCGCCGGAAGGCAAGCCCATCTACGTGCAGTTGCTCGAGGACGAAAAAAGCCGCTCGTTGCTGTTGCGCATACGCGACGAGGGCATGGGCATTCCTGTCGAAGACCAGGAACACCTGTTCACGCGCTTTTTCCGGGCCCGCAATGCCACCCATATCCAGGGCACGGGGCTTGGCCTGAACATCGTGCGCCGGTACGTGCACCTGCTGGGCGGGGAGATCACGTTCCAGAGCGAGGAAGGCAAAGGCACGGAGTTTTGCGTAAGCTTGCCGCTTGATCCACCGGTCGAGCCCCGGCCGCTGAGCGCTGAGGAAACCAGGGCAGAACCACAGTAATCACTACAAACGACATATCATCAGGCTGCTATGAGCAAAAAACGCATACTGGTCATCGAGGACAATCCCGAAGTAAGGGAGAACCTGGTAGAGATCCTCGAGCTGAGCAACTATGAAGTGGACAGCGCCGCCGACGGCCGCGAAGGCGTGGAAAAGGCGCTCACCAACCCGCCCGACCTCATCCTCTGCGACGTGATGATGCCCAACCTCGACGGGTTCGGCGTCCTGCACATCCTGAGCAAGAAGCCACAGACTGCCGACATTCCGTTTATCTTTCTTACGGCAAAAACCGAACGCAGCGACATCCGCAAGGGCATGACCCTCGGCGCCGACGACTACATCACCAAGCCCTTCGACGATGTGGAGCTGCTCAATGCCATCGAAACGCGATTGCAGAAGGCCGAGCGACTGAAAAAATCGTTCGACAAGACAGCCAAGGGCCTGCAGGCATTCATTGACGAAGCGCGCGGCTACGAGGCACTCAAGGCCCTGTCCAGGGATCGCGAAGTGAAGGAGTTTCGGCGCAAGGAGATCATTTACCACGAAGGCGATTACCCGCGCTATCTGTATTTCCTCGAGTCGGGCAAGGTGAAGCTGTTCAAGACCAACGAAGACGGCAAGGAACTCATCTTCCGCGTCATCAAGCCGGGCGAGTTCTTCGGTTTCCTGGCCCTGATCAAAGACGACAACTACCCGCAATCGGCTGCAGCCATCGAGTTGTCGCGCGTGCGCCTCATCCCGCGCGACGACTTCCTCAAGCTGCTGCACGCCAACAAGGACGTCTCGGCCCGCCTGGTCAAGATGCTGGCCGACAACGTGGCCGAAAAGGAAGAACAACTGCTGCAACTGGCCTACAACAGTATCCGCCGGCGCGTAGCGGATGCCTTGCTCGATCTCGACACACAGGTGCGGGAGCAGGGCGGCGATACCATCGTCATCCTGCGCGAAGATCTGGCCAACATCGTGGGCACGGCCAAGGAGAGCGTTATCCGCACTCTGACCGAGTTCAAAAACGACGGCTACATCAAAATCGTGGATGGCGGCGGCATCATCGTCCTCAACCGCCAGAAGCTGGCAAGCATGCCGTTCTGACCGGAAGGCAATCGGGTGGTGTCCTTAACAGATTGATCGCCGCATCCCGAAAATGAACCGGCTGCAAAAAGGTGTTGCGTGTAGGGTTTAGGGTTTAGGGTTTAGGGTTTAGAGTTTAGAGTTTAGAGTTTAGGGTTTAAAGTTTAAAGTTTTTCTTATTGATTGTCAGTGCTTTGTCAAACACTCGATTCTTTGGTTCCTCGGTTCCTCCTTCATCAAAAGGCCCTCTCAACACGCCGCTTTGCGGCGCGTGTTCCCGTATCCGGGACAGGATCCGACCCTGTCGGAATCAACATCCGCGCAGCGGTCTCAGCCTCACTCAAATCCTCGATTCCTCGGTTCTTTGATTCCTCATTCCTTGAAACCACAGCTTTCGGCCGCAGAGTGTGGCAGTTTGCGCGCAGCTTTTGCAACCCTGTGAAAATCAGTGCATACTCAGTGCCACTCTGTGTAACAGAATGGATCTTTTGACCTTTTCTGGTTGAGCCCCTACTGCCCTTCTTCGTTTTCAGCTTTCAGCTGAGCGGCCAGCAGATCCCATCGAGGCACGATGCGCAATGCGATTTTGGCATCTCCCGAGCTTGTGTCCTGCACGCGCGGCGCGAAAATCATCTGTTCATCCTCGTATCCCAGGTCGTACATGCGTGCGGCCAGCGCCACGAGCAAGGAGGCGTCTTTTTCGAAACTATCCTCGTGCACGGGCACCTGCACTTCGACGGCCAGGGCGGGGAACGGTAGCGTCAGTCCCCGGAGGTCGTTGAGCAGATTGCTCGCCGCGGCACTCAGGCTGTTGGGCCGAGACACAAAGAATGACAGCGGCGCACTTACGCGCACGGCTGCGGCAAGCGAGGTGTCTTCGCGTCGCCATACGACGGGTTGGCCGGCCCATGCGTTGAGGCGGGCTTCGAGGCCGGCATACACCGACTGCAACTCGGCATCGCGTGCCGAGAGCCACTGCCCTACCCGATCGATATGCAGGCCACGCGATTGCAGGGTGCGTTCCAGCGTTTCCAGCTCCTGACGCCGCTGTTCAAGCACGTATTCGAGGGCCTGCAACTCGGCCTCTTTCCTGTCCAGCTCCTCCATTTTTGCAGCAAGCCGGGCCTCGAGCGATTGTTTTTCATAGGAAGCAGTGGACAGCAGGGCTTCGTTTTGGCGGAGCAGCTGCTCGTATTCGTTTCTGAGGGAGGCATTGTCGCGTTCCAGGGCGGCGGCACGCACCGTCACCACCTCCAGCTCGTGGACGGCTTCTTTGAGCTCGGCCCTGAGGGCACGCAGCTCGCGCTGACAGGCCAGCTTTTCCTGCTCCACTTCGCTGAGTGCCTGGTATTCTGCTTTGAAATAATCGCGTTCCGCGAGCACCTCGCGGTATTTTTTCGCAGGCACACAACCGAAAAGGGAGACCATCAGGACGAAAAAAACTGCTCTTCGCATGGCACAGGATTGTTCAACATCAATCACGTATCGCAAGGTACGCCATGCAAATATGGTCAAAAGATTTGCCAGAGAGGGGAAAGGGCTCAGGCAATCTGGCCGCCACAGCTCGATCCGGCGCCTGCCGTACATCCGAAGCAATGCCGATTCAGCACGATCTGCCGCTGCTTCAGCGCCTCGATATCGAAGTCGTTGATGTGTTGTTTTCCGGGCACGGCCACCTTCAGGTCGAGCATCTGGTTGAAGTCGCAATCGTACAGATAGCCGTCCCACGACACGGAAATGGTATTGCGACACATCACGTTGGGTACGGCAGCCGGATTGAACGCCTGCACCAGCTCTTCCATGTAGGCTTCGTAATTGCCCGTTTCGAGCAGATATTCCAGGAAGCGACTCACCGGCAGATTGGTCAGGCAATACAGATGGTTGAAACGCACCCCGTATCGGCGCTCCAGTTGGCGCTTGAACTCGGCCTCGAGCGACTGTTGATCGCCGGGCAGAAAAGCACCGGTGGGGTTATATACCAGATTCAGCTCCAGGCCCGTGCCGGGCTGCCCATAGCCCACCTCGTTCAGCATTTGCAGCGCCCGGATGGACCGTTCGAAGACGCCTTCGCCACGCTGGCTGTCGGTGCGTCGCCTGGAATAGTGCGGTAGGGAGGAGACGACCGTCACGCCGTGTCGGGCAAAAAACTCGGGCAGGTCGTGATACTTCTTGTTGGACAGTATGACGGTCAGGTTGCACCTGTCGATGACCTGCTTGCCGAGCCGGCACACCTCCTCGACGAACCAGCGAAAGTGCGGATTGAGCTCGGGCGCACCGCCGGTGATGTCCACCGTATGGATCGAGGGCACCGCCGCAATGATTTCCAGACAGCGCTCCAGGGTGGGCCGATCCATGTTTTCCCGCTTCTTGTCCGGGCCGGCATCGACGTGGCAATGGGCACACACCTGATTGCACAACTTGCCGATATTGATCTGGAAAATCTCCAGCTCGGCCGGCCGCAACGGGTATTGGCCGCACTCCTCCAGCTTTTGTTCGAAAGTGGGCAAATCCAATGCGGCGCGTTCGGCCCCGCTCAGAATCCGAAGCTGGATCATCGTATCGGTCAGTTCGCTGCCCCTGGCTGCGAGGCTCTTGTTTTTCCTGACGGTCATAGTGGTTGGTTTGGCAGTTTTTCCCTGGAAAGTAGTTCCGCGCTACCCGGACGCGAGAGGCAGCCGTTTCCTACATCGTCTTCTTTTTCACGTCTTCCATCATCTGCACGCTGAACACCAGCGTAATGCCCGCCTTCATGGCGGCAGCCACGTGCACGGCCTCCATCATTTGCTCCTCGTCGGCTCCCTCCTTGAGGCAGGCCTGGGTATAGGCATCGATACAATAGGGGCACTGCTGGGCATGGGCCACGGCCAGTGCGATCAGCGCCTTTTCGCGTCGCGTGAGCGCTCCTTCGTCCATCACGCTGTTGTAGTATTCAAAAAACTTGCTGCCCAGTTCTTCCTGGAAATCCGTGATCTCGCCAAATTTCTTGAGATGGTCTCGCTTCAGGTAATGATCGTTACTCATCTTTTTCCCATTTTTGGTCATGCAATATTACTTCCCAAACGAGGGCAAATTAGCAAAAAGTGTTGCGGCGATGAGGCACAAGTCCCCTGTACGACTTTTTGCACGTAGCAGCGGCCTCCTCTGGATCGGCCTGCTCTTGTGTGTTTTGCTGACAGCGAGCTGCACGCGCAGGGCTGCGCTCAACAAATTGCAAAACATGCCTCCGTGCAGTGCCGAGGGCATCAATGGATTGGTCATTGCCCCTGCCGGCACCCCGGCGACCGACATGCCGGAAGAATGGCAGGAGCTGGGCTTGCCGTGGATTGAGGCGGCACTGCCGCTGCCGGCCAACCTGTGTCTCATTCCATCCACGCGCCAGGACGCCTCCGGGCTGCCACTGGCCATGTGCGTCCTCGACGCTCCCCACAAGGCTGGCAAAGTAATCACAGCCCGGCCCATCGCCGGACTGGTGTTCCGGTTCGAAGGACAGCCCATGCGCGTCATCATCGGCACGAGCCAGGAAGGGATTCGGCTTCCGCCAAACTGGATCGACATGCAGGTGCAACGCCCTGCTTTTTTCGACTTCTGGGAGAGCTGGTTGCTGACGGCTTTTCCTCCCGGTACGGTATCGCAGATCGAATGGCGCCCCGAAACATGGTGCATTGAAGTGACCGACAAATACAAGCTGCGGTAAAGGACTTATACCCAACGCAATTCGGCTCGGTTTTTTTTGACGATAGCCAATGGACGACAGACGATTTTTTGAGATGGAAAGAAGAGAGACGGAGTGAGGGAGTGTCCAACTGTGCAAACTGCGTCAGCGCTGCGTCTCCTGCGTCTGGAAGATCATTCAGTTACACAGAGATCCACTGAGCACGCACTGATTTTCACAGAGTTGTAAATCCTCAACCCTACACCCTCAACCCTCAACGACAGGTAAAAACTGCGCGCAAACTGCGTCTATCTGCGGCTGAAAGCTGCGGTCTTTGGCTGAGCAATCGAGGAACCGAAGAATCGATGATTTGACAAAAAACTGATAGTCAACAAGAAAAACTTTAAACTCTACACTCTAAACCCTCAACACTACCCCCTCAACCACTGCAACAGGATTTCCCGAACCACTTTGATGCGAGAATAAATCTGTTCTGTCGCTGCCCAAAGCATTGCACATGTCACCTGAGTGGTACCACAAGGATCGCTTTCTGGCTACGCGCCCGGCCATTGCATCGGCCATCCATCGCACTCCCGTTCTGCGGTCCCGCACTTTCGACCAATGGGTTGGCGGCGAGCTGTTTTTCAAGTGCGAACCCTTTCAGCGGATGGGTGCCTTCAAGATGCGAGGTGCGGCCCACGCCATTGCACGCCTCGACGAAGCGGCCAGGCGCCGCGGCGTAGCCACCCATTCTTCCGGCAACTTCGCCCAGGCCCTGGCCCTTGCCGCCAGAGAAGCCGGCATTCCCGCCTGGATCGTGATGCCCTCGAACGCTCCGGCCGTCAAGGTCGCTGCCGTACGCGGGTACGGCGGCCAGATCGTCACCTGTGCCCCCACCCTCCAGGCCCGTGAAGAAACGCTCGAGGCCGTCGTCGCGGAAACGGGCGCCACCTTCATCCATCCCTTCGACAACGAAGACGTGATCCTCGGCCAGGGCACTGCCGCGCAGGAACTGATCGAGGAGGTGGGCACTCTCGATGCCATCGTGGCACCGGTAGGCGGTGGAGGCTTGGTCGGCGGCACCGCCATTGCAGCCCTTCACCTTTCCCCCGCCACGCGCATTTACGCCGCCGAGCCCGAGGGGGCCGGCGACGCGTGGCAGTCGAAGCGGGCCAATCGCCTCATCCTGCAAACAAACCCACAAACGATCGCCGACGGCCTGCGCACCTCCCTGGGGCAATTGACCTTTCCGCTCATCCGCGACCTGGTACACGACGTGCTGCTCGTCAGTGAAGCACAAATCGTGGAAGCAATGGCACGCACCTTCGAACGGCTCAAGATCGTCGTAGAACCCTCTGCCGCCGTGGCTGTGGCTGCCGTATTGCACCACAATGCCCTGTTCCGGGGCAAACGCACGGGAGTCATACTCTCGGGAGGCAATGTGGACCTCAAAAAACTGGGCGAGTTGTTCTCGGCCTGAAGTACAAACCAGTCCTTGCCTTCCGTTTTTCCCTCCTTTCGGGCTTTTCCCCGTCAATTTTTTGCCTTTCGGCAAAAAACACCCCCGTATGCCTGGATTTTTTCGCCTTTTCAATCAAAGGGTTGATTCGGAAACACGATATTAAACATTTTTCAGTAAAATAATTACCTTTTTATAC
>WFYJ01000068.1 GCA_015490175.1 Saprospiraceae bacterium | reverse complement strand
GGATCGGGATCGTTGTACTGCACGGCTGCCGAGAGCAGTGCCAGCACCAATACGAGGAGGTAGGTTGCCTTTTTCATCTGCAAGTGATTTTTCATGCTGCTTTCGCAAAAATGGCAAACGCTCATATTGGAATAGGCGGCACATAAATTCCCCGGCTGCACAGCGAGTTCAGCCAACGGCGTAGAGACAAAAAAGGTTTGGAGGCATTTTTCATAGCAGCGGAAAGGATCAGATTCAGGCGTCCAAAAGCAGTAAGGTGGCGATGATTGCGGCGGAATTGGAAGGTTCGGGCATAAGCGTGCAAGTTTCGCTGGGCGATCCCCCGGAAGGTAGCAATGAAGGGACGCCACAGGGACCAAACAGCCTCACCTCGGTTCACATGAACCGGGCCGCGTGCGTATTCCCGGCGGGTATGATTGACCGAGTCATGGACGTATCCCATCTGGGGCAGAAAGCGATAGCAGGATGCACTGTCCGTGTAGATCGTGCTTCCTCGCTTCACCGCCTTTTCAAACAAGGGCTCCAGGCTTTCTCGGCGCACATCAGGGGCTACTTCCAGCACCATTTTTCCATCTCGGCTCACCATGCCGATGAGCGCAGGCGCATCTTTGGCCGCCGAACCGCGCCCCGGGCCTTGTTTCTTCCCACGTCGCCGCGGCGGCCGTCCCAGACAACGCGATTCCTCTTTCGGGGCGCGTCCTTTATGGCCTGCCGTCTGATAAATCTCGTCCACCTCTACCACCCCCTCCAGTTTGCGCCCTGCCTCAATGTGCATCTCCCGTTCCCGTATCAACCACACGATGCGATGAGCCGTGTGGTAATCACAAGGCAGCTCGCGAGCTATCTCGGCCGTGGAGCGATTCAGCTCCACCAGATAAATGGCCAAAAACCACGCCCTCAAGGGCATCTTCGACCGCTCAAACACGGTACCCGTCCGGTCATTGAAGCCTCGACCACAGGCACGGCACCTGTAACGATAGCTTTCAGGGGTATGTACACCACGCCACGGACCTGCTATGTCTGTAGCGCTACAATACGGACACCGCACTTGCCCATCAGGCCAGCGAGCCTCACGCAGCATCTCGTAGCACCTCTTTTCATCTATCAGAGACAGAAAACTCTTTTGGTCTTTATCCACACACAGTGCACGCATAGACTCATTCCTTTTTGTTTTTCCTGATTCCTTCTCTTTCTTTACGCATAGCACCTTTTTGTTGTTTACTCCAATATGAGCGAATCGGTTAAAGGCGTAATGGTGGAGCGTTTGCCATGGTGCAATCGGTCAAATCGGGGACTCCCGGTCGGTCACTCCTTCGCTCAGTCACTCATCACTCCATTTCTCCATCTCGATCCCGCGCCCTTGCACTCCGCGAGGTGAAGGCCTATCTTTGGCTGACCCAATGAAAAAAGGAGACGCACATAGACGCATATCTTCGGCGCAGGGGGCCGCGTGGCCTGCCTGGCTGTTCGACCTGGCGCGTGAGTACGACCGCATCGGCGACGTGTACCATGCCGTCAAGCTGTGCAAGCGCGTGGTGAAGCAGGTGCCGGCCTGGGCCGAGCCCTGTGCTTTCCTTGCCGAGATCTACTTGCGTCGGCGCGAATGGAAGCCTGCGCTGCACTATGCGTTGGCCACCCTGCAGCGGCAGGCCAACCACGAGCGTGCCCGAGAAATCGGTACCATGGCAGCCATGGCCCAACGCCAGTGGGCGCTGGCTCGCCGGCTGGCCGGCAGCCGCCACCTCGACTGGTGCCGGCCTTCGGTGCGGTTGGTCTGTCTCAATCCCGGCACCCGCCCCGAGGTGCTCACTGCCCGTACGCGCGCCATCGGCCAGACGGTGATCGAAAGCGTGCCGCAGCCGTCGAGCGGGTACCGCTATGGCGATGTGGTGCTCACGGGCTGGTCGCCCATTGCCATGCAGGTGAGCCGGGGGCGTCGCATCGAGGTGTTGCCCGTGTGGAAGTGCCTGTTCCGCTCGCGTTTCCTCACCTATTCGGTGGTGCTGGCCACCGCCGATGCCGAACACATCGAAGCCATGCGGCAGCTCTGCCGCCACGAAGGCATTGGCTTCGACAACTGGTCGATGGCCGTGCGGCAAATAGCGCCTCTCGATGGCAGCCGTCCTGCCGAACTGTATGACCGCACGATTTTTGGTCGGACCTCCTCGCGCGGCCATACGCTGGTGGCGCTGGCTTCGCCGCGCAAAGGCAAGGTTTGGCGCACGCTGCAGCACTGGCACGTCATCACCGGTGCCGACTATTACGGCCTTACCCGCCACGAATAGGCGGAGGGGTCAGAACAGCCGGCGTGCTTCCTCAGGCGGCATCCACAGCTTCTTTTTTCCCTTTCGGAAAATGTAGATCCTGAGCTGGGCATTCTCGCACTCATACCAGGGCTGCTCGCCGGGTGGCCCGGGCGCTTCGGCCCGAATCTGCATGCGATGCAGCCGCACGCCGGTCTTGTAGAGCTGATGGCGCAAATAGCGCGCACGGAACCGGGCCATGCGCTCGTCGTATGGCTTGACGTAGATGACCACCTGCAGGTCCTGATACTTGCGCAGTTGCAGGCCCAGGATGTAGAGTGCTCTGTTGGCCACGGACTTCATCCACGCACTGCCCGGTTCGAAAAGCAACACCCGACAGATCTGGTCGAGCATGAGGCGCACCTCGGCCACGTGGCGTTCGTAGATGCGATTGTAGTCGAAGCGGGGAGCGAGAAAGGTGTCGCGGTCGGCAAGCGGCTCGCGCGTATGGCAATCCACCGGCACGATGGGACCGAGGTTGTCGATGAGCACATGGCCGCCATAGTCCTTTTCCCGATGGACCATGAACCAGGGCTGCAGCGTGATATGGGTGACAGTGTCTTGCGGCTGGAAGTAGATGCGAAAGCGGCGCCAGTGAGGCTGGGGCACTACCGGAGTCTCGCCCAGCAGTTGCGCGCGCGCACACGAGTCGCGGCCGCCCAGCAGGGTCAGCACCACGGGGTCGGCGTGGTTGACGGGCGTGTAGTTGTGCGGCAATACGAGGTTGTATCGCGGCGAGCGCGCCAGCGACATGCTGAGGGCATAGCACTGGCCGGGCAGGAGGGGGCGGGGCAGTCGTTGCCCGATGGCGGCGGCCGTGCCGTTCTTGCGCAGGGGCAGCCCCACGTACGATTGCCCGTCCTCGGGCGCAAGTTTGACGCGCATGACCGAGCGGGGCAGGGGCAGCACGGAAGGAGCAGTGTAGCCCGAGGTGCGGCAGTCGTGCCAGCCGACGGGTGCAGTGTTGGCGCGTGGAAAGTCTTCGAGTGAGGGGTTGTCCAGCGGAATGATGTGCTGGGCTTGCCCCGAAAGCCAAATCCCGGCCAGGACCAGGGAAAGCAACACGCGCAGCATAGTCGGCATTTTGTGTGGTGATGCTTTAAAACTACGCTTTTTGACGCGCTTGTGCTGCGTGAGGAAGGCGCTGCTTTTTATGGGGTGCCATACAGGCGACGATCGGAGTGTGTGCCGGAATGGCAGGGTAGGAAAACTGATTTCAAACTGCGTTTTCTGCGGCCGAAGGCTGCGGCTTTTGGCTGAGGAACCGAAGAACCGAAGAACCGAGGATTTGAGTGAGGTTTGAGACCGCTGCGCGGATGTTGATTCCGACAGGTCGGATCCTGTCCCGGATACGGGAACAGGTGCCCGGCTGCGCCGGCTTGTTGAGACGCTGGCTCTGCCAGCGATGTTGAGATGGCCTCATCATGATGAATGAGGAACCGAGGATTCGAAGAACCGAGCATTCGATAAAATGCTGACAATCAACAACAAAAACCTTAAACTTTAAACCTTAAACCTTAAACTCTAAACTCTACCCCCACCCCCTTTTTACAGCCGGTTCATTCTCGGGATGCACGATCATTTATTCAAGGACACCACCCAATCGGGCAGAAAAAAGAAAACCGCACAAGCGTCAAGGGCTGTTTTGGACCCCGTCAAAACATGGATGAGGCTGCCAGAGTGGTTCGGTAATCTCCTCGTCTCCTCCCCCGAAGGGGATTCGAGGCCGGACAAGTCAACGGCCTGGAGCCCGCCCTAGACACTCTGAGTCATACCCCAATTTTGGTAGTGTTGAGTCAAAACATCGTTCAGACGCCTGCACGGTTTCTGCTCTTTATCGGTATTTGGAGTGTATGTCAATCGCACCTTGCGACACGTCTTGTCGCGGCTGGATTTGCCGAAAGGCAAACTTGCATGATGACGCTAAGTTATGGGCATCATTTGCATATAAGCAAGCGGCATGTGCTGCCAATGTGACGGGACGAGCCCCCTCCATACCCGCATCAAAGCGCTTCGGGAAATCCGGCTGCGAAGGTCAGGTGATTTTGGATGGTCAAATTGGTCAAAT
>WFYJ01000067.1 GCA_015490175.1 Saprospiraceae bacterium | reverse complement strand
GTATTGCCTGTCGGCAAACCCGTGCGCGTGCGCATCACCTCGCGCGATGTGCTGCACAACTTCTACCTGCCGCACTTCCGCGTCAAGATGGACGCCGTGCCCGGCATGCCTACGTTCTTCGTGTTCACCCCGACGATGACGACGGAAGAGTACCGCCGCAAGCTGGGCGCCCGCGACGCGGACGGCAACCCCCTGTATCCCGAATGGTGGGAGCCCAGCGATCCGAATGATCCCAACAGCGAACCCCGCTGGAAGACGTTCAACTTCGAGCTGGCCTGTGCCGAGCTGTGTGGCAAGGGCCACTTCTCGATGCGCAAGATTGTGCGCATCGTCACAGAAGAGGAATACGAGCAGTGGCTCAAAGAGCAGCAATCGTATTATTTTTCGACGATTCGCGGCACCGACGAAGATCCGTGGAAAGATCGCGTGTTCCCGCAAGAGCAAAAGGCCCGGGAAGAAGCGACGAGTGATGCGGGAGCCGAGCAGACAGAGGAAGCACCTGCACAAAGCGAATGACCTCTTTATACCGGCAAAGCAGGCTTTTGAGCATTTTTCAGATTCGGCAAGTTTAACTTAAAAAATCTACCACCCATGGCAACGACAGTGGTAACCCAACCGGCCGGCAAGGAGGCGTACAACACCGACGAACTGATCGAAAAGTACGGCTTCGACGACCATTTTCACGAGCACCATCACGGTGACAAGTTCCAGTCGAACTTCATCACCAAGTACATCTTCAGCCAGGACCACAAGATGATCGCCAAGCAGTTCCTGATCACGGGCATGTTCTGGGCCCTGATCGGTGCGGGCATGTCGATCATCTTCCGCCTGCAACTGGGCTTTCCCGAAGAAAGCCTCGCCTGGCTCAAGCCGCTTCTCGGCAAGTGGATCGAGGTGAACCCCGACACGGGCGTAGGCACGCTCTCGCAGGATTTCTACTACGCCCTGGTAACGATGCACGGCACCATCATCGTGTTCTTCGTGCTGACGGCCGGCCTGTCGGGTACGTTCTCCAACCTGCTGATTCCCTTGCAGGTGGGTGCACGCGACATGGCTTCGCCCTTCATGAACATGCTGTCGTACTGGTTCTTCTTCCTGGCCAGTGTCGTCATGTTCCTGTCGCTGTTCGTCAGCACGGGGCCGTTTGCCGGCGGCTGGACGGCCTATCCTCCGCTGAGTGCCCTGCCGCAGGCCTCTGACGGTTCGGGCGTCGGTATGGACCTCTGGCTGGTGTCGCTGGTCTTCTTCGTGGTGTCGGTGGCACTGGGTGGTATCAACTACGTAACTACGGTGCTCAACCTGCGCACCAAGGGCATGAGCCTGTGGCGCATGCCGCTGACCGTGTGGGCATTCTTCATCACGGCCATCATCGCCCTGCTGTCGTTCCCGGTACTGGTGTCAGGCTTCTTCCTGCTGATGTTCGACCGCATGCTGGGCACGAGCTTCTACCTGAATGAAATCTACATCGGCGGCCAGGCGCTCGACCACGTGGGCGGCTCGCCGATTCTGTACCAGCACCTGTTCTGGTTCCTCGGTCACCCCGAGGTGTACATCATCATCCTGCCTGCCATGGGACTGGTGTCGGAGGTGCTGTCGGTACACACGCGCAAGCCCATCTTCGGCTACAAGGCCATGGTCTATTCGATGCTGGCCATCGCCTTCCTGTCGTTCATCGTGTGGGCGCACCACATGTTCATGGCCGGTGTCAACCCCTTCATCTCCAACTTCTTCGTGGTGTTCACCCTGATCATCGCCGTGCCTTCGGCGGTGAAGGTGTTCAACTGGATCGCCACCATCTACAAGGGCAACGTGCGCTACAACTCGGCCAGCCTCTTTGCCATCGGCTTCGTGTCGCTGTTCATCTCGGGTGGTCTGACGGGTATCTTCCTCGGCAACTCGACCATCGACATTCCGATGCACGACACCTACTTCGTCGTGGCCCACTTCCACATCGTGATGGGCGTGGCGGCCTTCTTCGGCATGTTTGCGGGGATCTACAACTGGTTTCCCAAAATGTACGGCCGCTTCATGAACGAGACGCTGGGCAAAATCCACTTCTGGGGCACGCTCATCGGGGCCTATGCGATTTTCTGGCCGATGCATTACCTGGGCATTGCCGGCGTGCCGCGCCGTTACTACCGCTTCGACAACTTCGATGCGTTCTCGTATTTCCCGGAGATGAACCAGTTCATCACCATCGCCGCCATCGTGGTTTTCTTCCTTCAGGTGTTGTTTGTCATCAATTTCTTCTACAGCATCTGGTATGGTGAGAAAGTGACGGAGCGCAACCCGTGGAAAGCCAACACCATCGAGTGGACGACGCCCATCCATGCCGGACACGGCAACTGGCCGGGCAAGCTGCCCACGGTACAGCGCTGGGCCTACGATTACAGCAAGAACGGCGTGGACTACGTGCCGCAGGTGGTACCGCTCGGTGAAGGCGAGGAAGACATGGGCCGGCATTGATCGGTCCGCCCCTTCCGACTATTGAAGAACACCGTTTTACGCACTGGAGCAGATAACCGAAAGCGAATTGGAGCGCAAACCTCACAAGACCGAAAGTGGAGTGCTGACCTCAAAGGAGGCAGTCGCGTCGTGGTGGTCCGATCTGCTGCAGTTGATCAAGTTTCGACTGACGCTGACCGTGGTATTCTCGGCGGTGATGGCTTATCTGATTGCGGCCGGTGGACCGATCGACGGGATTGAAATAGCCATTCTGGCGCTGGGAGGGCTGCTCGTCTCGGGGGCGGCCAATGCGCTCAACCAGGTGCTCGAAAAAGAGTACGATGCGCAAATGAGCCGCACGGCCGACCGGCCGCTGGCAGCCGGTCGCATGAGCACGTCGCGCGGCGTGCTGTGGGCCGGCCTGATGGCCGTGGTGGGCATCATGCTGCTGGCCATGTTCAACCCATGGACGGCCGTGTTCGGCATGCTGGCCATGATGAGCTATGCGTTCCTGTACACGCCCATGAAGCGCAGCACTCCGGCTGCCGTGACGGTGGGTGCCTTTCCGGGTGCCTTGCCGGTACTGATCGGGGCCGTGGCCGCACAGGGCGAGCTGACGATGTTGGCCTTCCTGCTGTTCGTGCTGCAGTTCTTCTGGCAGTTCCCGCACTTCAGCGCCATCGGCTGGCTGGGCCATGGCGAGTACAAGAAGGCCGGCTTCCGCTTCGTGCCGGAAGACGAGCAGGGCCGACCGCATAGCAGCATCGGAGTGCAGGCAGTGGTGTACGCCGCCTTGCTCGTTCCGCTGAGCATCGCTATCTGGTGGGCGGGGTACGTAAGTCTGGCCGCCTGTGCCGGAATGGTGGCTCTGGGTGTGGCCTATGCCGTGGTGAGCTACCGCTTCTGGGTGGCGCCTTCGCGGCAAATGGCGCTGCGGCTGATGTTTGCATCGTTTTTCTATCTGCCGCTGGTGCTGATGTTGTGGTGGATGGACAAAGTGATATGCTGAAAACAAAGCGAAAACCGGCAATTTTCCAAATCAACTGAAAATCATGAACGTGACTGCATTGCCGGAACAATATGAAAGCCCGCGGCGCAACAAGATCCACCCGCTCAAATTCGCGTTGTGGGTCGGCTGCGCCAGCCTCGCGATGATGTTCGGAGGCTTTACGAGTGCATACGTGGTGCGTCAGGCCGCCGGAAACTGGCTCGAGTTTCAGATGCCGAGCATCTTTCTGGTCAGTACGGCGACAATTATCCTGAGCAGCATCACCCTGCAATTGTCATACTACCATTTCCGCAGGCAAAACACGAAGCCCTATCGCATGCTGCTCGTGGCCACCTTCGTGCTGGGCGTGCTGTTTTTGGCACTTCAGTACATGGGCTGGCTGGAGCTGACGGCACGAGGCGTCGAGCTGCGCCGCAACCCCGCAGGCGACTTCGTCTATCTGATTTCCGGGGTGCATGCCGCACACGTGCTCGGGGGGCTGGCCGTGCTGGCCGTAGCGCTGATTCATGCCTTTCGGCTGAAAAAGTTCACCCCCAGGCGCAAACTGCGCCTCGAGCTGACACTGACCTACTGGCATTTCGTGGATCTGCTGTGGGTATATCTGGTAGTATTCTACTGGTTGCAAAATCGATAAACTGACTTTTTACAAAAAGGAAAAACGGCCGCGTGCCGGATACCAACAAAATCTGAACAATGGCAGAAGTAGCTTTGGAAAAGGACATTCAGACGCAAGACCGCTGGTCGGGTGGGCAGCCGCCCATGAAGGCGAGCTACGGCAAGCTGATGATGTGGTACTTCCTCCTGTCGGACGCCTTCACCTTTGCCGGTTTCCTGATCTCCTACGGGGCGCTGCGTTTCAGTTCGCCCACCTGGCCCGATCCGGACTTCGTGTTCTCCTCGGCGCCCTTCGGCATCCATCACGCGCCGCTGATCTTCGTGACCTTCATGACGTTTGTCCTGATTGCCAGTTCGGTGACCATGGTGCGTGCCGTGCTCGAAGGCCATCAGGAAAACAAGTCGGGCGTGGTCAAGTACCTGCTCATGACCATCGTGGGTGGCCTGATCTTCCTCGGCTCGCAGGCATGGGAGTGGACGACGCTCATCGCCAAGGAGCACGTGACGATCCATACCAACCCCTTCGGTCGCCATACCGAGGCCGGCGTCTATCTCGAAGACGAACATGGCCGTCCGTATCCGGCCGGTGCCGAACGCGAAACCTTCGAGGCGGGCGATGGCTATCTCATCCACAAAGACCACGAAACGGGCAAGTGGATCAAGCGCCTGTACCGCACCGAGAGCGGTGAGGAAAAGCGCCTCGAGTTCGGGCCGCGCGCCTTTGGTGCGCTGTTTTTCTTCATCACCGGCTTCCACGGCTTCCACGTGTTTACGGGGGTGGTCATCCTGCTCATCGTCCTGATCAACTCGATCAACGGCGTGTACGGCGCCCGCAAAAACGGCTACGAGATGGTCGAGAAGGTGGGGCTGTACTGGCACTTCGTGGACCTCGTGTGGGTGTTCGTGTTCCTGGTGTTCTATCTGCTCTGATTTGCGTTTGAACGAAATTTGCTCATCGAAAAAATATTGCTGCAATGGCACATTCATATGAAGAAGGCAAGGCGGTTGCCATGCGCGGGCTCTACCTGCTCGGCGTAATCACCATCGTCGAGGTGTTGATCGCCCTGTTCGGCAACGGGCATTTGATCGAAGGAGTCGAATTGCCCAAGTACATCATGTATCCCATCATGATCGGCCTGAGCCTGTACAAAGCCTATTTCATCGTCTATTTCTTCATGCACTTGGCCTATGAGGTGAGCGACCTGCGCCTCAGCGTACTGCTGCCCACCATGCTGCTCATCTGGGCCCTGATCGCCTTCCTGATGGAAGGACACTACTGGGGCGAGCGCCGCGCGGAGGTCAATCCCGAGTATCGCGAAGTGTTCGAGAAAAAGACCAACTCTGCTGAAGACGGTGAGAGCATGATCCAACTCGATGATGCCATCTGGCAAGAGCTGATCTGAGGCATGATTGCGGTCCTTTGAGCCGGAAAGGCGGAAAGTGCATGCGCTTTCCGCCTTTTTCTTGAGACGTGACGCGCGACATCGTAACGCGTGACAACCCCGACTTTGGTAGGAGCCTGCACCGGTCCGGGACAAGTTTTCCGAAAAATCGCAACAAGCTCCGGCTCGCCGGGAACAAACTTTCCGACGAGTCGGAACAAGTTTTCCGCTGGGCGGAACAGGTTTTGCGTGGGATTTGAGATTTTTCAGGGGACTCATGCCTCAATCGAAAACCGCTATCGTCCATCGTCTATTGTCTATCGTCCATCATCGTCAAAAATTCCCGAACCGGATTGCACTGAGTATATCGGTCAACCACATTTGCATATGGATCCTTTCATACCCGACGGAAAAACGACCTGGCGCAGCCGCCTGTTGGTGCTCATTGCGCTGCTGGTGCTCTTCGGATTGCCTGCCATATCCTGGTTCTATCTCAGGGAAGGAGTCGATTTCAGGCGGCGCATGGCACAGGAGCTGACGCCCAAAGACACCTTGCCGCCGAACTTGAAGCTGGCCACCTCGGGCGATACCCTGGTGCTGGCAGCGCTCGAAGGCAACGCCGTGTTCATCTGGACACTGGAGGGGGCGCCCGATGACGAGGCCGACCGTGCGATCCGGCGCGCCGATACCCTGATGCAGGGGTTCGGCAAGGAGGAGCGCTTTCGCATGGTGACACTGGTGCCGCAGACAAGGCCGCAGCCGAACTTGCCTTCCGGCAAATACCGCCACTGGCTCGTCGCCACGACACCTCGGGAGAACGCGCTCTGGCCCGACACGCTCGATGCACCCGTCAAAGGGCTGGTGGCCGATACTTCACTCGTCGTGCGGCACTACTACGACCTGAGCGATCGGGCGGGCTGGAGCAAGCTCGTCGAGCACCTTGCCGTTCTGATACCGCAACAGCCCAAACCCGACATCATCCTCAAACGGGAAAAAGAAAAGTGACATGCAACCCAACGAAGCACTTGCCGAAAAACTCGATCGCATCGCATGGGTGATCACCGCCATTGTGTTGCTGCTCGTGGGCGCCATGCGGCAGATCAAGCTCGAGCTCGGCATTGATTTCCGCTTTCTGCCGGCCTTCTATTCGGCACTGAATGCGCTGACGGCAGTGATCCTCATTTATGGCTACGTGGCCATCCGGCAAAAGAAAATCCGGCAGCATCAGTTGGCCATGACCACGGCCATGATCAGTTCGCTGCTCTTCCTGCTGGGCTACGTATTGTATCACATCACTACGCCCGAAACCCCCTATGGCGGGCAGGGGGCCATTCGCTACGTCTATTTTTTCCTGCTGATCACCCATGTCGTGCTGGCAGCCGTGATCTTCCCGTTCGTGTTGTTCACCTTCATCCGGGGCTATACGCGCCTCATCGAGCGGCATCGCCGGCTGGCGCGCTGGGTCTATCCGCTGTGGCTGTACGTGGCACTGACGGGACCCGTGCTCTATTTCATGATTCGGCCGTATTATAGCTGAGTTGAGGGTTGAGTTGAGCGTTTTGGGTTTGGAGTTTGAAGTTTTTCTTATTGATCATCAGTTGTTTGTCGGATCCTCGGTTCTTCGGATCCTCGGTTCCTCATCCATTGAAACCGCAGCCTTCGGCCGCAGAAAGCGCAGCTTGACGCAGTTTTGACCTGTCGTTGAGGGTTGAGGGTGTAGGGTTGAGGGTTTACTACTCTGTGAAAATCAGTGCGTGCTCAGTGGCGCTCTGTGTAACTGAATGATTTTTCGACTTTTTCAGGAGGCTCTTGAATCAAATCCTCGGTTCCTCGGTTCCTCGATTGCTCAATCAAAAATATCCATCGTCCATTGACTATCGTCAAAAAATCCCGAACCGGATTGCGTGGGGTATGGTCTTGACGATTTGCGCATGCCGTTGCGTGACGAAGGTCATTTGCCCGAAAGGGCGATTGTGCTAACTTTGTGACCATCAAACTGCAAGCCATGAAAAAGAAACTCATCTCGACCCTTTCGCTCGTTGCGCTGATCGGGGCGCTCATGTTGCCCGCCATCCGGATGCAGGCGCAATGCCCCATGTGCCGCCTGTCGGCCGAGACCAACCTGAAGAATGGCGGCACCGAGGGCAAGGGGCTCAACACGGGCATCCTCTACATGCTCGCCATGCCATACCTGCTGGTCGGCACCATCGGCTACATCTGGTGGCGCAATCGCAAGCAAATCGAAGAGTGATTCTGTGTATGCCTTTCGGCAAAAGAGAAAGGGGATGGCCGCGAGGCCATCCCCTTTTGTGTGTCAGGAAACCCTGGTCAGGAATTCATTTTCACGATCCACATGATCAGGCTGACGGTACCGAAAAGGCCGCAAATGCTTCCCAGTAAACTGAGCAGCGTAGCGACGCCAAAGCCGGCGCCTCCCGTGCCTACAACCAGCACGCTGGCCAGGATGTAAAACACAATGGCAGCGCCCCAGCCAAGGATCCAGAACCACATCCACTTCTTTACGGGATCCTGCAGGTCCATTCCTGCCGGCCGATCCAGTCCTCTTTTGGCCAGGAAGCGATCCACACGGGCCATCAGCCGATTCATCCGCTTTTGCGCGCGTTCCATGCGCTTGGCCATGCGGGCCTCTTTCTTGCTGATTACGCTCACAGCTTCGCTCGTGTTACCTGCCGGCTGAATGGCCAGGGCGGGTTGCCACATGGCAAATACCAGTGCTGCGCACAGCGTGATGGCAAGAGTGATCGTACGGGTTTTCATAGGTAAAATTGATTTGGTGAATAATCAGTAACAGAGAAAATGAAAGTTTCGGCGGGTATTTGCCTGGGCGGGAATACCTGCACAATGATAAGCAATGATCGCCAATTTGGTGGGGCAATCCCACCGCGGAATCCGGGAGTCTGTAACAAATGGGGCGAAATGAGCTGCCCGTAAGTGGTCGAAAGATGGTCCGGACGATATTCCACGAGGAACCGAGGATGTGACAGTTGAGACTGCTCTTTCCGACAGGTCGGAAGTGCGCCAGTTGAGGCAGACTGCGTGCACCTGTGCAAACGGCCTTTGGCGAGTGAGCAATCGGGGAATCAAGGAACCGAGGCCGAGGAACCGAGGAATGAGGCCACTGAAAAAAACGGTAGTGTCCCCGATTAACTGATTTCAGACGGCGTTTGCTGCGGCCGAAGGCTGCGGTTTCAATGGCTGAGGAATTGAGAGCGGTTGAGACCGCTGCGCGGATGTTGATTCCGACAGGTCGGATCCTGTCCCGGATACGGGAACAGGTGCCCGGCTACGCCGGCTTGTTGAGATTCCGACAGGGTCGGAACCTGTCCCGGATACGGGAACACGCGCCGCAAAGCGGCGTGTTGAGAGGGCCTTTTGATGAAGGAGGAACCGAAGAACCGAAGAATCGAGTGTTTGACAAAGCACTGACAATCAATAAGAAAAACTTTAAACTTTAAACTTTAAACCCTAAACTCTAAACTCTAAACCCTGTTGAATCCAATTAAGTCGTACTAACTCTGAGTCCGAAAAAGTCGTATCAACTTTATGGG
>WFYJ01000066.1 GCA_015490175.1 Saprospiraceae bacterium | reverse complement strand
TACCTGCACCTCGGCCAGTTCGAGGCCGCCATTGACTACCTGAAAGACTTCGATGCCGATGGGCGGCTGATGCCCATTGCCAAGTACGGTGCGCTGGGCGATGCCTACAGCGAGCTGAGCGACTTCGACCAAGCTATCCGCTACTACCGCAAGGCCACCGACTACAACCCGAACAAGGCCCTCACCCCCTACTATCTCAAGAAGCTGGGCATGCTGCTCGAGAAGCAGGGTCAGCTCGAGGATGCCAAAGAGGCCTACGAAACGATCCGCGACGAGTATCCCGAATCGACCCAGGGACGCGATATCGAAAAGTACATCATTCGCATCGAAGCGCAACTGGCGCGCAAGTAATTCGCCGAAGACCGACAATTATTACCCCGTATTCGACCGAGTCGAAAACGACGACGCGAAGAGGCAGGATTGTGTGATCTTGCCTTTTTCGCTTTTCGGAATGGTGCGCCGCCCACGGAAAAGAGGGGGAGAAGAAGGTTGCGGGTGTGGCATCGAGGGTCAGGAATCAGCTATCTGGCGCTCCACATCGCTGGCAAAGCCAGCGCATCGACATCCGCAAAGCGGTCTCAACCTCACTCAAATCTTCGGTTCCTCAGATCCTCGATTCCTCCGCATTGATGGACTTTTTGTAGCAAGCTCCTCATTGACATATCAAACCATTCTGCCATGGCCAGCGCAGCAAAAAACCTCTCCACCTACGACGAAAGCAACCTGCCCGATGCGGCCGATTTTTCTTTCGGCATCGTGGTAGCCGATTGGAATGCCGAGATCACGCATGCGCTGTACGACGGATGTGTGCAGACCCTGCTGAAGCACGGAGCGCGCGAGGACTGCATCCACACGATTCAGGTGCCCGGCAGTTTCGAGCTGCCGCAGGGGGCGCGGCTGCTGGCTGGCGCCAAAAAGGTGGACGTACTCATAGCCATCGGCTGCGTGATCAAGGGCGAGACGAGCCACAACGAATACATCAACCAGGCCGTGGCGCAGGGCCTCACCCGGTTGTCGCTCATGTCGGGCAAGCCCTGTGTGTTCGGCGTGCTGACGCCCAACGATGAGCGGCAGGCGCGCGACCGCGCCGGCGGCAAGTACGGCAACAAGGGCGTGGAAGCGGCGGTGACGGCCATTCGCATGGCGGCGCTGGCCCGTTCGTTGCAGCAGCCGGCCGCACGCATCGGCTTCGGTGATAGATAATTTCCGCGCACTGGTCGGAAAAAGCAGACCTGCAGATGACTCATTGGCTTTCAGGGCTTAACTTGAGCAGGCAATCCGTCAGGCCCATCCGGGCAAATCTTTTTTCGGAAACGATTGTTCACAAAACCCTGGACCAATGAGACCGCTCATCCGATCCCTTTTCCTGTTCATCCCAATCCTGCTACTGCCTATGGTTGTCCAAGCACAAGACAAACAGAGCGTACTGCCCGAAGGTGTGACCAAAGGGCCCAGCGTGGAAGGCATTACGGAGTATCGGTTGGCCAATGGCCTGCGCGTACTGCTGTTCCCCGACCCGTCGAAGCCCACCATCACCGTCAACATCACCTACCTGGTGGGCTCGCGCCACGAAGGGTATGGCGAGACAGGCATGGCGCACCTGCTCGAACACATGGTGTTCAAGGGCAGTACGCGCCATCCCGACATCCCGCAGGAGCTGACCGAGCACGGCGCCCGCCCCAACGGCACCACCTGGTACGACCGCACCAACTACTTCGAAACGTTCAACGCCACGGAGGAAAACCTGCGGTGGGCCCTCGACCTCGAAGCCGACCGCATGGTCAACAGCTTCATTCGCGCCGAAGACCTCGAAAGCGAGATGACGGTGGTGCGCAACGAGTACGAAGCCGGTGAAAACTCGCCCACCAGCGTGCTCATGAAGCGCACCATGGCCGCCGCTTTCCAGTGGCACAATTACGGCAAGAGCACCATCGGCGCGCGCAGCGACATCGAGAACGTGCCCATCGAGCGGCTGCGCGCTTTTTACAAGAAATACTACCAGCCCGACAATGCCGTGCTGCTCGTGGCCGGCAAGATCGACGAGCAGCACACGCTCGAGCTGGTCAACGAGTATTTCGGCAAGATTCCGAAGCCCGAGCGCGTGCTGTATCCCACCTACACGCGCGAGCCGGTGCAGGACGGCGAGCGCCTCGTCACGCTCAAGCGCGTGGGCGACATCCAGGCCGTGTCGTGTGTGTACAAGGTGTGCCCGGGCGCGCATCCCGACTATGCGCCCGTGGCTGTGCTGACGCAACTGCTTACCACCCAGCCGTCGGGCCGCCTCTACGAGGCGCTGGTCAAGACCAAAAAGGCGTCGAACGTGTGGGGCTTTGCACCGGCTCTGGCCGAACCCGGCTTCGTCTATTTCCATGCCGACGTGCGCAAGGAAGACGATCTGGACGAGGCGCGTCGCACCATGCTGGCCGTCTTTGACAGCCTGAAAACTCATCCGCCCACGCAGGAAGAGGTGGAGCGTGCCAAGGCCCGCCTGCTCAAAAACTGGGATCTGGCCTACAAAAGCGCCGACCGCGTGGGCCTGCAGATGAGTGAGTACATCGCGCAGGGCGACTGGCGCCTGTTCTTCCTGTACCGCGACCGCGTGTCGGAAGTGACGCCCGAAGACGTGGTGCGCGTGGCCAACTACTACTTCAAGCCCGACAACCGCACCGTGGGTCTCTTTATTCCGGTGGAAAAGCCCGACCGCGTCGAGGTGCCCGACGTGCCCGACCTGACGGCGATGCTGGCCGACTACACCGGCCGCGAGGGCGTGAGCATGGGCGAAGCCTTCGATCCCTCGCCCGACAACATCGAAAAGCGCACCCACCGCGGCGCCCTCGACAACGGCATCAGGTACGCCATGCTGCCCAAGGACACGCGCGGCGATGCCGTCAACTTTACCATGACGGTGCGCTACGGCAACGAGCAGTCGCTCTGGGGCAAAAGCACGGCCGCCGAGGTGATGAGCCAGATGCTGCGCCGCGGCACCAAAAAGCACACGCGTCAGCAACTGGAAGACCTGCTCGACAGCCTGAACGCACGCGTGAGCATTTATGGTGGTGCGGGCTACATCTATGCCAGCATCGAGACGGAGCGCAAAAACCTGCAGCCCGTCGTCGATCTGGTCAGCGAGATGCTGCTCGAGCCTTCTTTCCCCGAAGACGAGTTCGAGACGCTGCGCGAGCAACTGCTGGCAGATGCCGAAGAGTCGCTGTCCGACCCGCAGGCGCTGGCCGGCAACGCCTTTTCGCGCAAGCTGAGCCCCTGGCCCGAAGGGCATCCCAAAGCCACCGAGACGATCGAAGCATACATCGAATCGCTGAAAAAGCTCACCCTCGACGACGTGCGCAGCCTCTATGAAACGCAGGTGGGCGCCGGCGAGTCCACGACGCTGGCCGTGGTGGGCGACTTCGACGAGGAGGCCATCCGCGAGCGCCTTGACCAGCACTTCGGCCACTGGACGTCGAAGGTGCGCTATGCGCGCATCCCCGACAAGTATTTCCCCACGCAGCACGAAGAGATCGTCATCGAGACGCCCGACAAGGCCAACGCCATCTTCTTCGCGGGCATGAACATCCCCATGCGCGACGATCATCCCGACTATCCGGCACTCGTGCTGGGCAACTACATGCTCGGCGGCGGCTTCCTCAACTCGCGCCTGGCTACCCGCATCCGCCAGCAGGAAGGCCTCAGCTATGGCGTCGGCTCGTTTTTCAACGCAGATCCGCTCGACCAGACGGCCACCTTCGGCGCCTACGCCATCTACAATCCCGAAAACGTCGACAAACTCCTGCAGGCCTTCCGCGAGGAGATCGAGAAGGTGCGCACTGAAGGCTTCACGGCCGAAGAAGTCGAGGCGGCCAAGGCCGGCTGGCTGCAGAGCCAGATGGTGAGCCGCAGCCAGGACCGCACGCTGGCCCGCAAGCTGTCCAGCTATCTGTTCATCAATCGCACCTTCGAGTGGGACAAGCAGCTCGAAGCGCGCATCCAGGCCCTCACGCCCGAAGAGATCAACGAGGCCATGCGCAAGTACATCGACCTGGACAAGATGATCTTCGTGCGTGCCGGCGATTTTGCGAAAGCAAAAAACAAGGTGGACAAGCCGTGATCTGTGAGGAGTGAAGAGAGAGGAGTGAGGAGAGAAAAGTGTCCCCTCCTCGGGCGGGCCGGGCGTCGTGATGCACTTGCATGGCGATGCCCGGCAGCTTTTTGCGAAGGGGGGCGAAGCCTTCCCGGCGGATTCTGCATCTTTGTGCCCGCCAACGATTGCAGAACGAAAAAGCCAGCAAGCATGAGCCTGCGCATACGTACCGTGGCCAGCAAGCGCGATTTGAAGGAATTCGTCCGGTTCCCTTTCCGACTGTACAAAGACTGCCCCTACTGGGTGCCGCCCGTCAACAAGGCCGAGTACTTCACGCTCGAGCGCGGCATGGATCCCGATTTCGGTGCCACCAGGGCCCGGCTGTTCCTTGCCGAACGCGACGGCCGCATCGTGGGCCGCATTGCCGCCATCATCAACATGAAAGAGTTCGAGAAGGTGGGCGAGAAGCACACGCGCTTCGGCTGGTTCGACTTCGAGGACGACCCGCAGGTGAGCCGCGCCCTCATCGAGGCAGCCACCGAGTGGGCGCAAAAGGAAGGCGGCCGGCTCATCAAGGGGCCTTATGGCTTCACCGCCCTCGACAAGGCCGGCATGGTGGTCGAGGGCTTCGACTTCACCGGCCCCGCCAGCACGCTCTACAACTACGAGTACTACCGCGACCACATGCTCGATATGGGCTTCGAGAAAGACGTGGACTGGGTCGAGTTCGAGATCATCACGCCCAAAGAGCCGCCCGCCCGCGTGCTCAAGGCCGTCGATATCCTGCAGCACCGCTACGGCCTGCATCGCATCCCCCTGCGCACCGGCAAGGACGTCATGCGGTATGTCGATGATCTTTTCCAGCTCTACATGGAGACCTATTCCGAGCTGCCCGGCACCGTGCCGCTCACGCAAAAGCAGGTGGAGGCTTACGCCAACCAGTATCTGCCCATCCTGCGTCCCGATTTCGTGAGCTTCATTGCCGACGGCGAGGGCGAGATGATCGGCTTTGGCATTACGATGCCTTCCATGTCGCGCGCCCTGCAGAAAGCCAGAGGGCGCCTGTGGCCCTTTGGCGTGTGGTACATCATGCAGGCCAAGCGCAAGCCGCGCCTGGCCGACCTGGTGCTCATCGGCATCAAAAAAGAATGGCGCAGCCGCGGCGTGCACACCATCATCTTCTGGGAAACCATGCGCACCTACTGGGAGGTGGGCGTCGAGAAAGTGCAGGTCAACCCCATGCTCGAACAAAATGCCCGCGTGCAAACGCTCTTCAAGGATTACGAGTGGCGCCAGACGCGCCGCCGCCGCGCGTGGAAGAAAGCGCTCTGAGGCATTCCCCCTTTCGGCAAAAAGGCAATACCCATGTTTCCCGACATCCCCGCATGGCAGGCCCACGACCAGTTTGGCGTCGTAGCGATCGGCGCCGTCACCGTGCTGTTTCTGATCTGGCATTTCGGCGGGCAGATCCGCCATTTTCAGTTTGCCTTTCGGCAAATATGGCCTGCGCTGACCGACGAGCAGGTCCAGATGCGGGCCGTGGTGGCACAGCGCCTTGCCGGACTGCTGTTGTTCGGCTTCGGCTCGATGGGTGCCGGATGGTGGCTGCTGCGCCGTACACCCGACGACTACGGCCTGAACTTCGACGAGCTGCCGCTGTCCATCGGCTGGACGCTGCTGATGGCCTTGCTCATCGTGCCGCTCAACTACTTCGCCGCACGCCGGCCCGACAACCTGGCCATGTATCCGCAGGTGCGCGCACGCCGCTGGAGCCGTGCCCTGGTCGCGCTCAGCGCACTGACGTGGGTGGTGTACCTCTTCGGCTACGAGTACATGTTTCGGGGGCTGCTGCTGATGGGCTGTACCGAGAGCTGGGGCGAGTGGCCCGCTATCGCCATCAACGTGAGTATCTATGCGCTGGTGCACATACCCAAGGGCTATAAAGAAGCTGTTGGCGCCATTCCGCTGGGGCTGCTGTTGTGCCTCTTCACACTCCATACCGGCAATATCTGGGCGGCTTTCCTCATCCACTGCACCATGGCGCTGGCCAACGAATGGTTCTCGCTGCGCTTCCATCCAGACATGGAAGTCGAGTGATGGCCAAATCCGGTGGAGTCGGGGAAATCGGTCAAACCGGTACAATCGGCCAGTCCGAAAGATATAATCCACGTCGCCCGCCGGCGGCTTTTCCACTCAAATCAAAGTGGTTTGGGCACTCCTGTTGCAAGGGTTGGGGGGGAGTGTTGAGGGTTCAGGGTTTACAACTCCGGCGATTTGGGGTTGCCTGACATTCAGTTCCCGGACTTTTCAAGCAAAAACAAAACAAACATCAAGTGCCACCCCTCGGGGCGGCGCTTGTCTCAACAGGCGCGGGTCGTGCGCTTGGCCGCACGACCGGCGGTCTCAACCTGGGGCCACGGCCCCGCTCAACTGTGTCACTGCCTGTCGCGTGATCACCGCCATGCAAAATACTTCTGCGCGCAACTTCATTCGCCGGCGCTGTAAAGTTTAGAGTTTATAACTCTGTGAAAATCAGTGCATGCTCAGTGGATCTCTGTGTAACTGAATGATTTTTCGACTTTTTCAGCAGGCTCTCTTGAATCAAATCTTCGGTTCTTCGATTGCTCAATCAAAAATGTCCATAGACCATCGTCCATGGTCCATTGACTATCGTCAGAAATTCCCAAACCGAATTGCGTTGAGTATCCACACTACCGCGCAGCGGTGTCTCAACATCACTGCGCCGGCAGTGTCTCAACATCCGCGGCGCGGTCTCAACCTTCCCTCAAGGCACCACGCGTAACACGCCCCGCATCGTCAGGTAGTGGCCGGGGAAAGTGCAGACGAACTGGTAGAACCCCGGCTTGTCGGGTGCCCGGAAGTAGATGACGTCCTTGCCGCCGGGTCCTGTCAGTTTGGTATGCCACAACACGTCGGGCATGTCGGGCACGTACTGCATGTCGGCTCCTTTGATGCCCAGGTTCATGGCTGCCTTACCCACGGCATCGGCTTTTCCCGGAAGGGTGATGACCACGTTGTGGGGCATGTCGTCGTTGTTGAAGAACGCCAGCTTGACGCGGCTGCCGGCCTTTACGGTCAGCGTGGTCTTGTCGTATCGCAATCCCGGTTTGGTACCCAGCGTCAGCGCATGGTCCACTTTGCCGCCCCATGAGGCGGGCATGCGCGTGGGATGTTTGCTTGCACGGGTGCGCTTCGGTGCCGGTGCGGCTTTCCTTGCGGCGGTTTCGGTTTTTGCGGAAGCGGAGGTGGCGGACTTGTCAGGCTGTGCGTCTTGTGTTTCCCCTTTTTCGGGGGCGACATGGTTGTGGGTCGGTGTAGTGGCTTCCTTTTCCGTTGTGTGCCCTTTCTCGGGCACTTTCAGTTTTTCGCCTTTCGGCAAACGGTTGAGCGTGTAGTACGCTACGGGGTGCAGCAGCGGCCAGCCGTCCATGTAGTCGCGCACGCCCGTGGCCTGGATTTCGTGGATGTAGAAGCGGCGCAGGCTGTCCACCACGAGGCGGGCGCGCAGGCCGTCGCGCGACACCTCGACCCAGCGCACCGGGCAGGTCTGGACGTTGACCGCCGGGCTGCCATAGACCGGGTGGTACTTGTAGATGAAGCTGCGCACCGCGTAGCTCTTCGGGTCGGCAGCCGATGCCTTGTCCACGGGTGTGGTGAATTCGATCTCGAAGCCGTCGGGCATGGCGCGCACGGCCTTCATCTCGAAGGGCACGCGCCCCGTCCACACGAGGCGCTGCAGGCCGTAGGGGTCGGGACCGGTGCTGCCCCAGCCGCGGTTGGTCTGCCCCACGAACAGCGAGCCGTCCTTGCCCCAGGTCATGCGCAGCACGCCCGACTGAAAGCCTTCGCGAAACGCAAAGGCCGCCCCTTGGTACACGCCCTCGACCTTTTCGAGGAAGACGCGCACGATCTTGCTCTGCCCCTGGTCGCCGATGAAGACCTGCCCGCTGAACGGACCAAACTTGCCGCCCGTGGTGTCCACGACGATTTCGGCATTGCTGATGCCGAGCACGCCATGCGGCAGCCACACCGCCGGCAGCTTGATGGCCGGCAGGTCCTGTGCCAGCTCGAACAGGGGCGTCGGCCGCTCGTCGGGGATGTTTTCCGGCTTGACGGGGCGCTTGCCCGGCGGCGTGAAGCGCGGGCTGACGCGGTAGTAGATGTCCTTTTCGGTCAGCTTGACCGGCGACTCGGGGCGGGTGGCCCAGCGCAGGCCGGCGGGGTGGCCCGTGAAGTCGCCTTTTTCCACGTGGACCAGTCCGCCCGAGCCCACCCAGTCGCCCTGGTTGTCGGCGTAGAAAAACTCGCCCTCGATCATGCCGAGGCCGGCGGGCGACCGCATGCCGGTGGCCCAAGGCTCCATCCGGCCGTCGGGCGTGATGTGCAGCGTCCAGCCGCGCCAGGGCACGCGGCTCTCGCCGCGCCACCATTCCACGTCGCCGAAGGCCACGTTGGTGGTCACGAAAAAAGAACCGTCGGGCGCGATCTTGGGCCCGAACGAGTACTCGTGGTAGTGCCCCGACAGGGGCCAGGCATAGACCGTCTCGTAGCGGTCGGCCACCTCGTCGCCGTCGGTATCGCGCAGGCGCGTCAGTTCGCCCCGCTGCGCCAGATAGAAGGCGCCGTCGTGCCAGGCCAGGCCGAGCGCTTCGTGCAGGCCCGTGGCGAACTGCTTGTAGCGTGGGGGCAGGCCGTCGGCCATGTAGGGGTTTTCGATGAGCCACACGTCGCCGCGGCGCGTGCTGGCAGCGATGCGGCCGTCGGGCAGTGTGGTCAGGCCGCCCACTTCGAGCACCACGCCTTCGGGAATGGGCAGTGTGACGATGCGGTAGTAGTCGGCTTCGGTGGGCGGCGGGAGGGGGCCCTGTGCCTGCAGGGCGTCATTTGCCGAAAGGCAGAAAAAAAAGACCGAGAGCAGGAGCGAAACGCATGAGCGCAGCATGATGCGTGGATTTCTTGATTTACCAGATGAGATCCCATTCGAGTGAGGCGGTGGGGCGTACGAGCAGGTGCTGCTGCTCTCCATCCGATGCCGTGCGGGTTTGTATGCCTTTCGGCAAACGGAGCATGTAGCGGCGCCCGCCGATGGCCCACAGCCCGTTGTCCATCTGCCGGATGTCGGCAGCCGAGGCAAGGCGCAGCCAGAGGTCGTCGGCGGGAGGGCCTTCCATCTTCAGGGCGCAGCGCAGCGTGCGGCCTGCCTCGTCGGGATGGATGGTCTGATGTACCTGCAATCCATAGACCTCATAGTGGAAGGTGGGGCGGCCTTCGCGGTCGAAGCTGTAGCCAAGGCTGCGGTAGCGGGCTGATGCCGGGAAGGTGTCGGCCGGCGGCAGTGCGTCATTTGCCGAAAGGCGCACCCACACGGGCGCAAGGCCGAGGGGCAGCACGGCGCCGTCGGGGCGGGCCGAGCCGTCGCCGCGGCTGAACCACATGGGCGTAGCGTCGAGGAAGTGGCCGCGCCACACCTGTACCAGCGCCGCCCGGTCGAGGTCGAAGCTGTAGTGCAGCCCCTGCGGAAAGCCCATCGAGACGAGGTGCACCAGCCGCTTGTGGCCGCCTTCGGGCAGCGGATAGTCGAGGAAGTGGCGCAGCGGGAGCACCGGCGCTTCCGCCGCCACGAAGATGGGCGGCACGGGCTGCGACAGCAGGAACGATGCCGGCTGGTGCAAGGGCGTGGGCCACACGTCGGGCCCCTCCACGAACAGGCCGAGGCGGCCCTGTAGCCAGCCCTCGTTTTTGGAATAGGTGACTACGAGCTCGTGGCTGCCGGCTTCGAGCGCGAGCACCGTGTCGCGGCCCCACCAGCGCTGGTCGAAGATCATGCGGCCGTCGAGCAGCACGTAGCCATTGCCGTTGGTGACGAACTCGAAGCGCCAGGGGCCGCCTTTCGGCAAATGAAGCCTGCTGCGGAAGCGAATGGCAAACTCGTTTTCCTGGCGCGCCACCTGCCAGTTGAGGGCGCCGGCCCGGCCGCGGAAGGCGGGCGTGAGCGTGTCGAACGCAGGCACCCAGTCGTACGGCCCGTAAAAGACTTCGTACTCGAAAGGCGCCCAGGTCGGCGCCTTGCCTTCGCAGGTGCGGTATCGGATGTTGCGGAAAGCCACCGGGCCGTGGTCGCCCTGGAAGACGAGCGGCCCCCGGGCCGCTTCGCCCGCCCGCCAGGGGCCCCGCGTGGGGCCCGTCAGCTCGATGTCGTGCTGCACGAGGTAGCCGTTGAGCTCGACGCGCAGGATGCGGGCGTGGGCCACCTTGCGGCCTTCGGCATCGAAACGGGGCGCCCGGAACACGATGCGCAGGCGTTGCCATACGCCCGGCGCGGCACAGGCGTTGACCGCGGGTGGATGGCCTTCGTAACCTTGCTGTCCCTCGGGCCGGCGGTCGTCCCAGCGCTCGTAGATGCCGCCGCAGTCGCCGAAGGTGGGCCGGGCCACGCCCCAACTGTCGCGCAACTGCACCTCGTAGCGCCCCTGCAGGTAGATGCCCGAGTTGGAGCCAGGTGCCATCATGAACTCGAGTTCGAGCTCGAGGTCGCCGTGCTGCAGGTGCGTGACCAGATTGCCGCGGTGGCGCGCATCGGGCAGATTGACCAGAACGCCGGTGCCCTTGCGCGTGTGCAGCTCTTGCGCGCCGAACGGATCGGCCCAGGCATCGCCGGCAATGCGCCAGTTGGGGGGTGGGTCCACGAAAGCGTCGAGCCGATCGAGTGGAAGTTCCGTCAGCGGGAAGGGGTGTGCCTCGCCCCGGGCCCACGTGCTCAATGCCCAGCACGCGCACAGCAGTGCACCAAAGAGTCGGATCATGATGTCGGGATTTGTTGGACTTGTCGGCAAGCGGTGCTAATGTAGCATTTTGCACGGCATGCACAGGCATCCGGCTTGCGCCAAACAGAGCATGACGGGCCGACTGCTTATTTTCGCGCCGGGCTTCTGTGAGGGAGCGATGGAGTGAGGAGAGCGGAGTGACTGAGTGAATGAGAGATTGAGGTAGGGAGGCACGGCCGTGCGTCCGCCTGTCCTTCAATACACAACAATCCCTTTGGCCATGTTCAAATACAACCGATACACGCTGGGCAAGATCGAAGAGATTTTTGCGCAACTGGGCTACAAGGTTCGTTATGAGAAAGGGCAGTTCCAGTCGGGCTACTGCATCGTGGAGAACCGAAAGATCGCGGTGATCAACAAGTTTTACGAAGTAGAAGGTCGCATCAACGTCTTGCTCGACATCCTCAACCAGATCGAGGTGGACGAAGCGCTGCTCGACGACAAGCACCGCGCCTTTTACCGCAAGCTGAGGCGTGCGCGGGCAAGCGACGAAGAAGAATAGCCAGGGCCTTTGTGGTCGGCCTCTTTGGGTAAAAAAACAGAAGCACGTGAAAGTCACCATACTGGGTTCGGGCACCTCTCAGGGCATACCCGTCATCGGCTGCGATTGCGCGGTCTGCCGCTCGGACGACCCGCGCGACCAGCGGCTGCGCACCTCGGCCCTGGTGGAATGGGGCGGCAAGACCTTCTGCATCGACGTGGGGCCCGACTTCCGGCAGCAGATGCTGCGGGCCGGCGTGCAGCATCTCGACGCCATCCTGCTGACGCACGAGCACAACGATCACATTATCGGTCTGGACGACGTGCGGCCCTTCAACTTCAGGCAAAAGCGCGACATGCCGGTCTATGGGCTGCCGCGCGTGTTGCAGCAGGTGAAGGAGCGCTTCGCCTACATCTTTGCCGAGCAGAAATATCCCGGGGCACCCGGCGTGCGCCTCCATCCGCTCGAACCATCCGATCAGCCCGTCGAGATCGAAGGGGTGCCCGTCTGGCCGCTCGAGGTCATGCACGGACGCCTGCCCATCCTCGGCTATCGCTTTGGCGACTTTGCCTATCTGACCGACGTGAAAAGTCTGCCCGAGCAAACCATCGCCCAACTGCGCGGCTGCAAGGCCATCGTGCTGAGTGCCCTGCACCGCAAGCCGCACCATTCGCATCTCAACCTCGACGAAGCCCTTCAACTGCTCGAGGTGCTGCAGCCCGAACGCGCCTGGCTCACCCACATCAGCCACCGCATGGGCCGACACGAGGAGGTCAGTGCCCTTTTGCCGAAAGGCGTCGAGCTGGCCCGGGATGGCCTGGTCATCACGTAACAGACGCACGGCTGTGCGTCTGGCCACGGCAATGCCGTCTGCAGAAAAATCCCCAATTTGCATTTCGCAGGGTATATTTTCCGTTTGAAAGACCAAAACGACAGGGTCATGACGGGATTCGGAGAGATTTTGCCGGAAGGCAGCGGCATGAAGCTGCCCTGGAAGCAGCGGTTGGCCTGGCTGCTCGTCGCGTTGGCATTGATCGGCCTGATCGTGCTGTACGTGTTCGAGTTCTGGTGGCTGGACAACACCCTGCGGGCCTCGACGCTGGTATGGCGATCGCTGCTGGTGGCTGCTGCAGTGGGTGCGGCGTTGGGCTGGTGGCTGGGCCGGCGGCTGGACGATGCTTTCGATCGCTTTCGCGCGGTGGTGATCGTGGCGTTCCTTGCTGGTCTCTTCGGGCCGTTGTTGGGCAGCCTGAGCAACCGCCTGCTGTCGGCGCCGCCCCGTCAGGAGGCGGTGCAGGTGGTGCGCGTCGAGGCCTTTGCACAGAGTCGCCTGGGTTTCATGAAAGGCGAAAAGGTAAAGCCTGAAGGCTATTACCTCTTCGTGTTGTGGGGCGACGAGCTGGAACGCCTGCGCTTTCGCGTCTTGCCGGATCCGCCGCCCGCGCGTGGCGATACGCTTCATCTGGAAGTTTTGCCCGGCTTGTGGGGTTTTGCGGTAGCTTTGCCGCCCGACGACCACACCAACCGCATTGCCGAATGACGCTTGTCCAGAAGCACGTTTCGCTGCGCCCGTACAACACCTTCGGCGTGGAAGCATTTGCCGAAAGGCTGGCCATGCTGCACACGCCCGACGACGCCCGCCGCGCACTCGATCAGTACGGCCCGCCCGCCCGCATCCTCGGCGGTGGCAGCAACGTGCTGATCACGCGTCCACTCGAAGGCTTCACCTGGCTCAACCGCATCGGGGGCCTGCAACGCCTCGAAGCCGACGACGCAAGCGCGGTCGTGGGCGCCGGCGGCGGCATGGTGTGGCACGAGCTGGTGCTGTGGGCCGTGCGCCACGGGCTGGGTGGCATCGAAAATCTGGCCCTCATTCCGGGCACCGTGGGCGCTGCGCCCATCCAGAACATCGGCGCCTATGGAGTCGAGCTCAAGGACGTCTTCGAGCGGCTCGAAGCGCTGCATTTGCCGACAGGCGAAGTGCACGTCTTCGAAAAGCGCGATTGCCAGTTCGGCTATCGCGACAGCATCTTCAAGCGGCAGGCACGCGGGCAATACCTGATCCTGCGCGTGTGGCTGCGCTTGCGCAAAAAAGGCCACCAGCCTGACACCTCCTATCGCGCCCTGGCCGACTGGCTGGCACAGCGGGGTATCGGGCAGCCGACCATCGCGCAGGTGGCCGAAGCCGTCATCGCCATACGCAGCAGCAAGCTGCCCGACCCGAGCGTGCTGGGCAACGCCGGCAGTTTTTTCAAAAATCCCATCCTGCTCGAAGCGCAGGTACACGCCCTGCAGGAGCAATACCCCACGCTACCCTCCTGGCCTGCCGGCGAAGGGATGCGCAAGGTGCCGGCGGGCTGGCTCATCGAGCGGTGCGGCTGGAAAGGGCGGCGCGAAGGGGTCGTGGGCTGCCACGAACGGCAAGCCCTCGTCATCGTCAACCACGGCGGCGCCACCGGTGCCCAGATCCTCGCTTTCGCAAAAAAAATCCAAGAATCGGTAGCCGAACGATTCGGCATCGCGCTCGAGCCGGAGGTGAATGTGTGGTGAGTAGGGACGGACGGCCGTCCGCCCCTACTCTTCCTCCACCGCCCCTTCCATCACCTCCCAGGTATGGTCGGCCAGCAGTTTGACGGTGGCCACGAACTCGAGCGGGCAGGAGCGGCCCCACTCGTGGGGGGCGACCATGGAGAGGACGTCTTCGCCCGAGGGGCGGCGGTAGAGGTGGTAAATATGTCCGGGCAGCGGCTTGAAGTTGATCTGAGCCTGGTAGATGCGTTCGGAGATGCGCACGCGCTCGTGGATGGCCTGCGCCTGGCGCGCCAGCAGCTCGACCTGTTGGCGTATCTGGTCGAGCTGGCGGTTGGTCTGTTCGTACATCGCCTCGAGCGCCACTCCTTTGACGCGACCGCGGTCAATGGGCTTGATGAGGGCGCTGCCCACGTGATGGGCATAGGTCAGCGTGCCCGGCCGGTCGGTCACCTTGTCGGGATCAATGGGATTGGGGCGGGGCGCTTCGTTATGGGGTGTTTTCTCTTCCATAGGTCGCGGTTGTCGTCTTCGAATGTCCTACAGCCGGTGGGTGAACAACCGGGCGGCGAAAAATGATCAAGCGGGGGCGCCGGCTCAGGCGTCCACCATCTCGAGCAGCAGCTCGAGCAACTGCGTGGCTGCCTTCGGAATTTTCGTGCCCGGCCCGAAGATGGCGGCCACGCCCTGCTCGTAGAGAAAGTCGTAGTCCTGCGGCGGAATGACGCCGCCCACCACCACGAGGATGTCGTCGCGGCCCAGGGCCTTGAGCGCCTCGAGGGTCTGGGGCACCAGCGTCTTGTGTCCGGCGGCCAGCGACGAGATGCCGAGGATGTGCACGTCGTTTTCGGCGGCCTGGCGTGCGGCCTCCTCGGGCGTCTGGAACAGCGGCCCGATATCGACGTCGAAGCCCAGGTCGGCAAAGCTGGTGGCGATGACCTTGGCCCCGCGGTCGTGGCCGTCCTGGCCCAGCTTGGCGATCATGATGCGGGGCCGGCGGCCTGCCTTTTCGGCAAACTGTCGGGCCAGGTCGCGTGCTTTTTTGAAGTCTTCATCCATATCGATCTCTTTGGCATACACGCCGCTGATGGCGCGCACGGGCGGCACGTAGCGGCCGAAGGCGCGCTCCAGCGCTTCCGAGATTTCGCCGAGGGTGGCGCGGTGGCGGGCGGCCTCGACGGCCCGTTCCAGCAGGTTGCCCTTGCCGGTGCGGGCGGCCTCTTCGAGGGCGGCCAGCGCCTGTTGCACGGCCTGGTCGTTGCGGTGCGCCTTTACCTCTTTGAGGCGCTGGATCTGCTTTTCGCGCACGGCGGCGTTGTCCACTTCGAGGATGTCGAGCTCGGGCAGCTCCTCGACGCGGAAGACGTTGACGCCTACGATCCGATCTTTGCCGCTGTCGATGCGGGCCTGCTTGCGCGCGGCTGCCTCTTCGATGCGCAACTTGGGGATGCCCTGCTCGATGGCTTTGGTCATGCCGCCCAGCGACTCGATTTCTTCGATGAGCTGCCAGGCGCGCCGTGCCAGCCGGTCGGTGAGGTATTCGACGTAGTGGGCGCCGCCGAGCGGGTCCACGGCGCGCGTCACACCCGTGTGCTGCTGGATCCAGAGTTGCGTCTCGCGCGCGATGCGTGCCGAGAAATCGGTGGGCAGGGCGATGGCCTCGTCGAGGGCGTTGGTGTGCAGCGACTGGGTGCCGCCCAGCACGGCGGCCATGGCTTCGATGCAGGTGCGCGCCACGTTGTTGAACGGATCCTGTTCGGTGAGGCTCCAGCCCGATGTCTGGCAGTGGGTGCGCAGCGCCAGCGATTTGGGGTTTTTCGGCTCGAACTGCCGGATGATTTTTGCCCAGAGCATGCGGCCGGCCCGCATTTTGGCCACTTCCATGAAGTGGTTCATGCCGATGGCCCAGAAGAAGCTGAGGCGCGGCGCGAAGTCGTCAATGGCCAGGCCCGCCCTGAGGCCCGTGCGCACGTATTCGAGGCCGTCGGCCAGCGTATAGGCCAGCTCGATGTCGGCCGTGCCGCCGGCTTCGTGGATGTGGTAGCCGCTGATGCTGATCGAGTTGAAGCGCGGCATGTAGCGGGCCGTGTAGGCGAAGATGTCGGCCACGATGCGCATCGAGGGCTCGGGAGGGTAGATGTAGGTGTTGCGCACCATGAACTCCTTGAGGATGTCGTTCTGGATGGTACCGCTGAGCTGCTCGGGACGCACGCCCTGCTCCTCGGCCGCCACGATGTAGAAGGCCATGATGGGAATGACGGCTCCGTTCATGGTCATCGACACCGACATCCTGTCGAGCGGGATGCCGTCGAACAGTATCTTCATGTCTTCTACCGTGTCGATGGCCACGCCGGCCATGCCCACGTCGCCGCGCACGCGCGGATGGTCCGAGTCGTAGCCGCGATGCGTGGCCAGGTCGAAGGCCACCGACAGGCCCTTCTGGCCGGCAGCCAGGTTGCGGCGGTAGAAGGCGTTGCTCTCCTCGGCCGTCGAGAAGCCGGCATACTGGCGGATGGTCCACGGCCGCACCAGGTACATGGTGCTGTACGGACCGCGCAGGTAGGGCGGCAAGCCCGAGACGAACCACAGGTGGGGCAGCCCGTCGCGCTCTTCTTGGTCAATCACGGGCGGCACTTCGATGAATTCGGGTGTAGTCCAGGCATTGCCTTTCGGCAAATGCAACCCGCTCGCCCGGTACATGCGCCCGCGGATGCCGGGGTCGTAGTCCGTATGTCGAAAATCAGGTCGAGGCATAGTGATTGTTATCTGGTTGAGCGTGTAGTATTGAGGGCTGGGGGATATGACCGGATGTCAAGACTCACGTTTTTTTATTGATAATCAATAGCTTTGTTGAGCACACTGAAAAAGGCGCCATTGAGAAGCCTGTACTTTATGGTCTTACGGCTGATATTTTGCTTGAAGCATTGTAACTCAAATCTTTTTGCGCATCAATTTGAACGAACCGCAGCTTTCAGCCGCAGAAAACGCAGCGCTGTCGCAGTTTGAGCAGTCAATCCATCGCTCCATCTCTCTTCTCTCCATCTCAAAAAGACTATCGTCAAAAATTCCCGGACCGAATTGCGTTGAGTATAAAGCTTACGCTCAAATCATAGTGGATTGGGAAAATTCAATTGCAATGGTTGAGCGTTTTCATGGTGCAATCGGTCAAATCGGTGCAATTGGTCAATCGGCAGCACCCACCCACACGGACTTTTCCTGCACGCGGTCTCTCCTTCACTCACTCTCTCTGTCTCTCCGTCTCTCTGTCTCCCGTCTCCGATATCGCCGCACAAAGATACGACCGGGCCCACCGATTCAGACTTCGGGCAGGCGTGCCCCTTCGCGGTAGCGCAGCTCGTGGCGCAGGTGGCTGCCGTCCAGCTCGATGAGGCGCCAGGCCACGCGGTAGTGATCCACGGCGAAGTCGGCCGTCTGTCTGCTGATCTGAAAGAAGAGCGAGGGCGTGATGTGCACGTTCAACTGGCGGCGGTGCACGCTCAGCTCGACGTGGTAGTGGCCGCAGAACAGGTGCAGCGGGGCAGGGTGTCGCCCCAGCAGTTCGACCAGGCGGGATTGGCGGAAGGCGTGGTTGCGATCCATGTAGGGCACGCCGGCCGCGAAGGGCGGGTGGTGCAGGAAGACGAGCACCTCACCGACTTCGGCGAGCTGGCGCTCGAGCCATTCGTATTGCGCTTCGCTGCAGGCCGCCTTGCTGGTGTCGAGAAAGAGGGCGGGCCAGCCGTCGAAGTCATGGCGAAAGAAAAGCTCGTGCGTGTGCGCGCTGTCCAGCCCCAACATTTCTTTCATCAGCGGCGCTTCGTCGTGATTGCCGGCGATGGCGAGCGTGGGAAAGGGCAGCGCTTCGAGTTGCCGGCGCACCCAGGCATACACCTCGGCATCGGGCTCGCGAAAACAGATGTCGCCGCCGATGATGAGCACTTCGGGCTGCAGGGCGCGCACCTCTTCGAGTACGTTGAGGAAATTGGCACGAACGTCCACGCCGTAGGTGTCGGCATCGGGCCGGCCGATGTGCAGGTCGGTGATGAAGGCAAGTCGCGTCATGGGTGCAGATCGTGTTTGTCAGCGTGCTTTCGCAAAATGCAGCCCTGCAAATACCCCGAACAGGGTAAGCGCCGAAAGGATACGGGGCGTTGTTTTGCCGAAAGGCAATGGCAACAATGGGGCAAAGTTCCTATATTTGAAGTCAATTCCGACGGACATCTGCCTGCCCCCCCTTCAAATTTTATACTCAATGCAATCCGGTTTGGGAATTATTGACGATGAGCCTACTGAAAAAAGTCCGTAACGGCCCCGAAAGTCGGGGCAAGCAGTGACAATCCCGACTTGTCGGGATGACGCGTAACATCATAAATAACAAACTGAATTAAAACAAAAAATACATTGCGAATCGTTGCGTCTTAGCGTCGTTGCGCGAGACTATGGGTTTTTTCAGGGGACTCAGCAATGAGCCTGCTGAAAAAGGCTGAAAGATCATTCAGTTACACAGAGAGCCACTGAGTAGGCACTGATTTTCACAGAGTTGCAAAAACTGCCTCAGCACTGCGCTTTCTGCGGCCCAAGGCTGCGGTTTCAATGAGTGAGGAAACGAGGAACCGAGGGTTTCAGCAAATGTCCCATATTTTCACAAATCTCTGAAAATATAAACATTAAACATTAAACATTAAACTCTAAACTCTCAACTCTCAACCCTCAACCATTGCCACAGGATTTTCCGAACCACTTTGATACAGATAAATACTCGATGCAATCCGGTTCAGGATTGGCCATGCAGGCGAAGGAGTGATGGAGCGCCAGGTGCCGGTGCGTGGTACCGATTCCAGCGGTTTGACCGCCGACCGATTGCACCATCAGAAATCACTTGCCTTCGCCACCGGAAGGTCCCGGACCTCATTGATGCGCGCATACGCCACAGTTTTGGTTCCAGTCCATACCGTTACCCCGGTAACCGGCACCAGAAGTGGTACCCGAAAACCGATGGCACTCCTTTTTGACGAAGCCATCCATACAAGATGAGTCTGGCTCATTGTCTCCCGCACGAGGCCTTGGGGCTTCGTGTCTCGTGGCGACAGTGGGGTAGATGTCTGGGAGCTCCCGGTAGCACGACAGTTGAAGGGGCTGTCTGCATGCCCTTTTCGGGGCGCCGGGGCTCCTTTTTTCGTTGCAAGAGGGCGAAAGGGGTGGCGCCGCACCATTGTCCATCGCCCATCTTCGGCGGGGGCCTATCTTTGGCCGAAAACCGCCAACGGATGAAAGTGAAGATCGTGAACCACGCGCCCTGGCCGGCGCCCGCTTACGCTACGGCCGGCAGTGCCGGCATGGACCTGCGCGCCCACCTCGACGCCCCCGTGACGCTGCACCCGCTGCAGCGCCGCCTCATCCCCACCGGCATCCACATCGAACTGCCACCGGGCTATGAAGCCCAGATCCGCCCGCGCAGCGGCCTGAGCATCAAGAAGGGGCTGACGCTGGTCAACACGCCCGGTACCATTGATTCCGACTACCGCGGCGAGATCCGGCTCATCGTCGTCAACCTCTCCGACGAGCCGCAGACCATCGAGCCCGGTGACCGCGTGGCCCAGATGGTCATTGCCCGCTACGAGCGCATCGAATGGGAAGAGGTGAACGAGCTGTCGGACACGGAGCGCGGCAGTGGCGGCTTTGGCAGTACGGGCGTGCGCGGATAGGCCCCATTTGCCGAAAGGCGGAAAATCCTGCCGCCCGAACAGCGTGCGCAGACAACACGCGGCACTGTTTTGGAGTTTTGTAGCCGAAACAACGTAATCCAGATGATCCGAATGCGTCTTTTTCCTGCTCCATGGCATATCTGTGGGCTGCTGCTCGCGCTGCTGTGCCTGAGCGTACCTCTGAGGGCACAAATTCACCAGGTGTCGCAGCGCGAGGCCGAGCGTGAGGCGCGCCTGCTCGAAGCCGAAAAGTGGCGCCTGCTGGGCGACTGGGATAAGGCCGAAAAGGGCTACAAGGCCTTGCTCGACGAAGCCCCCGCTACCGATGCGGCGCATTTCGGGCTGGCACGCGTGTACGACACCCTCGGACGCGACGAGCTGGCCCTCAAGCACCTCGCCCGGGCCGTGGAGCTCGACCCCGACAACGAGTGGTATCGGCTGACGCAGGCCCGAGTGCTGGAGAAAAACCGGCGCTATGAAGAGGCGGCAGCCGTTTTTGCCGCTTTGCGCAAAAAAAATCCCCACGTGGTGGACTGGTACCTGCGCGAGGCGGCCCTGCACGTGCAGGCCGGCCGACTCGACGAGGCGGTCGAGGTGTACGAAGCGCTGGAACGCGTCATCGGGCTGAATGAAGCGCTGGCGCGCCGCAAACACGCGCTCTATCTGGCTATGAATCAGCAGAAAAAGGCCGAGCGCGTGCTGGTGGAGCTGGTGCGCGCCTTTCCCGACAAGCCCAAATATCGCTACCTGCTGGCCCAGTATTACGAACGGCAAGGCCAATCCCAAAAAGCGCGGAAGGTGTGGCAAGAGGTGCTGGCGCGCTGGCCCGAAGACCCGCAAGCACGCCTTGCCCTCGCACAGGACGCAGCCGACGGCAACGGCGACTATCGCTACCTCATGTCGCTCGAAGAGGCTTTTGCCCGACCCGACGTGCATATCGACGCCAAGCTGCCGAAAATCCTGCCCTACATCCAACAACTGGCCCGGAGCGGCGACACGACGCTGGCCGTGCCCCTGCGGCGGCTTACCGAGGTGCTCACGCGGGTGCACCCTTCCGAGGCCAAGGCATGGGCCGCCGCCGCCGATGTCCATTACTGCCTGGGCGAGGTGGACAAAGCCATCGCGCAGTACCGGCGCGCCCTTGAAGCCGACGACGACGCCTGGTCGGTATGGGAACAACTGCTCATGGTGCTGGCCCGGGAAGGGCGCTTCGACGAGCTGCGCGACCTGTCGGAAGAGGGTCTCGAGTTGTTTCCCAACCAGCCGGTGATGTGGTACTTCAATGCGCTGGCCTGGCTCGAAACGGGATCGCCCGACGATGCCCTGGCCAGCCTCGACAATGCTTCGTTCATGCCCATGCCCGAACCGCTCGAGGCGCGCATGGAGGTGCTGCGCGGCAGGGCGCTCATGGCCAGGGGGCAGCTCGACGAGGCAGGACGCATCCTGCAACAGGCCACCGAGCGCTGGCCCCGACTGCCCGAAGCCTGGGAAGCACTGGGCGACTGGCATGCCGCCCGCGGCGAGACGGATCAGGCACGCTCCCTGTGGCAAAAGGCCGCCACACTGGGCGGTGCGTCTGCGACGCTGAAGAAAAAACTGGCGCAGCAGTGAAAAAGGTGGCGCCCCTGTGATCCAATGATTTGCAAACTTGCAGCAGGATGCCCATTCAGAAGAGGAACCGGGGATTTGAGAGCGGTTGAGACCGCTGCGCGGATGTTGATATTCCGACAGGTCGGATCCTGTCCCGGATACGGGAACAGGTGCCCGGCTACGCCGGCCTGTTGAGATAGCTTATCGAAGAACCGAGGAACCGACAAAGCGCTGATAATCAACAATAAAAACTTTAAACTTTAAACTTTAAACTTTAAACCCTCAACTCTAAACACCTTTTCGGGATGTGCGCTTATCTGTTCAAGGACACCACCCCTGAAAAATATCGGGTGGATTCGAACATTCCCGCCGTTCGATACATCGTCAAGCGGATGGAACCTCTATTTATTCACGCAAAACAAAAAATTGGGGTTATGAAGAAGCATGTGATCGCGTTCGGGTTTGCCCTCCTCATGGGCGTATTCGCACTCTCGATGTTATCGTGCGGTGAGCAGAGCGGTGAAACGGCTGAAGAAGCCATGGAAAAAGTGGAAGCACAAGCCGAAGAAACCGTGGAGCAGGTGACCGAAACGGTGGAAGCAGCCGCCGACACGGTGCAAGCAGCGGCAGAAGCAGCCGCCGGCTCGATCGAAGAGGCTGCCAAGGAGATGCAGGAGCAGTAATCGTTCCCCCTTTCTCCGCAACGCGCGACAGGCGTCGGGAGCAATTGTCCCGGTGCCTGTTTTTTTGTGCCTCGCAGTCCGGTTTGGGAGTTTCAATGCACCTGAAATTTACAGCCTGACGGTTTGGTTTTTGCCAAAATCCAAAAATGAAGCCCAAAAAAACAAAGCCTCTTGCAACGGCTTCTCCGCGGCAAGCTGGAGCCTGTTCCTGCCTGTCGGCATCTCAACCATCCGATCCCCCGCTCACATCTTGTCCAGCCTTTTGCCGGAGGTGGTGTAAACTTGTTCGCACAGATTGATGGTGAGGCAGGAATGCACGGGCAGGATGGCCAGCAGGTCGCCCGGTTTGACGGCCGCGAACAATTCGGGGCTGGCCGCGATCACGCCGTGTTCTTGCGAGAGGCTGCGCACGTAGCTGCGGCGGTCGGGCAACAGCCACTTGCGGTTGTCCTGGATGCGTGCCGGCAGGCCATACAGGCGGGTGCCGGGGGGCAGGTCGAGCCATTCGTCGAGGGCCGAGCGGCCGTCCAGCTCGATGTGTTCTTTGGACAGGTGCACGGCCCCGCCGTAGATGACGATTTCGGAGCGCTCGGGATGCCTGGCCACGACAGGACAGGCCTTGGCGATGGCGATTTGCTCCATGCTGCACGAGCCGATCTGTACCTGCATCAGATCGTAGGTGACGAAGTTGCCCGGTCGGATCTCGTCCACGCCCTCCCACCGGGAGGCCACGCTGCAGGTGGGGGTGTCGCCAACGGAGACGATCAGGTTGGGGTAGTGTGTGCGCCAGTGGTTGGCCACGAGGGCCATGCGTTGCAGCGACTGCTGGTGCACGGCGCGAATCTCTTCGGTGTTGCGTGCCTGGTAGGAATGGCCGGCATGAGTGAGGAAGCCGCGGAACTCGAGCATGCCCGAGGCTTCGATGAGCGACAGGAGCGCGGCCTGGCCTTCGAAGTCGTCGGGCTGGAGGCCGGTGCGGTGGGCACCCGAGTCGATTTTGATGAACACGCCGGCGCGGTGTTGCATGGCGGGCAGTATTTGCCGCAAGGCTTCGGCATCGGTGGCCAGCAGGTTGAGCCGTATGGAATGGGCCAGCAGGTTGTAGCGGGCCGCCTCGCGCGGGTTGATGGGGAAGGCGATGGTGATGTCGTCCCAGCCTTCGTCGGCAAAGTATTGTGCCATGTCCACCGAAGAGACGGTGATCTTGTCGACGCCTACCCGGCGGAACCACTGCCCGATGTCGCGTGATTGATGCGTTTTGAAGTGCGGGCGAAACTGCAGGCTGTGCCGGCGGGCGCGCTCGGCCATCATGGCGATGTTTTGCCGGCATTTCTGCTCATCGAGCAGCAGGGTAGGCGTTTGTAGCAGCATGGAGGGTGGTTTGGTTACATCCTGTACTCGGTTTTACGGGGAAAAGAGGCGATGGTGTTGCACGGGGTGCGAAATATACTCAACGCAAGTCGGTTCGGGAATTTTTGACGATAGTCTTTTTGAGATGGAGAGAAGAGAGATGGAGCGATGGAGTGACTGCCCAAACTGCGACAGCGCTGCGTTTTCTGCGGCTGAAAGCTGCGGTTTCAATGAGTGAGGAACTGAAGAACCGAGGAATGAGCCTACTGAAAAAAGTCCGTGACGGCCCCGAAAGTCGGGGTAACGCGTGACGCGTATCCACTATAGATAACATATTGATTTAAAATCAAAAAAAACATCGCGAATCGTTGCGTTCCCGATGCTCGGGACAGGCTTTTGCGTCCCCGACTGGCGTCGGGACAAGCTGTTGCGCGAGGCTATAGGTTTTTTCAGTGGCCTCAGGAATCGATGATTTGGCAAAAAACTGATAATCAACAAGAAAAACTCTAAACCTTCAACCTTTTTGCACCCGCTTCATTTTCGGGATGTGGAATCATTTGTTCAAAGACGCCACCCAAAGGTACAGACCCAGTGGCGGGCCCTTCAAAGGCGGGCGATGACGGTCTGGTTGCCCTTCACTTTCTGACCTACCTGCACTTCGATTTTTGCGGAAAGCGGAAGAAACAGATCGACGCGCGAGCCGAACTTGATGAAGCCCATGTCGGTGCCTTGCTCTACCCACTGACCTTCGCGCAGGTAGTTGACGATGCGTTTGGCCATGGCACCCGCAATCTGTCGGCACAGGATCTCGGCTTCGCCCGTGTCGATCACCACGGTAGTGCGTTCGTTCTCTTCCGACGACTTGGGGTGCCAGGCCACCAGATAGCGGCCCGGATGGTAACGGAAGTAATTGACCTTGCCACTGATGGGGTTGCGGTTGACGTGTACGTTGGTCGGACTCATGAAGATGGATACCTGGATGCGGCGGTCGCCGAAATACTCCTTTTCTTCCACCTCTTCGATGCACACGATCTTGCCATCGGCCGGGGCCAGCACCACGTCGTTGCCAGCCACGAGGATCTCGCGATTGGGGTTGCGGAAAAACTGGAAGACAGAGAGGAACAAAATCGTCGAGCCGATGAGGGTGGGCTCGAAGGCCTGAGGCCACACATGAGCAACGGTCGTATTGAGCAAGACGAGCGAGAGGCCCAGGGTGAAGAGTATTCTGCGTCCTTCGCGGTGTATCCGGATGATCATCCTGTAGTCTGTTTGTTCGGAAATAAGCGGGCTGTATTGGTCTGAAAATCAGTACATAAACGCATGACCCGCCGGCTCAAAAAGCAGACAAATATACAAAGAGTGTCGGCAAGCCAATCGGCCCGCTACTGCAGGTTGGTTTTCCGGGCTTCGGTGAGGTGCTCCGCGTACTGCTGTACGAAAGCGTCTTTCTGCTTGCGCCGGTACTGCATCACCCATCGGGGGTGGGGCAGTGGCCAGACTTCTTCGAACCAGCCATGGCGCCGGTTTTCCTTTTGGAAAAACTTGAAATTTTGCCCTTGTCCGACCGAGAGCGCCACGCGGCTGGGGCCAAAAATCCGGATTTGCATGCTTACGTGGCGTTCGATGTGTGGGCGCACTGCTTCCAGCAACGCCCGGTCGTCGTAATAGTTGGCATTGACGCCGTTGTGCAAAAAGCCGAGCGGGCAAAGCGAGGTGATGAAGTATTTGCCGTAAAAAACGGCAGGGCCACCCATGCGGTCGATCACCTCATACACGAATACCGAAGACAGCTCGGGCTTTTTCTCGAACGCATTGGGTATGCCGCACACCTCTTCGAGGCGGATGGGATCGGTAAAGGCGATGCCGGTGACGCCGGCGCCGAAGCGTCCGGGATTGATGCCGAACAGGAGGGTGCGCGGCTCGTTGTCGCTGTAATACTTTCGGTAAAAAGCCTCCATGACGCGCCGCGTTTCCGGTTCGGAGAAAGGGTAGAGGAGCGACCACCCTTCGGGCAGCTCCCAGTCGGGTTGGAGCTGGCGGTGCCAGTCGAGGATCCTGTCGGCAAGGGTGTCCATAAGATCAGTCTGTTTGATGGAAGTTCGCGCAAAGTAAGCGAAGGCGGCCACTCACACAAAAGGTGCGCGCTTGCCTTGTCGTGTCGGCCACGCCGTCGGCAAAACACCTTTCTTTGCTGTCATGACCACCCAATGGATCGCAATTATCGAGTGGCTGTTTGTGCTGGCTACGGGCTGGCAGATGCTCGTGTGGTTGGCGATGGGCAGGATCGCCTGGCGCAAACAGCCTGCCCCACGATGGGCCGACACGGGGCCGGGCGTATCCATCGTCGTCTGCGCGCGCAACGAGGCCGAACGCTTGATAAAAAATCTGCCGCGCCTGTTTGCCCAGACCTACCGCCCGTTGGAGATCGTGGTCGTTGACGACGATTCGAATGACGAAACACAAAATATTTTAACATCTTTGTCTCGTTCATTTAGCTCTTTGCGTATTGTAAAAATTTCCAATAAGAAATTTGGCGGCAAAAAGCCGGCCCTGAAAGCGGGGATCGAAGCCGCCAGATACGATTGGCTGCTATTGACCGATGCCGATTGTTATCCCGCCTCGGATGGTTGGGTGGCGGGCATGATGCACGAGGCCCGGAAGGGGGCCGACATCGTGCTGGGTATCGGGCTGTACGAGCGGCTGCCGGGCTGGCTCAACCGTTTCATCCGTTACGAAACGGCCCTGACGGCCCTGCAGTATTGCAGTGCCGCGGCCTGGGGGCATCCCTACATGGGGGTGGGGCGCAATCTGCTGTACCACCGCCGCGTCTTCGAAGCAGCCAGAGGCTTTACGCACCATCTCGACCTGTTGTCAGGCGACGACGACCTGTTGATCAACGAAGTTGCATCTGCATTCTCTACCTCTGTCAGTGTACACGCGAGAACCTTCACCCTTTCGGAGCCAAAGAAAACAATACCAGACTGGTACCGGCAGAAATGCAGGCACCTGAGCACGGCCACGCGATACAAGCGCGCGCACCAGTTGTGGCTCGCTTCGGTTTCTGCTTCCCTGCTGGCCCACTATCTGACGGGCGCTGTCCTTGTTGCTGTCGGATTGGGTCAGATGGCCATGGCAGGCTGGCTGCTGCGGCAGGTAGCCGTGCACGCCGTCATGTGGCCCTGGCTGCAGCGCTTGCGTACGCAAGACCTGGGCTGGTGGCTGGTATGGCTGGACGCACTGCTCGGCCTGTACTATGGCCTGTTCGGTATCCGATTTTTGGTAACGCGAAAAACAAACACTTGGTGATGCGTACAAATTATGTCCCACGAACATGTCCGGACCAGGTGCTGGTCCAGCGCGCCCTCACTGATGACCAAAGGGCCTACTCCGAGCTGATGTGCCGCTACGAAAAGTGGATCTTCTTCACCATTCGCAAGATGGTGCCCGACCACGAAGATGCTGCCGACCTGACGCAGGAGACCTTCTTCAAGGCCTTTCGTCGGCTCGACAGCTACCACCACAAGTATGCGTTCAGCACGTGGCTGCACCGCATTGCGGTCAACACCTGCATCGACTTCATCCGCAAAAAACGGCTGGACACGCGTTCGCTCGATGCGCCGCTCAACGAGGAGGACGACGGCACCGATTTCCACTACTTCACGCAATGTGCCGAGGATACGCCCGAAGAGGCCGTAATGCGCAAGGAGCGGCATCAGGCCGTGCGCGAAATGGTGCAACTGCTGCGCGAAAAATATCGCCGCATGGTGGAGCTGCGCTATTTCCGCGAGTTGAGCTATGAAGAGATCGCCGCCGAACTCGGCCTGCCCGTAGGTACCGTCAAGGCGCAACTCTTCAGGGCGCGCAGTATGCTGGCCCAACACATGCTGCGCTCGGGCATGCGCGCTGCCGTGTGAGCGGATGCGCCTGCCGGGAACCGCACGGACCGCCGGCACGGGCTCTGTGCCGGTGGCCTGTGCGACGAGCCGGTCTTTTCCGCCTAATAAAAATAGGGGTACAACTGGTCCCAGATTTTGTGCCGGCGAAACCATGCCAGCAGCAACAGGGCGATAAAGGCAAACAGCAGGATAAGGCGGGTATGGCGCATGGTGCGCCGGAAGCGCTCGCGGCGGGTATGGATTTTCTTTCGTTGGCGGCCCATGATGGTGGTGTGATTTTTTCCGGATCCTGCAAAGAAAACGGAATTCGGCATGCCGGTCATCGGCGCACCACCGACACGGGCATCTTCGGATCGAAATTGCCAAAGATGGCCGGGCGTTGGCGGCCGTCGGTGTAGCGCTGTACCTGCTGCTGCACGTAGTCGAACAGCTCCTGTACCACCACGATGCCGTCGCCGTCGGTGTCGGCCTCGCCCTTGAGGCCGCGCAGCAAGAAGTGGCTGAACACGCCCTGCTTCAGCTTGTCGCTTTCCAGGGAAAGCTCCTCGGCCCGCGAGGAGAGGATGATGGCGGTGCCGGGGCTGGCGTCGCGCAAGGCCATTTGCAGCGAAGAGGCGATGTCATTGACTCCCTTGGCGGCCAGGTCTGAATAGCTGCCGGCATGGCAGGCATCGGCCAGCACGAGCTTGAAGCGGGCCGGGCAGCGCTCCAGCCACTCGCGCAGCTCGTCGTGGCTGAGCACGTGGCCGGTGCCGTCGTAGTCGGAGGGCAGAAAGGCGCCGTTGATGCCGTGGCCCGAGTAGAAGAGCACGAAGTAGTCGTTGCTGTCCACGCGGCTGACGACCTCTTCGAGGGTGTGCAGGATGGAGTCGCGCGTGGCGTTTTCATCGATGAGCAGGCGGATGTGGTCTTCCGGCACGGCCCCGCCGGCCGGACTCAGCAAAAAGCCCCAGAAGCGCCAGGCGTCATCGTCGGTGTAGCGGAGGGCTTGCATGTGTTCGTACCACGAGATGCCGATCACTATCGCCCAGATGTTGCCCGGCGAGGACGAAGGCACTGCCGCTCCTTCGCTCGGCATTGCAGGGGCTAATGTGGGCTCTTGTTCGGCTACGAATGCACCGTCTTTCCAGGTGCCGTGCAGTACCGAACCATCGGTGGCGTGGTAGGTGCCGGTGCCCTCGAATACGCCCTCGGCGAAAGCGCCCTCGTACCAGTCGCCTTCGGGGAAGTACATGATCCCCTGTCCGTGCGGCAATCCGTTGAGGAAGGTGCCTTCATATCGGGCGCCCGTCTCCTCGAAGATGCATCGGCCGTAGCCGTTTTGGCAATCGCCTTCGAGGCAGCCGATAGCCGGTGCGTCGGGGGCCGGGCCCACCCAGTGCCCCTGTCGCCAGAGACCTTCCTGCACCTGGCCGTCCTGGCGGTAAAAAGTGCCGGGCCCATGGGGCTTGCCTGCCTCGAACCGACCCACGTACTTGCCGCTGTCGGGCCATACCATCTCGCCCTGCCCATCAGGCAGGCCGGCCCGAAAGGAGCCTCTGTAGTGGCGACCATCCGGATACAGGAAGTCGCCGATGCCGTCGCTGCAGTCGCCCGACAGGCAACCGCTGGTCGCCGGGTGACTTTTTGCGTAAGCATGAAGATCGGGAATGAGCTGTCCGCGGGCATCCACGGGCTGCCCCTTGATCCACTGTCCTTTCCATTCCAGGCCGTCGGGCCAGCGCTTGATGCCATAGCCGTGCGGGTATCTGTCGGCCCACTGGCCCACATAGACCGAGCCATCGGGGTAGTAACAGGTGCCGGTGCCGTGCATCGCGCCCTCGCGAAATTCGCCCACATAGCGCGCGCCACTGGGAAAGCGGTATTCGCCCCGGCCATCCACGCAGTCGCCCGAAAGGCATTGGGCTGCGGCCATGCCCGAGAGGGCCAGGGACAAGAGCGAGAGAAACAAGCGCATTGCGTTCATGGTGAATGTATTTGGGGATCCCGGTGCTGGCAAGATATACGCACTTCAGCGTGTTCCGGAAAATTTTTCTCGAAAAGGCGGTGGTGGCCCTGATCAAATGATGGGTAGTGTCCCCCATTGGCTGATTTCAAATTGCGGCTCTCTGCGGCCGAAGGCTGCGGTCGCAATGGATGTGGAACCGAAAAACCGAAGAATCGAAGACTTTTTCAAGTACCTGATAGTCAGATTAAAAAACTCAGCGCTACACGCTCAACTCTCAACCTTTTACCTTTTTGCACCCGGCTCGTTTTCGGGATGCGAGATCATACATTCAAAGACCCCACCAACCTGAGGAAATGGCGGGTCGGGTATGGCCATGCCATGCCCTGTCCTCACGTCGTCATGCCAAATGCAGGTGGAGCGGCAAATCAGCAAAAAAAATATCGGCAGGATAGGGGATGACGAAGGAAGTTGTGTCTATGTGTGCGAACGCCAAACGGAACGCCTCGTTCATTCATCCATCAAATGCATCTCGATTATGGTTGCGCAAGTCATCGACACGAACACTTTCCTTCAGCAATTTCCCCTGTTCGACGTGCTTTCCGAGGAGGAGCGCCGGCAGCTGGCCCAGGCACTCGAATACCGCGTGCGGCCCCGCCACAGCTTCATCTATCTGGCCGACGACAAGTCGGATGTGGTGTATTTTCTCGTCAAGGGCACCATCAAGATCGGCACACATTCCAACGACGGCAAGGAAATCATCAAGAGCCTGGTGCATCCCATGGCCATGTTCGGCGAGCTGGGCCTGATCGGACAGAAGCGCCGGGAAGAATTTGCCCAGGCGCTCAAGGAAGAGGTGCATTACTACACGCTCAACGTAAAAGACTTTCGCAAGCTGATGCGCAGCAACTACGCCCTCAGTGAGCGCGTGATGTCGCTGTTCGGCAAGCGCCTGCTCGAAGCCGAGAACAAGCTGGAAAGCATCATCTTCAAAGATGCCCGCACGCGCATCATCGAGTTCATCAAGGATGCCATCGCCAAGCGTGGCCGCCGCGTAGGCTACGAGATGCTGCTCAAGCACTCGCTTACCCATCAGGATATCGCCAACATCACCTGCACTTCGCGCCAGACGGTCACGCTCGTCCTCAACGAGCTCAAAAAGATGGATCTCATCTACTTCAACCGCGGCAAAATTCTGGTGCGCGACATCGAAAAACTGGCCTGAGCAAACGCTCACCCTGACACTATTGATTTGGTTGCTTCTTGTTAATTGGTTTTAATGCTACAATTGAGTGAAGGTCATCCCGTGCGGGGTGGCCTTTTTGGTTATACTCAACGCAATTCGGTTTGGGAATTATTGACAATAGTCGTTTTGAGATGGAGAGATGGAGTGAAAGAGTGAAGGAGTGAAGGAGTGAGGAGAGAAGAGAAAGGCAGTGACCAATTGTGCAGACTGTGCGACGACTGCGTCTTTCTGCGGCCGAAGGCTGCGGTTTCAATGACTGAGGAACCGAAGTTTTCTATATCCCCTCCAAGTGGAAATGTGAAAAAGTTCTTTGCATAACATGTTAATTTTGGTTCAAGCTGCGAAGGCTTCTGGTATGTGATTGTCATCATAGGGT
>WFYJ01000065.1 GCA_015490175.1 Saprospiraceae bacterium | reverse complement strand
TCGGGATGACGCGTAACATCATAAATAACAAACTGAATTAAAACAAAAAATACATTTCGAATCGTTGCGTCCCCCACTTTGGTCGGGGCAAGCTTTCCGACAAGTCGGAACAGGTTTCCGAAGACTCGGAACAAGTTTTGCGCGAGATTTGGGGTTTTTTCAGGGGGCTCAATCCTCAAATCCACGCTTCCTCGCTTCCTCAGCCAAAAAACGCAGCTTTCAGCCGCAGATGGACACAGTTTGAACGCAGCTTTTGACCAGGTTGAGGGTTGAGCGTTTTTTTGAAGTTGATTGTCAGGACATTGACTCAACCAGCCCCGCCCCGGGGCATCACAACATCGCTGGCGCAGCCAGCGCGTGTTCCGACCTGTCGGAATCTCAACATCCGCGTAGCGGTCTCAACCCTGCTCAAATCCTCGGTTCCTCGATTTCTCGGTTCCTCGTCCATGGAAACCGCAGCTTTCAGCCGCAGATTCACGCAGTTGGAGCGCAGTTTTGACCGGGTTGAGGGTTGAGCGTTGAGCGTTTACAACTCTGTGAAAATCAGTGTGTGCTCAGTGGCGCTCTGTGTAACGGAATGATCTTTCAGCCTTTTTTCAGGAGGAGACTGTCACTCCCTCACTCTATCTCTCTTCGCTCCATCTCAGAAAATCGTCCATTGTCAAAAACTCCCGGACCGGATCGCCCTGAGTATATCAGGGGCGGCTATTCCACTACCAGCCGCACTTTGGGTGTGCCGGTACGGGCTTTGAGCCATTCTTCGAGGCGCGCCAGGTCGGCGCGGGGCTGGCGTTTGCGGAAGCGGGCGAACATCAGGAGGAGGGTGTCCTGGCGCATGGAGTCGAGCTGAATCTCGACGCTGCGGGCCAGGGAGAGGCTCATCAGGTCGGGCTCGATGGCTCGCGCTTCAGCGGCGATCTTGCCTACGGGCAATTGCTCGGCTTCGATGCGGGCCAGGATGCGGCGCAGGCTGTCGGTCTCGTGCTGTTGTTGCAGGATTTGTTTTTCCGCTTTTTGATAAAACTCTTCGAGCAGGCTGGTGCGGAGGCGTTCGTTGAGGGCCTGCAACTCGGCCGGCGAGATGCTGTCGCGCGTGCTCCACTGGCGCACCACCAGCTCGGTACCGGCAAGGCCGTAATTGGGCAGGTGTGCCCTGGCGCGTGCCAGCTCCTCCGCCGGAAGCGGATCGCCGATCACGGCCACTTCGATGCGGGGAGGCGTGCTGTTCCACACGAAGTGTTCCTGCACGATCAGTGAGCCGGGCCGCTGCAACTCGTTTTGCACGAAAGTGCGGGCATTGCGCTCGAAGACGGTGGCGCGCACCACCCGGATGGCCGTAGGCACACTGGGGATCATGGTGGCCACGGCCAGCAAGAGCACAAAGCGCCGCACGCGACGCTCCCGCTCTTTGTCCACGTATTCCTTGAGGTGGAAGCCCAGCGCCCGCACGATGAGCCAGGTAGCCACGCTGATGAACACACTGTTGATGAAAAACAGGTAAGAGGCACCGAAAAAGTAGTTCCACTGGGCCGTGGCCAGACCATAGCCCGCCGTGCACAGGGGCGGCATGAGGGCCGTAGCGATAGCTACGCCCGGGATGGCGTTCGACTTCTCCTTGCGCGAGCCGGCCACAATGCCGGCCAGGCCCCCGAAGAAGGCGATGAGCACGTCCCACAGCGTGGGTTGCGTGCGCGACAACAGCTCCGATTGGGCCTCCTGCAGCGGCGTGATGAGGAAGTACAGGGCCGAGGTGAGCACGCTGATCAGCACGGCCACACCCAGGTTTTTGAGCGACTTCACGATCAGCTCCTGATCGAAGATGCCCATGCCCAGCCCCACGCCCATGATGGGCCCCATCAGCGGCGAGATGAGCATGGCGCCAATGACCACGGGCGTGGAGTTGACGTTGAGGCCCACCGAGCACACCATGATGGCGAACATCAGGATCCACAGGTTGGCACCCCGAAACTCGACGCTGCGTTCGATCTCTTCGATCGTCTTGTGCTCGTTGGCGCGGTCTTCCTGCAGGTTGAAACGGTCGCGGAAGAACGCGCGCAGGGCCTGCCACAGACCACGGGCGCTCTCGGGCGGTGGCGATACCTGGGGTTCGGTCAGTGGTTCGGCCATGGCATTCGTTTATCGGCGGATGACGAATTCGGAAAAGCCCTTCAGTGGACCCTGCTGCACCTCGACCTGCGTTACCCGGGCCAGCGGCGGTCCTTCGTGGCACCAAGCGACCAACGCATCGAGCCGATCCTTCGGGCCTTCGGCTTCGATGTACACGCTGCCGTCGGGCATGTTCTGCACGAAGCCCGTCACGCCCAGCTCTTCCGCCTTCTGGCGTGTGCTGGCGCGATACCACACACCCTGGACTTTGCCATAAACGCGGATGTCGTAATGCAACCGGGGCGCTTCCATTTTTCTTTCTTTGCTTTCGCAAAATACGACCCAAAGATAGGGGTGAGGGAGCGATGGAGTGACCGAGCGATGTAGGGACGCACGGCGGTGCGTCTGCCTGGATGTTGAGGAGTGAGGAGAGAAGAGAGCGGAGTGAATGAGTGAGTGACGCTATACCCGATTTCACCGATTTCACCGATTCCACCGATTCCACCGATTTGTGGTGTCTTTGAATGGATGATCTGAGCGCACTGAAGAAAAACAAGGTCGGGCGCAACGGCTTGTCCTCCGATATACTCAAATCAAAGTGGTTCGGGAAATCCTGTGGCATTGGTTGAGGGTTGAGCGTGTAGCGTTGAGCGTTGAGCGTTCAGGGTTCAGAGGTTAAGGTTTAAAGTTTTTCTTGTTGACTATCAGCTTTTTGTCAAATCCTCGGTTCCTCGGTTCCTCACTCATTGAAACCGCAGCCTTCGGCCGCAGAAAACGCAGTTTGAACGCAGTTTTTACCTGTCGTTGAGGGTTGAGGGTGTAGGGTTGAGGGTTTGCAACTCTGTGAAAATCAGTGTCTTCTCAGTGGAGCTCTGTGTAACTGAAAATTTTTCGACTTTTTTCAGCAAGCCTCTTTGCTCAAATCCTCGGTTCTTCGGTTCCTCGGTTCCTCAGCCATTGAAACCGCAGCTTGACGCAGTGTGCGCGGTCGGTCACTCCCTCACTCCATCTCGGAAAAAATCGTCCATTGGCTATCGGCAATAATTCCCAAACCGAATTGCGTTGCGTATAAACCGGAGCAGACTCCGACCAGAGTCGGGGTCGTCACGTCCTCATTTGCCGAAAGGCGCAAGCACAACATAGCCACCCATGAAAAAAGACCACCAGGCTGCCGCCCTTACGCTCGACGAAAAAATCCGCCTGCTCACCGGCCGCGATTTCTGGACCACGCATCCGATCGATCGGCTGGGGATACCGGCCATCCGGCTTTCCGACGGACCGCATGGGGTGCGCAAGGCGGCAGGTCTCGAAGAGACGGGCATTGGCACCAGTGTGCCGGCCACCTGTTTTCCTACGGCCGCCACGCTGGCCTGTAGCTGGGACGAAGCCTTGCTTCGGCGCGTGGGGCAGGCCATCGGGCGCGAATGCCGCCATCAGGGCGTGCACGTGCTGCTGGGGCCTGGCCTCAACCTCAAGCGCCATCCGCTGGGCGGGCGCAACTTTGAGTACTATTCGGAAGATCCCTTGCTCAGCGGCAAGCTGGCAGCGGCCTTCATCCGGGGGGTGCAGGGCGAGGGAGTGGCTGCCTGCGTCAAGCACCTGGCCGTCAACAACCAGGAGACCGACCGCATGCGCGTGGATGCGCGTGTCGAGCCGAGGCCCCTGCACGAGCTGTACCTGCGCAATTTCGAGATTGCCATACGCGAGGGGCGACCGCTGACCGTCATGACGGCCTACAACCGGCTCAACGGCCGATACTGTTCCGAGGATCCGTGGTTGCTGCGCGAGGTGCTGCGCCGGCGGTGGGGCTTTCGCGGCATCGTCCTGTCGGACTGGGGCGCCGTCAACGATCGGGCGGTGGCTCTGCTTGCCGGCCTCAACCTCGAGATGCCAGGCAACGGCGGCGTCTCGGAGGCAGTGCTGCGCCAGGCCCTCGAAGAGGGGCGCATCTGCGAGGCCGACATCGACGAGCTGGTGGATGAGCTGCTCGAAGTGGTGTTGCGCCTGCACGAGGCAGCCGGCGAGCCCGCCCATGCCGCCGACTGCGATGCCCATCACGAGCTGGCCATCGAGGCGGCCGCCGCAGGTATGGTGCTGCTCAAGAACGAGGGCGAGGTGCTGCCCCTCGCAGAGGCGAGCCACCTGGCCGTGATTGGCGCTTTCGCGCAAAAACCGCGTTTCCAGGGCGGCGGCAGTTCGCAGGTCGTGCCCACGCGCCTCAGCAGTCTGTGGGAGGCCCTTTCGGCCAGGTGGCCGGCCGACCGCCGCTCTTTTGCCGAAGGCTATCCCGACGATGGCACCATCGACGAGACGCGCATCAACGAGGCCCAGCGCAAAGCCCGCGCCGCCGACGTGGCCGTGCTCTGCGTGGGCCTGCCCGACAGCTACGAGTCCGAAGGCTTCGACCGTACCCACCTCAATCTGCCGCCCGGCCACGTGGCTCTCATTCGGGCCGTGGCAGCGGTGCAGCCGCGTACCGTCGTGGTGCTCACCGCGGGCGCGCCCGTAGCCATGCCATGGCGCGACGCGGTGCCGGCCATTGTGCTGGCCGGCCTGCCCGGACAGGGCGGCGGCGAAGCGCTGGCGCGCATCCTCAGCGGGCAGGTGTCACCTTCCGGCAAACTGGCCGAGACGTGGCCCAGGCGCCTCGAAGACACGCCCGCCTGGCTCGACTGGCCGGGAGCGAAGGGCGTGGCACCCTACGGCGAAGGGCTGTTCGTCGGCTATCGCTGGTACGATACCCGACGCATCGAGCCGCTCTGGCCCTTCGGGCACGGGCTCAGCTATACGGCCTTCGAATACCTCGGGCTGGAAGTCGGCAAGCCATCTTTCGCTGCTGATGAGCCGCTCGAACTCCGCGTCCGCATCCGGAATGCCGGCACGCGCCCCGGCACAGAGGTGGTACAGGTCTATGCGCATGCCGAGACAGACGTGTGGCGCATGCCTGAGCAGGAGCTGGCGGCTTTCGCCAAAATCGAGCTGATGCCGGGTGAAACCCGCACGCTCGTCCTCACGCTCGATCGCCATGTCTTTCACCGCTGGGACCGTCGCCGCAGCGACCGGGTGGCTGTCGGCGGCACCTGGGAGCTGCGCGTGGGGTCGTCTTCGCGCGACATCCGCCTGCACACACGCATCGAAGTGAAGACGCCGCCCCTGGCGCCCGTGCTCGACCGCTTCGCGTCGGTGCGCGAATGGATGCAGTTGCCTTTCGGCAAAAAACGCCTCGAGCCGCTTGTGGAAACGCTTGCCCGCGAAATGGCCGGCCCCGAGGCGCCGCCCGAAGGTGTCGAGTTTATGCGAACCGTGTTGTACGACCTGCCCCTGCACAAGCTGGTGGGCTTCACCCATGGCCGCTTCTCGCACGCCATGCTGGAAGAAATGCTCGCCCGCGCCGGCGTGGAGGGGGGAACGTCGGCCTGAATCGGTGAAATCGGTCACTCCCTCACTCCTCAATATCCAGGCAGACGCACGGTAGTGCGTCTCCGTCACTCCGTCGCTCCTTCACTGAAACCGCAGTCTGCCAAAGCGGTAGCGGCGGCCCCATTCGCCGTAGAGGGCCATATCGCGCGGTCCGATCTGGCGGCAGACCTTGGGCCGGATCATGACGTTGGCTTCCTGTGAGGAGGTGAGGGGCCAGGTGCGCACGGTGCCGTCTTTGCGCACTTCGGCCAGTGCCACCACCGAGCGCGATCCGTCGAAGGTGTAGAGGCGGTTGTCGCGCTCGTTGAAGTTGCGCGGGTGGTCGTTGAAGATGAAGTAGAAGCGATCGCGGACGGTGGCCATGGCATAGGAGGAGAAGTAGCCGTGGTCGTTGAGCGTCTCCTGTCGCTTGGGGATGCGCGTAGTCCATTCGAGCGAGCCGTCGGGGCGGATGTTGACGACGATGATGTCGTTGTAGTTGTAGTAGTAGTATCTGCGTTGGTTGCGGCTGTAGCCCATGTAATAATCGGTATAGTAGAGGGTGTACTCTTCGACGTAGTACTGCTCGGCCACGAGCACGGCACCGCCGTCGCTGCGCAGAATGAGGTGGTCGAGGGCGTAGCGATACAGCTCGGCCTGTCGGTTGACGTCGCCGCGGGCTTCGGCCTCACGCGCTTTCTGCTGGCGGCGCGGGTTGAGGTAATGCGTCAGAAACTCGAAGGCGAAAGGTGAGGCCTGCTCTGTCAACACGCGCCAGCCCCGCGGGTCGAGCCGCAGGTAACAGGTGCCCTTGATGCTCCACGTGCCCCGCTCGGAATAGAATCCTGCACAGTTGATGATGCCGTCGCGGCCGATGCGCAGCGTCAGGTCGGTGATGAATTTGCCGTCGAGCGAAAGGGCATACTCTTCCCTGCGTTGCCCTTCGTCGAACCAGGCCAGGATGACGTACTGGTAGTTGGGTTTGCCGGCCCGCCGCTCGCGTACACCGTCGAAGAAGCGCACGCCCAGCACATAGACGTTGCCCTCGCGGTCCACGCGGTACTCCTCGACGCGGAACTGCTCGTCGGGCCACGGCAGTCGCACATTGCGTTCCCAGCGCAACCGGAAGTCGGGCGTGAAGACGCGGAAGGCGAACTGCTCGGGCTGTCCTTTCTGGTAGGGCAGCGAGTTGTAGATGAGCAGGTGGCTGCTGTCGGAGGGGATGAAATAGTTGAAATGGCCGGTGCGGGTGAGCGACAGGGCCGGCGTGCGCGCCACCAGCTCCATGCTGCGCGGGTTCTGGCGCAGGCTGCGCCGGCTCACCTCTTGCCGGAAGAGGTACACTTCCTTTTTGGCCTTGTTGTGGAAGGAGGTGAGCAGCCACAGCTTGCCGCCCAGTGCAAAGACGCCTTCGAAATCCTGATGCTTGTTTTTGTACTTGAGGTCGAGCGCTTCGGCGCGCACCAGGCGCATGCGGTGGTCGTAGCGTTCGAGCCAGTAGCGCTCGATGCCGGACAGCGAAGTGGCGGGGCGATACCGCAGGGCGAGGAAGTCTTCCCGGCTCACGTCCACGATCTGGCGCAGCGTGCTGCCCGAGGGCTCCTTGAGCTCGGGGCCCCAGGCCACGGCGTTCGACTGGGCGCGGGCGGTATTTGCCGAAAGGCAAATGCAAAAGAGTACCGTAACGCGTAACACGTGACGCATAACGCGTAACTTCCATTGGATCAGTTGATCCGGTGGAGGAGATGACGTAGCAGGTGCAATTGCCCGGGAAAGCAGGAAAGCGCAGGCGCGCCACGGGGAGGCAAGGTCGAGCGTGTGCATCATCGCAGGTTGCGGTATTTGGCGGCGTTGGCCGGATCAATGCGGGTCATGGCCTGCCGCAGGGTGACTTTCTCGGCAGGCGAGGCCGGCTTGAAGATTTCGACGATCTCGTTCGACTTGGCGTTGGCGAACATCTGGATGATCATGGCATTGGGGTAGGAGCGGGCGGCATCGGCGATGGCTTGCAGGGCTTGCAAGATGACGTTGCGGCCCGCCACGGGATCCTGGTGCATGATGTCGAGCCCGAGTCGGTGGTAGTCGTACCATGCCTGGCGGAAGGGCCGCATGCGCGGGTTGAGCAGGTTCTCGATGATCCAGTAGCGGTTGCGGTTGCCGTCGAGCGAGCGCCAGCCCGGGTTGGAGGCGGCCACGCCGGGCGGCACGGCGTTGAGGATGTCGTAGGCTTTCTGGAACCAGGGCTCGCCCCCGAAGGGAGCAAACGAGTCGCCGTCGAGGCCGATGATGAGGTAGGCATAGAACGACAGGATGGAGGAGAGGTTGTCGTTGAAGCTGTTCTGGCTGAACTCCAGCGGCTGGAACTGCTCGTAGGTGAAGGTTACGTCCTTGTCGAGGTGCGACAGCAGCGGCGTCTCGTAGGTGCTGCCATAGACGGGGCGCCCCGCCTGTATGGCCAGCTCGGCCTTGAAGCTGGTGGCCGACCGCTCTTCGCTGATGGTCATGACGATGTCCACCTTGATGCGCTCTTCCTCGGCATAGACGTCGTCGGTCCAGCGCTGGTTGTTCATGAAGTCGCGGATGGTCTGTTCCAGCGTCTCGAACACGGCGGGGTCGGTCAGTTGCAGCTTGGGCGTGTTGATGCGGACCGTCACGTTCAGTTCCTGGGCGGTGAGCCAGACCGGCAGCGCAGCCACCACGAGCATCGTGAGCAGAGGTCGGATCATGGGTTGCGTCGTTTTGGGGCGAGAAGTTCCAATAATTTTCGCAAACGGTTTTCAAACACCATTCCGGCGGCCTTATTGTCTTTTGCTTTCGCAAAAAACGGCCCTCAGGGGCGGCGCGCCAGCCTGTGGGCCAGCTCATCGACGATGTCGGCGGCCACTTCGCGCTTGCTCTTGAGCGGAAACGGCTTTTCGGTGCCGTCGGCCGAGAGGATGGTCACCTTGTTGGTGTCGTGGGCAAAGCCGGCCCCCGCGTCGCGCAGCGAGTTGAGGACGATGAAGTCCAGGTTCTTGCGCCGGAGCTTGCCGAGGGCGTTGGTGCGTTCGTTTTCGGTTTCGAGGGCGAAGCCGACGAGCACCTGTCCGGGCTTTTTCCGCTTGCCCAGTGTGGCGGCGATGTCAGGCGTGCGCACGAGGCGCAGTTGCAGCTCGTCGCCCTGTTTCTTGATCTTTTCAGAGGCCACGGTGGCCGGTCGGTAGTCGGCCACGGCGGCGGCGAGAATGGCGGCATCGGCTTGCGCAAAACGCTCCACCGTGGCGGCATGCATCTCTTCGGCGGTGCGCACCGGCACCACCTCGATGTCGGGATGGGTAGGGCGTAGCGGCGTAGGCCCCAGGATGAGCTGCACGCGTGCACCGCGCCGCGCCAGCTCTTCGGCAAGGGCGATGCCCATCTTGCCCGTCGAGCGGTTGCCCAGGAAGCGCACGGGATCGAGGGGTTCGTGGGTAGGGCCGGCGGTGACCAGTACCGTGCGGCCGGCAAAGGGGCCTTGTGGCGTCAGTGCCGCTTCGAGGAAGGCGGCGATGGCTTCGGGTTCGGCCATGCGGCCGGGGCCGTGCAGGCCGCTGGCCAGCTCGCCTTCGCCCACGGGTATGATGCGTACGCCGTCGGCTTGCAGGGTGCGCAGGTTGCGCTGCGTGGCCGGGTGTTGCCACATGTCGAGGTCCATAGCCGGCGCCACCCACACGGGGCAGCGCGCCGACAGATAGACGGCCGTGAGCATGTCGTCGCACAGGCCCTGTGCCATGCGCGCCAGCGTGTGGGCCGTGGCGGGGGCCACCAGCAGGGCATCGGCCCACAGGCCCAGCTCGACGTGGCTGTGCCACGCCCCTTCGTCGTGTACGTGGGTGTACACCTCGTGGCGCGACAGGGTGGACAGCGTGAGCGGGCTGATGAAGTCGGTGGCGGCGCGGGTCATCACTACGCGTACCTCGGCGCCTGCCTTGACGAGCAGCCGCACCAGCATGGCACTCTTGTAGGCGGCAATGCTGCCTGTGATGCCGAGGAGTATTTTTTTTCCTTGAAGCGACATGGCCGGTCGGGTTTGATGGAGAGATGGAGAGATGGAGAGATGGAGTGATGGAGTGATGGAGTGAGGGGGTGATGGAGTGACGGGGTCGGGAACTTTGCCCGAGGTTGCCGTTTTTTCCCATTCCGCCTCTTCCGCCATTTCCACCGATTCTGCCCCTTTCGCCCTGAAAGGCGCAAACGCCAAAGCCCCGACCCGCATTGCGGACCAGGGCTTTGGGCTACCGGAACGCGGTTCCGACGGCAGGATCAACGTGCGTCCTCGTCGCTCTTTTTCTTTTTGTCGGCATAGCGCCAGTAGAGTTCGTCGTTGAGGAACTCTTCGGTGGCGATGGTGGCGGGGTTGGGCAGCCGCTCGTAGAAGCGCGAGATCTCGATCTGTTCCTTGTTCTCGGTCACTTCTTCGATCGTCTCGGTCGGCACGGCAAACTCTTCGAGTTTTTCCATCAGCTCGCGCTTGATCTGGCGCGAGAGCTGGTTGGCGCGCCTGGAGATGATGGCCAGCGCCTCGTAGATGTTGCCGGTCTTTTCGACCAGTTGGTTCACATCGCGTGCCTTGAGGTCGGGCACGATGTGCTGCGCTTTACTTTTGATATCCGTCATTGGCAAATTGTTTTAGCTTGGATTCTGCACGAGCAGCGATTTCGCGTACCTCATTGGCATACGCGCTATCGCGGTATTTGTTCAGAAAATTGTTGGCATATTCCAGCGTCTGGCGGAAGCGCTCTTCCTGCTTTTCGTAAATGCTGTTTTCGGCCATGAGGAAGGCCGACTTGACGAGCATGTAGCGCACGCGCTCGGCATTGTTCGTTTCCGGAAAGTCCTTCAACAGGTTTTCAAAGCTCACAATGGCGGCCTGGTAGTCGCGCAGGTTGAAGTAGAGCTGTGCGGCATCGTAAGCTTTCCGTTCCAGCTTCAGGCGCATTTGGTCAATGAGGCGGTTGCACTCGGGCACGCGCGGGCTGTCGGGATAGGTGTTGACGAAAAGCTGGAACGCGTCGATTGCCTTGAGCGTGTACGTCTGGTCGAGCCGAAAGTTGGGCGAAAGCCGGTAGTAGCTGTAGGCGGCCATGAAGTCGGCTTCCTCGCGTTTGTCGCTGTTGGGGAAGGTGTTGGAGAAGTTGCTGAAGTAGTAGTTGGCCAGCACGTAGCGGCCGAGGTGGTAGTAGGTGTAGGCGTACTTGAAATACAGGTCTTCCAGCTCGGGCCTGCCGCGGAACGCGCTGAGCACCAGCTCGAACAGGGTCTGGGCGCGCTGCCAGTCCTCGGCTTCGTAGTACTCGAGGGCCTTGTGGTAGATCAGCTCGGTATCGCCGCTGGCCCGGATCTTTTCGAATTCACTTTTACAGCCACCGGCGCCGAAAACAATCGTGGCCGCAAGTAACCAGATCAATGTCCTGATTTTCATAGGGGTGCAAAGTTACGCTTTTTCATCGAACAGCCGCACAAATTTTGCGGGCGGCAAAGGTAAAGAGCCCGTCGTTGTCGGCGGGGTTGGTCGGGGGTGCTTTCAGGGCAATCGCACCATAAAAATAATCAGCGATTCTCGGTTTGGATAAATGTTTATAAATAAAAATTATATTTGGATCAAATACAAGCC
>WFYJ01000064.1 GCA_015490175.1 Saprospiraceae bacterium | reverse complement strand
ATCGAGCATTGATCAGATTGAGGGATTCATCGAGGATGAGCACTACGCCGCATTTTTGTTCCGGGGCGCCGGAACAAAGAGCCATGCTGGCAGAATACAGAATATGGTTAAACTGGTATGTGATCGATGTGGTATGAAGCAAAGAATCGCTTTCAGAAAAAAACCTGACTGCTCTGGTGTTTTTTCCTTCATTATTGAAAAGGTATAAGTGATTTTTTGTGTCGCCTGCCTCTGCGTCCACCACGAAAAAAGAGTCGGATAAGGCCATCTGGTTTACACCACCAGAGTTGAAAAATGCGTTTTCGCCATCTTGTGAGGTGTAGTATTTCAGGAAGGATTCCTGGGCATAGGCGCCCAGGCATATTGTGTGAAGCAAAACGATGCCGACCAGTTTTTTCATGAGATATATAGGATATTAGTGAAAGCGAAGAACTCAAAAAGGGACATACAGCGCCATAAGCAGGCGCTGTATGCCCAGGAAAAAGCAAAATGTGGTCAGAATGTTCTTACCGACGGCTCGCCGGGCGTCGGTCCCTGTTTGCAGGGATCGGGTTCGTCGCTGGTTCGGCTTCTGCAAATGTACTGCCGCAAGAAAGTGGCTGTGCTGTTAATCTCGTCAATGTAATTTGCTTCGGAAAAAACAAAGTCATCCCATACTTGCGAATCGGGCGCAGCGTCCTTGCCGTGGGCAAAGCACCGCACGGTGACGTGTACGGTAAAAGAAGGATCAAAACTGATCAGTTGAAACTGCTCACAATCCGTTTCGTCCCATGTGCCGGGCAGGTCAATGAAGGGAGTGGGAAAAGCCCCCTGGAGCCAAGTAGGCAGAAACGTCCAGTGGTCACCAGTGGGGGAGGTAGCAAGTGAAAAATAGAATTCACTTGCATAATCCGGCATGAGAAAATCTGCTGATCCACTGCCACTGACCCCGAGAATTTGCATCTGGCACTCACAGGTACCCACCGCATCTTCCGGATTGCCCTGCGGGGCACCTGCGGCAAGGGGCGGCACCGGTTCGGGCGGTTGGATGACCTCAGGCGTACAGGCCCACAGGCCGAAAAGCAGTGCACACAACAAGGCAGTTACGGCGGGGGGGGGTAAAAGCGGAAGTTTTTCATGGCAAACAGTTTTTGTGTGAAAAAATGTTTACGCATCGAAAATAGTCATCATATCTCATTCGGCCAAACGGTATTCGGCATTTTGTTGTGTCGGCGTCAGCAGATGGAGAAGCGATGGGAAAGGTGTTTGCTGCCGTGCGACATGCCGGGTGATGCCTTGCCTTTACGCAGGCCTGTCCTCTGGTTGGTCTGTTGGTTCGAAATGTGCATTTTCGCGCACGGTTTGCGGCAACCTCCGGCCGAAAGGCGGGGTTGCGTATTGTGGACCGCAATCGCATTCGGAAACAAAAATCGGATCGCATGTTGAAGAGTCTGTTGCAACTGGCGGTGCTGCTGGTCATCGGCATCGTATTGTACAATTACTTTCTCGGCACGCCCGAGGAACGCAAGCAGTCGGAAGCCATCTTCCGCGAGGTAGGCGAGCTGGGCAAGTCGGTGGTGGAGCTGGTCAAGAGCGAGAAAGAGAAGTTCGATGCCGGCAAGTACGATCAGGCCCTCGAAAAGATCGGCAGCATTTTCCGCGATATCAAGGGTGCCGCAAACGAGGATCGCGACGTGCTGAGCGATCTGGACCGGCTCGAGGCCAAGCGCCGGGAACTCATGGAACGCCTGCAAAAGCTCGAACAAGAGGCCGTGGATGAGTACGACGAGTTTCGCGCCAAGGGCGACTCGATCGAAAAAGAGGAGCTGAAGCGCGAGCTGGATCGGCTGGTACGTCAGACCGAGCGCCTGATCGAAAAGCTGCAGGCTTCGGAAGCGCAGTGAGGCGCGCCGCTCGGGTCAATTTTGCCGAAAGGCGCGCTGACAGATGCGTATGGGCTGCACGTCGTCGATGAGGATGTTGCCCATGTAGCTGAAGCGTCCTTCCTGGTGAAAAGCCTCGAGGATGAGGTAGTGCAGATCCTTCTCGGGACGGAACTCGAACTCGTACACGCGGAAGTCGGTGTGCTCGATCAGCGGACTTTCCGCCAGCAACTGGTCTTGTCGGCATTTGCGCGCGCCGCCGTAGATGCGCAGTTTGAGCGGACCGTTGTAGCCGTAGTAGGTGGGGCTGTGGGCCAGGGCCAGGCGAATGGTGTAGCATTCGCCTTTTTTCAGAGGTCTGCTGAGGCGCTGGCCGATGCTCTCGTAGCTGCCGTCGAAGCGGGTGATGAGGCCCACGTAGGTATCGCCGTCGTACGGTTCGTTGGTGACGGCCCAGGGGCCGGGCAGGATGTCGGGTGTGGTGCCGGGGGCGCAGGCATGCCAGCTTGCGGGCATGGTGGCGTCGGCCGGCTCGCCTTCGAAGCTGGCGTTGTGCAGGCGTGCCGGTTCGAACTGGGCCGAGGCCGAGCCGGCCGTGCCGAGGCAGCAGCAGGCGATAAGAAAGAGGCGGAATGCAGTCATGAGCGCGTTTTTTCGGGTAGTGCAAACGTACGAGCTGCGCCCGGGATTTTCCCTTTCACAAAAGGACGGGCTGCGATCGCGTGGGGCAAACACATATATTTGCCAGCCATTCAAGCCCGTGAATATGCGTTCCCGACGACCGAGGCGCCGCCGCCTGCCAGCCGCCAACTACGTCAATGCCACCATCGTGGAGGCGGTCGTGCTGCTCGTCATTGGGGTGTTTGCCTGGCTGCTGCTGGACGGCCGTACGCTCTTGCGGCTGGCGCGCGAGGAGATGGACGTCCTCGTGGAGCTGGAGGGCGAGGTGACGCCTGCCCGGCGCGACAGTCTGTTGCAGTGGCTCGGCCGGCAACCCTGGGTGAAGCCCGGCAGCGTGGTACTCATCACGCGCGAGGAGGCGGCCCGTCGCATGCAGGAGGAGCTGGGCGCCGATTTGCTCGAAATGGACTTGCCCAATCCTTTCTTCGACGTCATCCGCTTCCACGTGGCTTCCGATCACTTCCGTCCCGAGTTTTTCGACTTCATACGCGCCGAAGTGCGACAATTGCCCGGCGTGCGCGATGTGTTCTACCAGAAAGATCTGGTGGCAGCCGTGGCGCGCAACGTGGCGCGCCTGGGCTGGGCCTTCCTCGTGTTGGCGCTGCTGCTGGCGGCGGTGGCCGGCACGGTGATCTACCATACCACGCGCCTGGCGCTGTATGCCAATCGTTTTCTGATCAAGAACATGGAGCTGATCGGCGCTACCTGGGGCTTCATCGCACGGCCGTTCCTGTGGCGCAGTGCAGCCGTGGGCGCCATTGCGGGCCTGCTGGCGGGGCTGGGCGTGTGGTCGCTGATGCATCTGGCCGAAGGGCTGTATCCCGAACTGGCCGCCTTGCAGACGCTTTCCCGAAAGGTTTGGCTATTTTCGGGCCTGATTCTGGCCGGCGCCCTGCTCAACGTGCTCAGCGCATGGCTCGTGGTGCACCACTACCTGCGCATGCGGGTAGATGATCTGTATGGTTGAAGAAAGGGTGGAGTTTGCTTGTGCACCTGCAAATCGGGCTTCACCCTTTTCGAGGGGCCGGTTTTGCGGTACCGCAAACTCTGAACTCTAAACTCTAAACTCAATCATGGCTCAACGAAAGAAAAAAGTCATTGCGACCGGTGGCCATGCGCCTTCCGGCAAAAAAGGCCCGGCGCGCAGCAGTGGTACGCGGAGAAGAGAAGCCCGCGAGCCGGTGGTGTTTCCCTTTGGGAAAGTCAATTTCCGGTTCATGCTCATCGGGCTGGGTATCATTGCGCTGGGCATGATCCTGATGCTCGGCGGGCGCCAGTCCGATCCCAACGTGTGGGAACCAGAAGTCATCTATTCGTGGCGCCGCATCGTGTTGGCGCCGGTGGTGATCCTTGCCGGGCTGCTCGTCGAGGTGTATGCCATTTTTGCGCAAGGACAGGAGGAGGAAAAGGCGTGACCGGCATGGAATTGGCGGTTCGCCGTGGCGTGGGTCCTGCTGCCATTGCGGTGTTGGCGGGGCGGGACTCTGCGTCTGAACCGTGAATAAGCCTGTAAATCACCACTTTCATGGAGGGAACGATTCGCGCCCTGATCCTGGGCATTGTACAGGGGCTGACCGAGTTTTTGCCGGTGAGCAGCAGCGGCCACCTCGAATTGGCCAAATACTTCCTCGACGACCACAGCGTGGCCGCGCAGAGCATGCTGATGACCGTCACGCTGCACGGCGCCACGGCCCTGAGCACCATCGTCGTGTTCCGCAAAGACATCGCGCGCCTGCTGGCCGGCCTGTTCGAGTGGCCCGTCCGCCAGGGGCGTTTGTATTTTGGCGAAAGCCAGTTGTACAGTGCCAAGATCGTGCTCTCGATGGTGCCGGCGGCCGCGGTGGGGCTGCTGTTCGACAAAGAGCTGGAGGCGCTGTTCGATCGTCAGGTGCCGCTCGTGTGCATGATGCTGTTCATCACGGGCCTGTTGTTGTTGCTGGCCGATCGCGCCCGCACTACCGACAAGGCCGTCAGCTTCTGGCACAGCTTGGTTATCGGCCTGGCACAGGCCATCGCCATCTTGCCGGGCATCAGCCGCTCGGGCAGCACCATTGCCACCTCGGTGCTGCTGGGCATTGACCGCAACGAGGCCGCCCGCTTTTCCTTCCTCATGGTCGTGCCGCTCATCCTCGGCAAGATGGCCAAGGACATCATGGACGGGGCCTTTGCCCAGAGCACCGAAGGGCTGGTCGAGCTCGGTCTGGGCTTTGCGGCGGCCTTCGTGAGTGGTCTGTTGGCTTGCACATGGATGATTTCGCTGGTGCGAAAAGCCAAATTGACGTGGTTTGCTGTGTACTGCTTTGTGGTGGGTGGCGTAGTTTTGCTGGTGTACTATCTGTAGGGCGAATGTCGTCCTGACGAATGAAACAGGCCAAAAGCCTGTCGCTTATGCGCAAATCTGCAATCATTTTCTGTGGGCTGCTTTGCGGGCTGTGTGGCCTGAGCCAGACCCTGCCCGACGGTTTCAGCGATGAAGTCGTGGCCGAAGGCCTGGACCGTCCCGTGGGCGTCGTGTTCGATGAGACGGGGCAGGGCTACGTCTGGGACAAGGCCGGCCGCGTTTATGTGCTTGCTGCCGACGGCCAGTTGCTCGACCAGCCGCTGCTCGACCTGAGCGAGGAGGTGGGCGACTGGGACGACCACGGCCTCATGTCGGTGGCGCTGCATCCGGCCTTTCGCATCAACGGCTACATCTACCTGCTCTACGTGGTGGACCGCCACCACCTCATGACCTACGGCACGCCCGAGTACGATCCCGAAGCCAACTGGTACAAGGAAGCCACCATTGCACGCATCACGCGCTATCGCTGCGACCCGGCTTCCGGCTTTCGCCAAATACTTCCCGACTCGCGCAAGGTCATCCTCGGCATCACGCCCGACGACGGCTTTCCCATCCTGATGGTCAGTCATGGCGCAGGCACGCTGGCTTTTGGCAGCGACGGCACGCTGCTGGCCTCGTGTGGCGACGGGGGCAGCTTCGAATCGGTCGATGCCGGCAGCGATCCGCACACCTATTTTGCGCAAGCGCTTCAGGATGGCATCCTTTCGGAAAAAACCAACATCGGCTCGTGGCGCGCCCAACTTGTCGATGCGCTCAACGGCAAAATCATCCGCATCGATGCCGAGACGGGCGAGGGCGTGCCGAGCAATCCCTGGTACGATCCCGATCGGCCGCGCTCGGCCCGATCGCGCGTCTGGACGCTGGGCCTGCGCCAGCCCTTCCGTTTCTTTGTGGATACGCGTACGGGCAGCCACCTGCCGCACGAAGGGCGGCCCGGCCGCATCGTCATCGGCGACGTGGGTGCCGGCGGATGGGAAGAGATTGACGTGGTGGACACCGCCGGCCGCAACCTCGGCTGGCCGCTCTGGGAAGGCTTCGGCATCAACTGGGGCCATTACCTCGAGCCGGCGCCCAACCCCGATGCGCCCAACCCGCTCTACGGGCAAAACGGCTGCGATCAGGCGTTCTTCACCTTTCACGACCTCATCCATCAGCCGCGAGCGGGCGCCAATCCCGAGGCATTCGTCAATCCCTGCGATCCCACACAGCTCGTACCACCCGAGGTGCCCGTCTTCGTGCATCACCGCCCCGTGCTGAGCTGGAGCAATCGCCTGTGGAACCCGCCGCCGCGCGCCCTGCTGCCCGCCTTCGACGCCGAAGGCAATGCCGCCACCGTGGAGCTGGGCAGCCCCGAGGCGCCCGTGGTCGGGCAGCCCTTCGACGGCTATTCGGCCATTGCGGGCTTCGTGTACGAAGGCGACAACTTTCCCGAAGAATGGCACGGCAAGGTCTTCATCGCCGACTTCTCGGGCTGGATTCGGGCCCTGACGCTCGACGACGAGGGCGCACTGGCGGCCCTCGACACCTTCCTGCAGACGACCAAGGGCATCGTCCACCTGGCGCAAAACCCGGCCGACGGCTGCCTGTACTACGTCCACATCTTCGAGGGTACGGTGCACCGCGTGTGCCATGGCGGCACGCCACGCCCCGTGGCGGCCATCGCCCTGGACCGGCAGTACGGCCCTTCGCCCCTGACCGTCCAGTTCGACGGCACACAGGCCTCGCATCCGTTTGGCTGGCCGCTGACGTGGCACTGGGACTTCGGCGACGGAACGACGAGCACCGAAGTGTCGCCCCTGCACGTGTTCGAAGCCCCCGACGGAGCACCCCGATCGTGGACGGTCACGCTGACCGTGCGCGACTCGCTGGGGCAGGAAGATCAGGCTTCGGTCATCGTCTCGGCCAACAACACGCCACCGCAAGTAACCATCACCTCGCCGGCCGAAGGGGCGGCTTTTCCGATGACGGATTACTCATTCGTGCAGCTCTCGGCCGACGTGACCGATGCCGAGCACGATACGGCTGCCCTCGAATGGACGTGGCAGGTCTTCTTTCACCACAACCTGCACTATCATCCCGAGCCGCCCCTGCACGCACGCCGGCCCTGGGTGGTCTTCGATCCGGTGGGCTGCGCCGGCGAGCTGTACTGGTATCGCGTGCAGGTGCGCGTGACCGATCCGGGCGGCCTGACCACCGTAGCCGAGCGCGAGGTGCATCCGTGGTGCGCCTCCGACGAGGTGGAAGCGGCATGGGTGCGTGCCGAGGCCGAGCAGGGTGGAGTGGCGCTGGCCTGGCAGGTGGACAGCCCCTGGCCCATAGGGCGCTGTGTGGTGGAACGCTATCAGCACCGCCGTTTCGAGCCGATAGGCCAGGTGGATGCCGTAGGCCACACGCAGGTGTCGGCTGCCTGGTTCGATGGGGCGCCCCTTGCCGGGAAAAACCTGTACCGCCTGCGCATCGAGCTGGAAGATGGCCGATGGACCTACGGTACTCAGCGAGAGGTGTTTTATTTGCCCGAGGGCGAAGTGCGTGCCTGGCCCAACCCCGCCAGCGAATCGCTTTACGTGCAGTTGGAAAAGGCAGCGAGTGAACGCATCGAGCTGCGCCTGTACGACCTGACCGGCAAGCGGCTGGCCCGCCGACGTTTCGATGCCGAACCCGGCCGATTTTTCGAAGCGGCCCTGCCCGTGAGCGATTTGCCGACAGGCTGGTACGTCTGGCAGCTTATCGACGGCAAACGGCAGTTTGGCGGGAGGGTGCTGGTGGTGCGCTGAAAAAGTCCGTGACGCGTGACGACGTGACGACGTGACGACGTGCTACAATGGGTAACAATTTGATTTTTAAAGTTTAAAAAATTTCGAGTTGTTTCATCTTTGCGTCTTTATGCGAGACTTGAGGTTTTTTCAGGGGCCATTTTCCTGAGCGCACTGAAAAAAGTCCATAACAACGCAACGACGTAACATATGGCAGGTATGATCAACTTACAACAAATTGATTTAAAATTAAAAATACATTGCGTGTCGTTGCGTCCCCGACTTGAGTCGGGACGGGCTCCCGACTTTGGTCGGGACAAGCTGTTGCGTCCCCGACTGGCGTCGGGACAAGCTGTTGCGCGAGGCTATAGGTTTTTTCAGTGGCCTCATTTTCCTCGATTGCTCAATCAAGAATGACCATCGTCCATTGACCATCGTCCATCGTCAATGATTCCCAA
>WFYJ01000063.1 GCA_015490175.1 Saprospiraceae bacterium | reverse complement strand
GGGTGGGACGACATGGGCACGCTGTTTTGTCCGGGCAAAGATAGCGGCAGCAGTGGAGGAAGCGTTTGGCGAAAGCCAAAGCAAAAACCCGTGTCGGCACAGGCGGACACGGGTTCAGCACGATATGAGCATGTTTGCTTATGCGGTTTTGAAGCACATCTCTACGGTGCTTCCGTTGTTTTTGAAGCTCATGCGGTCGCTGAGCTGTTTCATGAGGAATACGCCGCGGCCGCCGCAACGCACCAGGTTTTCAGGTGCCGTGGGATCGGGCAGGCTGTGGTAGTCGAAGCCTTCGCCCTCGTCCATGACGCGAAAGCGGATCTCTTCTCCTTCGATTTGGAAGCTGATGTGCACGCACTTGCGCTTGTCGAGGCGGTTGCCGTGGCGAATGGCATTGGAAACGGCCTCGGTCAGGCTGATGAGCATGTCGGCATATTTGTCCTTGCTGATGCCGTACTCTTCGATGAGCTGCTGCAGCAGCTTTTCCACCTCACGCAGGTTGTGCAGGTCGGAGGCAAGGGTAAGCGCTTGATGACGGACCATGAACTTCCGGGTTGGTTGAGTGCGTTTTTGTTCGGCTGTGGGGGGCCGGTATTGCTCGGGCTTTTGGGGCGAGAAGTGGAATGTTCGAAGGGACAGGAACGTGCAGTTTTGCAGGCACGATGCGCAATTTCGGCTTTTTGGCCATGCGTGTCAAGGGCTTTGTGCAAATTTCTCGCCAAAAACCTGTGGGTCAACGTCTCGTGACGGGAAAAAGTTTGACGCACTCAGGCCGACAGCAGCTCGCGTACCTTGGCCGAAATGGTTTTGCCGTCGGCGCGGCCGGCCAGCTCTTTGGTGGCTTTGCCCATCACCTTGCCCATGTCCTTCATGCTGGTGGCGCCCACTTCGGCGATGATGCGCCTGAGCTCGGCTTCGAGCGCTTCTTCGCTCAGGGGCTCGGGCAGGTAGCGCTCCAGCACGGCGATCTCTTCGGCTTCCTTCTGCGCCAGGTCGGGCCGGTTTTCCTTTTCGTAGATGGCCAGCGAGTCCTTGCGTTGCTTGACCTGCTTTTGCAGGATGGCCAGTTCGCGCTCGGGCGGCAGCGCGCTGTCGCCTTTCTCGGCCTTGGCCAACTGGATAGCCGACTTTACGGCGCGCAGCGCACGCATGGCGGCTTTGTCGCCGGCCTTCATGGCCTTTTTCATGTCTTCGTTGATGCGTTTTTCCAGAGACATGGCTTCGGATTTTTGCGGGTTTGTGATGCGCCGGCTCCGGCGCGGTGCTCGTTGTCTTTGCCTTTCGGCAAATGCCGCCCGCCGGGCCGTGGCAAAGGTCGGCATTTGCATGCAAATGCGCGCGCAATGCATGCTGCCGCCGGCTGCCATGCTTCGTTTGGATGGTGAAATCGGACCAATCGGCACTCTCCTCAATATCCATTGTCAAAAATTCTCGAACAGACAGACGCACTGCCGCCAGACGCACTGCCGTGCGTCACTACTCACTCCGTCACCAAAAAGCCTGTCGTCAGAAAATCCCGAACTGTATCGGGTGGCGCATACCTTTGTGCTGCTTTGTCGCCGATGACAGAAGAACCCATTCAAAACCAACCCACATGTCCCGCAAACGCATCATCATCGACATGGACGAGGTGCTGGCCGACGTCATCCCCAAATTCACGGCCCTGTACAAGAAGTACTTTGGCAAGGATCTGAAACCCGAAGACTACGCCGGCAAAAAGATCTACGATCTGCCCGGCGCGGCGCATATCCGCAACCACCTGCACGATCCGGGCTTTTTCCTCGACCTGCCCGTGATGCCGCATGCGCAGGAGGTGGTGCGCTGGCTCGTAGGCCACTACGACGTGTACGTGGCCACCTCCGCCATGGAGTTTCCCAATTCGCTGTCCGACAAATACCAGTGGCTGCGGCGCGAGTTTCCCTTCATTCCGTGGCGCAATCTGATTTTTTGCGGAAGCAAAGAAATCCTCAGCGGCGACTATATGATCGACGACCACGTCAGCAATGTGGAAAAGTTCGGCGGCAAGGCACTGCTCTATACCGCCTCGCACAACCTGCACGAGACGCGCTTCACCCGCGTGAACAACTGGCCCGAGGTGCGCGCCTTCTTCGAGCGCGAGCTGGAGCGCGAAAAAAGGGGAGCATGAGCCGGCGCGACAGGCTGCGCGAGCTGGTGCGGCTCAAGCTGCGCTTTGCGCTCACCAGCGCCCTGGCCACGGCCGTGGACTACGGCCTGTACCTGCTGCTGGTCTACACCTGGCTGGAGCCGGTGCCCAGCCACGTGATCAGCTATTCGGTGGCCGTACTGGTCAATTTCAGTTTGCAGAAACGCTTCATCTTCACCCTCGAGCGCAAGCTGAGCCATGCCTTTGTGCTGGCCATGGCCGTGTCGGGCGGAGGGCTCGTGCTGGGCACCCTGCTCATCTGGGTACTGACGCAGCATCCTTTCTTCGACCATTACCAGTACGTGACCAAGCTATGTGTCACGGGCATCCTGTTTTTTTACAATTTCTACATGAAGCGCTATGCCTTCGAGCGGCGATTTCTGTAGTGAACCTGCGGTCGGCCCTTGGCCACAGGAAGGCACCTCCGTCAATGCGGCAACCTGGGCCGCAACAGTCCGTACACGAAGGTACCGGTAATAGCTGCCAGCAGATAGACGACCAACACGGTGTAGCCGCTACCCAGCAACACGAACATGGGACCCGGGCACACGCCCGTCAGGGCCCAGCCCAGCCCGAAGACGAAGCCGCCGAAGAGGTAGCGCTTCCAGCTCTTGTCCTTTTCCGGGATGACGATTTCCTTTCCTTCCAGCGAGCGCAGGTGGCGCCGTTTGATGAATTGCACGATCAGCACGCCCAGGGCCACGGCCGAGCCGATGATGCCGTACATGTGGAACGACTGAAAGTGAAACATTTCGAAGATGCGGAACCACGACACGGCTTCCGACTTGTACATCGTGATGCCGAAAATGATTCCGACCAGGATATAGCGAGACATGCGCATCATGGCTGTTCGATTTTAATGGTAAATGAATCAGCGGTTCAGAAAATCAGCGGGAAGATGACGTAGGTCATGAACAGGCCGCCGAGGAAAAAGCCGATCACGGCGTAGAGCGACCCCAACTGCAGGGCCGACAGCCCGCTGATGGCGTGGCCCGAGGTACAGCCGCCCGCCCAGCGCGCGCCAAAGCCGACGAGAAAGCCGCCAACGGCAATGAACAACCAGCCGCGCCAGTCGAACAGGGCCAGCCAGGTGTACCATTCCGGCACCAGCGGCACCTGCCCCACTTCGTATTGGACGGGTTCGGTGTGAAACTTCGATGCGAAAGCGGGTACTCCCAGCTCGCGCAGGCTTTCTACCGTGGCTGCCGACACATGGGCGATGTGGCCGTCGGCAGGTGTGAAGTAGTGTGCTGCAACGTAACCGCCGAACATGGCACCCACGGCCACCAGCAGGTTCCAGCCCTGCGACTGCCAGTCGAACTTGAAGAAATCGGCCCACTGGTCGGCGCCGTCGGCTGCACACATCACGCGGAAGTTGGCCGAGATGCCGAATTCCTTGCCGAAAAACAGCAGGATGAACATCACCAGCGCAATCATCGGCCCGGCCACGTACCACGGCCACGGCTGACTGATCCACTCATTGAAGCGGAGCAATGGTTCGGGAATCATGGTTCGTCGTTTTTTTGAAAACGTGAACGGGATCGCATGCATGACAAATCTGCAGCCACGCTGGCCAATGTGTGGATGGAAAAAGTCAGCGGGCGAAGTGAATTTTGGCATCCTGCCGGGCGGCAAAAAGCAAAGCCGACCCGTGGGGCCGGCTTTGCGATGGGCACGGGGGTGTTGCCTGTCTTCGTTCAACCGTACATTTTTTTCAGCGCGGCGCCGAAACGCTCAATCTCTTCCGGCGTGCCCAGACTCACGCGGCACCAGTCGCGCAGCGGGGGGAAGGGACGACCCACCCACAGACCTTCGGCGCGCATGAAGGCGTTGACCTCGTCGATATCCTTGCCCGTATGGAAAAACACGAAGTTGGTATGCGAGGGCACGTAGCGGCGGCCCAGCCCGTCGAGCAGGGTATAGACGTAGCGCTTGGCACGCGCGTTTTGCTCGAGGCTGTAGCGGTAGAATGCCTCGTCGTCGAGGGCGGCCAGAGCCGCAGCGATGCCGAGCTGGTTGGGCCTTTCCACCTGGTGGTCGGCCAGGCGCGCGATGATGTCGGGGCGGGCCATGAGGTAGCCCACGCGCAGGCCGGCCAGCCCGTACACCTTCGAGAAGGTGCGCGACACGATGACGTTGAGCCCTTCTTTCACGAGCCTGACCATCGAGGGATAGCCCGGCTGCTCGATGTAGTCAATATAGGCCTCATCGACGAAGACGAAGCAGCGCCGGGCCACGCGCCGGCAGAAAGCCTCCAGCTCGTCGGGCGGCAGGATGGTGCCGGTAGGGTTGTTGGGGTTGCACACGAAGACCAGGCGCGTCTGGTTGTTGATGTGGCGCTCCATGGCGTCGAGGTCGTGCACCAGCGCCTCGTCGAGCGGCACGAAGTCAATATAGCTGCCGAATTTTTCCGCAAAGGAGAGCATGGCCAGGAAGGTGGGCCGGGCCGCCAGAATGCTGCCCGTGGCGCCGCCCAGCACCAGGCCCGCGATCTTGAGCCCTTCCGTCGAGCCCACCGTGTCGAGGATGTGGGCTTCGGTCAGACCGTGCTTTTCGGCCAGGCGCTGCCGCAGCACGGGCCGCTCCAGATAGGGGTAGCGTGCGGCTTTTGCGAAAGCGCGGACGAGGGCGTCCTGTACGGCCTGCGAAGGCGCGTAGGGGTTCTCGTTGGCATTCAGCCGGATGAGTGCCTCGGGCGTTTCGCCTTTCGGCAAATGAGGCCCTGCCAGCAGCTCGGTGGGCGTGTGGAAGAGGGCTGCCAGGCCGGCCAGACCCGTGGTGCGCAGCCAGTCGCGTCGGGTGAAAGAAGTCATGAGCGTGCGTTTTTTGCGTCAGCGGATGGTGGAAGTTAGCCACAAAGGGCCGTGCCGTGCAAATGCCGGCCTTTCGGCAAATGAGACCCGACCATGCCATGCCGTCAGACCAACCGCGTGGCGATGCCATTTGCCGAAAGGCAAGGATATTCATGCAACAATGCGGGCAGCGGCAAAATCTTTGCGCCCGCACCGAACGTTATTGCATCATGATGAACCGGATTGATTTGCGCGGGAGCAGGAAAATTTCTCACGTTGTCCCTCCTGCCGGACCAAGGTGTACAGGGGAAGTCGTGCGTCACGCCCCGGGCAGTTTTCTGCCTTTCGGCAAATGCAGCCTCCTCCTGACGGTCGTGCTGGCCGCACTGTGGATGAGTGGCTGCAAGCCGGCGACAGCCGTGCAGGCCACGGAGCTCAGGCCCCGTTCGGCCGACTATATCGTGCGGCGCGTGGCGCGCCATCAGGTGCCGGCGCGCTGGCTCAGCGGGCGTGCGCGCATCGACTTCGATGGCGAAGGAGGGCACGAGCGCATCAGCGCCGTCATCCGGCTGCAACGCGACAGCGCCCTCATGCTTGCTTTCCGCAAATACAACGTGGAGGCAGCGCGGGTGCTGGTGCGCCCCGACAGCATTTTCGTGCTCGACCGGCTCAACAAGCAGTACCTGGCCGACGACATCGGCCTCCTGCGCCGCCGGTTCGGGTTGCCCTTCGGCTTTCAGGAGCTGCAGATGCTCTTGCTCGGCAACCCCGTGCTGCCGGGCACGCAATATGAGGCCCGTATCGACAGTGTGTGGTACGTGCTCGAGTCCGATGGCCGCCGATACGATGGCGCCTGGTGGTTCGGCCCTGATTGGCGCTTGCGCAAAATGCGCCTGTACGACCCGCTGCGCGACGAAGAGCTGATCTGCCGGCTCGACGCCTGGCAGCCCGACGAGGGCGGAACGCTTTTTTCCTATCTTCGTACACTCGAAGTGTTCACTCCCGCTACGGGTGCCTGGCAGGTAACCATCCACTTTTCCAAGGTGACGCTCGACGAACCCAAATCGCTGAAATTTGAGATCCCGGAACATTATACGAAGGTGGAATAGCGCCGTGTGGCTGCTCGTCCTGGTCTGTGTGTGGCCATCCGCGGTGGCCGGCCAGTCGCGCACTGAGCTGGAGGCCAGGCGCAAGGCCCTGGAGAGGAAGATCCGCCAGACCAGCAGGATCCTCGAAGAGACGCGTGCCAACAAGGCCGCCACGCTCGAGCAGGTGAGCACGCTGCGCCAGCAGATCCGGCAGCGCGAGGAGCTCATCGCCATCCTGCACCAGGAGCTCGAACTGATCGAAGAGCGACTGGCGCGCACCACCGACGTGGTCAATGCCTTGCAAGACGACCTCGACCGACTCAAGGACGAATACGCGCGCATGCTGCGGCTGGCCTGGCGGCAAAAACTGCAGCACTCCAACCTGCTGTTCCTGTTCTCGGCCACCAGCTTCAACCAGTTGGTGCTGCGCTGGCAGTACCTGCGTCAGTACGAAGACTATCGGCAGCGGCAGTCGGAGCTCATCGCTTCCACCCGGCAGACGCTGGCACAGAAGATGCAACAGCTCGAACGGCGCCGTCGCGAAAAGCAGGCCCTGTTGCGGCAGGCCGAGCGTCAGGCCCAGCTGCTGCAGTACGAGATGCGCGAGCACGAAGCCCTGCTGGCCAACCTCGAAAACGACGAGGCGCGCCTGTTGCGCCAGCTCGAAACGCAGCGCCGCGATCGCGAAAAGCTCAACCACGCCATCGAGGCCTACATCCGCGAAGAGATGACGCGCCGCGAAGAGCGCCTGCGTCGCGCGGAAGAGAAAAAGCCCGCAGCCGAAAATGCTTCGGGCATGGCTTTTGGCAAGCTCAAGGGGCGGCTGCCCTGGCCCGCAGAGGGCGCCGTGGTGCGGCCCTTTGGCCGACACCCGCACCCCTCCCTGCCACAGGTCGTCGTAGAAAACAACGGCATCGACATCCGCACCGTCAAGGGCGGCACCGTGCGTGCCGTGCACGATGGCGTAGTGGTGGCCACCAGCTTCGTGCCGGCCAACAACTACATGGTACTGATCAGCCATGGCGCCTGGTTCACCGTCTATGCCAACCTCGAAAAGGTCGAAGTGGAAAAGGACCAGGCCGTCAAGGCAGGGCAGGTGCTGGGCCGCGTGGCCATCGATCCCGCCAATGGGACCTCGGTGCTGCACTTCGAACTGTGGCACGGCAAGCAAAAACAAAACCCCGAGCAGTGGCTGCGATAGGGCAAGTCATCCTTCAGGTACTCCGGCGCGTGCTGCTTGGGTATGAACCCGATTGATCAAACGCGAAAAACGCAACACATTTTCATGAGCAACAACTGGATCGTAGGCGAAAAGGAACGAATAGGCGCAAGGAAATCCGAAGAGCAAGCCGTGCTCGTCGGCCTGGTGACGCGCACCCAGACCGAGATGCAGGTGCAGGAATACCTCGACGAACTCGAGTTTCTGGCCCTCACGGCCGGCGCCCGCACCGTCAAGCGCTTCGTGCAGAAGCTGCCCCATCCCGATCCGCGCACCTTCATCGGCAAAGGCAAGCTCGAAGAGATCCGCCAATTCATCGAAGCCCATCCGGACATCGACCTCGTCATCTTCGACGACGACCTGTCGGGCAAGCAGGTCAGCCTCATCGAGCAAACCCTCAAGCGCAAGATCGTGGATCGCTCCACACTCATCCTCGACATTTTTGCCCGCAGGGCCCAGACGGCCCAGGCAAAAACCCAGGTCGAGCTGGCGCAAATGCAGTACCTCTTGCCGCGCCTGCGCGGCCTGTGGACCCACCTCGAGCGGCAGCGCGGCGGCATCGGCATGCGGGGGCCGGGTGAGAAAGAGATCGAGACCGACCGCCGCATCGTGCGCGACAAGATCGCCATGCTCAAAAAGCGCCTCGAAAAAATCGACCAGCAAAATGCCACGCGCCGCAAGCAACGCGGCGAGCTGATCCGCGTGGCCCTGGTGGGCTACACCAACGTGGGCAAGTCCACCCTCATGAACCGCCTCAGCAAGTCGGATGTCTTTGCCGAAAACAAGCTCTTCGCCACGCTCGACACCACCGTGCGCAAGGTGGTGTACGATGGCGTGCCTTTCCTGCTGTCCGACACGGTGGGCTTCATCCGCAAGCTGCCCCACCACCTCATCGAGAGCTTCAAGAGCACGCTCGACGAGGTGCGCGAGAGCGATATCCTCATGCACGTGGTCGATGTGGCGCATCCGGCATTCGAAGAACACATCGGCACCGTGCGGGAGACGCTCTCGGAGCTGGGCGCCGCCGAAAAGCCCGTCCTCATGGTGTTCAACAAGATGGACCTGTACCGCCAACGCAACTTCGACGAGCTGCTCACCCCGGCCGAGCGGGCCGAGATCGAGCGGGAGCTGCGCGAAGGACTGGGGCGCCGCTATGGCGCGCAAAACGTCTTCATCTCTGCAGCCACCGGCGAAAACGTGGACGAGCTGCGCCGTCGGCTGCTCGACATGGTGAAGGCCCAATACCACGTTCGATATCCCTACCAGGCCAGAAGATGGTAAGCCCCTTGTTGTCGGGGTGCAGCGCATCGCGTGAGTCATGAATCCACCTTCCGATCATATCGCAGCGGTCATGCTGGCAGCCGGCATGTCGCGCCGACTGGGACAGCCCAAGCAGTTGCTGTCGGTGGGCGGCGTGCCGCTGGTGCGGCGCCAGCTACTCAAGCTGCTGGCTTCAGACTACCACCCCGTCGGTGTCGTCGTCGGGCACGAGGCCGGACGGGTCATGCAGGCCCTGGCAGGCTTGCCCGTTCAGTTCATCCACAACCCTGACCACGCCCGGGGCATGGGCACCTCGATCGCGGCGGCGGCGCGCTGGGGCCTGAGCCTGCAACCCGAGCCGGCAGCCCTGCTGATCGGCGTATGTGATCAGGTGTTTCTTTCCACCGGTCTTTACGACGAGTTGCGGCGCACCTTCAGGCACCATCGGCCCGATGCCGTCATCTGTCGCTATGCGCAGGGAAGCGGAGTGCCCGTGGTGATCAGCCGCGCGCGCTTGCCCCTCCTGGTCGAGTGCAGCGGCGAGCGGGGCGCGCGCCAACTGATCGGGCAGTGGCCACAGGTGGTGGAGGTGCATTTCCCGAAAGGGCATGTCGAGATCGATACCCCTGAAGACCTGAAGTGGCTCGACCAGGCCCGCTGAGCCTTTTCTGATGCTCCTTTGCCAGAACTTTTGCCATCGGAGGTTGTTTCGTTTATGCTGTGCAAGCAGCGCACTCTTCGCGCGAGGCCCTGGTTTGCAAAGCGATTGGAAAAGTTGCTATATTTGCGGCGCCTGCCAGGCAGCGCGCGAAAAGAGGGAACGGAAGTTCCCTCTTTTTTTTAACCACCCCCTCAAAAAACGAAGGGAGAAGCGCGCAGCCAGGCCGCAGCAGCAAAAAGGAAGCAAAGTGATGGAGCAATTGATCAACAGACTGGAGGATTTGCTTGCCGCAAAATTTGCCGAGGCAGATTTTGCCGACTGCTTCCTGCTGGAAATCAAGGTGCTGCCGGGCAATCGCATCGAGGTGTACCTCGATTCCGACACCGGCATCACCCTGGAGAAGTGTACGCGCATCAGCCGCTACCTCGAGCATCACCTCGACGAAAGCGGCTGGGCAGGTGAAAAGTACGTGCTGGAAGTGTCGTCGCCCGGAGCGTCGCGGCCGCTCAGCCTGCCCCGCCAGTATCCCAAGCACGTAGGGCGCTGGCTCGAGCTGAAGCTCGAAGGCGGAGAGCGCCTCGAAGGCAAACTGCTGCAGGTGGACGACCAGGGCCTGACCCTCGAAGTGGAAGTGCCCCAAGAGCAGCCTTCCGGCAAAAGAAAAAAGCCGCGCATGGTCAGGGTGCCGCGAGAGGTGCCCTTCGACCGGATCGGGCAGGCCAGAGTGCTGATCCGGTTCTGAACCTCAGAGGGAAAAGTCCGTTCGGCTGAGGAACCGAGGATTTGAGCCTACTGAAAAAAGTCCGTAACGGCGTGACGGCGTGACATCGTAACGCGTGACGCGTAACACCATAAATAACAAGCTGAATTAAAACAAAAAACACATTGCGAATCGTTGCGTCCCCGACTTTGGTCGGGACAAGCTGTTGCGTCCCCGACTTTGGTCGGAGCCTGCCCCGGCTCGCCGGGGGCAGGCTGTTGCGTGAGATTTTGGGTTTTTTCAGGGGACTCAGGATTTGAGCCTACTGAAAAAAGTCCGAAAGATCATTCAGTTACACAGAGTTCGCTGAGCATGCACTGATTTTCATAGAGTTGAAAGAAAACTGCGTACAAGCTGCGCCCCTCTGCGGCTGAAAGCTGCGGTTTGAAGGATGAGGAACCGAGGATTTGACCAAGGACTTTATAGTCAAGACAAAAACGCTCAACCCTACACGCTCAACCCTCAACACTTTCAAGTTGTAAACTCTAAACTCAGAATATAGATATGAATATCAACCTGGCTGAAATCTTCAAGGAGTTCGGCAACAACAAAAACATCGACCGGCCGACGATGGTCCGCGTGCTGGAAGACGTGTTCCGCACGCTCATCCGGAAGAAGTACGGTTCGGATGAAAACTTCAACGTGATCGTGAACCCGCAGCAGGGCGACCTCGAACTGTGGCGGGTGCGCGAAATCGTGCCCGATGGCGAGGTGATGGACGATCGCACCCAGATCTCCATCTCGGAAGCCAAAGCCATCGAAGAAGACTACGAGATCGGGGAAGAGTGCTACGAGCAGTTGCGCCTCGAAGACTTCGGTCGTCGGGCCATTCAGGCTGCCCGTCAGACGCTCATCTCACGCATCATGGAGCTGGAGAAAGACGAGATCTACAAGCGCTACGTCGATCGCGTGGGCGACCTGGTGGTCGGCGAGGTGAGCCAGATCATGAAACGCGATGTGCTCATCATCGACGATGCCACCGGGCACGAGCTGCTGCTGCCGCGCAGCGAATGCCTGCGCCGCGACTATTTCCGCAAGGGCGACATGGTGCGCGGGGTGATCAAGAAGGTCGAGATGAAAAACAACACGCCGGTGGTCATCGTGTCGCGTACCGACGAGATGTTCCTCGAGCGACTCATGGAGCAGGAAGTGCCCGAAATCGAAGACGGCCTCATTGCCATCAAGGCGGTGGTGCGCATCCCCGGCGAACGCGCCAAGGTAGCCGTCGAATCCTACGACGACCGCATCGACCCCGTGGGCGCCTGCGTGGGTATGAAAGGCTCGCGCATCCATGGCATCGTGCGGGAGCTGCACAACGAAAACATCGATGTCATCCCCTATACGACCAACGACAAGCTGTTTATCCAGCGCGCACTGACGCCGGCCAAGGTCAGCTCCATCGAGCTGGACGAAGAAAACCGACGCGCTTCGGTTTACCTCGAACCCGACCAGGTGTCGCTGGCCATCGGTAAAGGCGGTACCAACATCAAGCTGGCCAGCCGCCTCACCGGCTACGAAATTGACGTGTACCGCGTGCAGGACGAATACGAACTCGACGATGTCGATCTGGACGAATTTGCAGATGAGATCGAGGAGTGGATTATTGACCGCCTCAAGGCCATTGGTTGCGACACGGCGCGCAACGTGCTGGATCTGAGCAAGGAAGAGCTCGTGCGTCGCACCGACCTGGAAGAGGAGACGGTCGAGGAAGTACTGCGCATCTTGCGCGAAGAGTTTGAAGAAGAAACCGAATAAGGCGACGCGCCCTCATGCCCGGATGGACAGCCCGACCTTTCGTCGGCTGTCCATCTGTGTGTGAGGTGATCCGTCCAGAGCGGTCGGGCCGGCGATTGTGGCTTTTTGCTTTGTGTCGGCCCGAAGGGATAGCGAATGCTTCACGCGCTTTTTTTACCTATCTTTGCACGGCCGGAACGAGGCGCTATGACGGTTCCGGCGAGAAGCGATGCGAACAATTGCATCTTCAGCGCATTGAAATTACTGTAATCATCTTGTCGGCTCCTGGCTGCACCTCACAGCACCACCACCTGCTACTCCAAAAAGCACGATGCCGGCAAGCAGAGCTACGCGAAAGACGACGAAAGAGCTGACTTCCCGGGTAATTGGAATGCAATCAAGTGACCGCAGCCGTGTCCGCCCCCGAGGGCGCGCATGGGCAAATAAAAATTGACAGAAAACTTAATGGCGAAAAGGTTAGCAAAAGTAGCAAAGGAACTCAACGTCGGGACCAGCACCATCGTGGAATTCCTCCAGGAGCAAGGGTTTGAGATCGAAAACAAACCCACCACCAAGATTACGGAGGAAATGGAAGCGAAGCTGCTGGCCCAATTCCAGAAGTCGCGTGCCACCAAAGAGCAGGCGGACCAACTGGTTATTGGCACCCGCCCGTTGACCAAGAAGGCAAGCGAGCCGGAGAAAAAGCCAACGCTCACGTTTGCTACGCCAGGTGAGCTGACGCTCACGAAGAAGAAGGCCACTGCTGAGCCTGGTGTGAAAGAAGAGGTGGTGCCCGCAGCCAAAATCCGACCTGCCGCACCCGTCGCACCCGAACAGCCGCAGGAGCCGGCGGCTGCCGAAACCCCTGCGCCCGAAGCAGAGGAAGACAAGCCCAAGATTGGCTTGAAAGTGCTGGGCAAGATTGATCTGGACAAGGCCACCAAATCCGGAAAAAGCAAGAAAAAAAAGGAAGAAGAGCAGCCTGCTGTTGAGGCTGAGCAACCTGCTTCGCCGCCCGCAACCGAAGAAACCACGCCGAAGAAGGAGAGAGCGCCCGTTGCAGAATCTCCGGAAGCGCCGTCCGCTCCCGCTGCCGAAAGCGACCAGGCACCGGCGCAACCCGACCAGCCCGCCGAGACGCCGGCAGCAGCCGGGCCGGCCGCAAAAGAAGCGCCGACAGGTGAGTCGGCGCCCTCTGATAGCAATACGGGAAGCAAGGAGGACACCGTCATCCGTGCCAAGACGCCCGAGCTGCGCGGTTTGAAGATCCTGGGCAAGATCGATGTGGAAGACAAGAAGCCCAGGAAAAAAGAATCGAAAAAGGCCAAGCCGGTCGCTTCGTCCGATGATGATGCGCCCGGCAAGCGCCGCCGCCGCCGCAAGCGCAAGAAGGTGGAGGCAGAATCAGGCACAGCGCCCAAGGAGCGCCGCAAGCGCCGGGGCCGCAAGCGGGGCGAAGAGTCGGAGGTGACGCAGAAAGAAATTGAAGAAAAGATCAAGGAGACGATGGCACGCCTGTCGGGCGAAGGCAAGAAGAAGCGCCAGCGCCTGCGTCGTGCCCACCGCGAGCGTGCCCGCGAAAAGCAGGAGCTGCTCGAAATGGAACAGGCTACCGAGGACAGCGTACTCGAAGTGACGGAGTTCGTTTCGGTGCAAGAGTTGGCCAACCTGCTCGACGTCTCGCCCACTGAGATCATCACCACCTGCATGAACCTCGGCGTAATCGTTTCGATCAACCAGCGCCTCGACGCCGAATTGATCGAACTGGTGGCTTCGGAGTACGGCAAGGAGGTGAAGTTCATCGATGTGGAAGAAGCCGAAGAGGAAGAGGTCGAGGAGGTGGACAACCCCGAAGATCTCGTGCCGCGCGCACCCATCGTCACGGTGATGGGCCACGTCGACCACGGCAAGACCACGCTGCTCGACTACATCCGCAATACCAATGTGGCCGCGCGCGAGGCCGGCGGCATCACCCAGCACATCGGTGCCTACGAGGTGGTAGTTGGTGAAGACCAGCGACGCATCACCTTTCTCGACACGCCGGGTCACGAAGCCTTTACGGCCATGCGTGCCCGTGGTGCCAAGGTGACCGACATTGCCATCATCATCATCGCTGCCGACGACAGCATCATGCCGCAGACGCGCGAGGCCATCAGCCACGCCCAGGCTGCCGGCGTGCCCATGATCTTTGCCATCAACAAGATCGACAAGCCGGGCGCCAACCCCGAAAAGATCAAGCAGGAGCTGGCCTCGATGAACATCCTCGTCGAAGACTGGGGCGGCGAATACCAGTGCCAGGAAATTTCGGCCAAGACGGGCCAGGGCGTGGACGAGTTGCTCGAAAAAGTCCTGCTCGTGGCCGATCTGCTCGAACTCAAGGCCAATCCCAAGCGCAAGGCCATCGGCACCGTGCTCGAAGCCGCACTCGAGAAAGGCCGTGGCTACGTGGCCAAGACGCTCATCCAGAACGGCACCCTCCACGTCGGCGATCCCATCGTCGCCGGCCAGTATTCGGGCAAGGTGCGCGCCATGTTCGACGAGTGGGGCAATCGCGTCAAGGAAGCCGGCCCCGCAAAGCCCGTGGCCGTCCTCGGCCTCAATGGCGCACCCCAGGCCGGTGAGCGCTTCCGCGTGGTGGACAGCGAGCAGGAAGCACGCCAGATTGCGGCACGCCGCGCCCAGATCCTGCGCGAGCAGGCCACCCGCGCCCAGAAGCGCATCAGTCTCGACGAAATCGGCCGCCGCTTGGCGCTGGGCACCTTCAAGGAGCTCAACCTCATCGTCAAGGCCGACGTGGATGGCTCGGTGGAGGCCCTGTCCGACAGCTTGCTCAAGCTCTCGCACGAGACGGTGCAGGTCAACGTCATCCACAAGGCCGTGGGCCAGATCACCGAGTCCGATGTGCTGCTCGCCTCGGCATCCGACGCCATCATCGTCGGCTTCCAGGTGCGTCCGTCGGTGGGCGCCCGCAAGCTGGCCGAACGCGAAGGCGTGCAGATCAAGCTGTACTCCATCATCTACGAGGCCATCGAGGAGATCAAGTCGGCTATCGAGGGCATGCTCGAGCCCAAGCGCGAAGAGCAGATCCTCGGCACCGCCGAAGTGCGCCAGATCTTCAAGATCAGCAAGGTGGGCACCGTGGCCGGTTGCTTCGTCTCCGACGGCAAGATCATTCGCAACGGCCATGTGCGCGTCATCCGCGACGGCATCGTGATCTATCCGACCAAGGAAGGTCAGCACGGCGAAATACTGTCGCTCAAGCGCTTCAAGGAAGACGTCAAGGAAGTGCGCAGCGGCATGGAATGCGGTATCTCGATCAAGAACTTCAACGACATCAAGGTCGGCGACGAGATCGAGTGCTACGAAGTGGTAGAGGTGAAGCAGACGCTCTGACGCCAGCAGGGGCTTCCCTTCCGCCCGAAACGGGGATCGCAGTCGCTCTGTGATCCCCGTTTTTCGTCGGGCCGGGGAGGCCGTTGCCATTTTTGCGAAAGCAGCATGAAAAATCACTTGCAGATGAAAAAGGCAACCTACCTCCTCGTATTGGTGCTGGCACTGCTCTCGGCAGCCGTGCAGTACAACGATCCCGATCCTCTGCGATGGATGGCCATGTATGGCTACGTGGCCGTGTTGTATGGTCTGGCACTGGCCGGTCGCTATTGGCGCGCGGCCGTCTGGGCCGGTATGGCCGTGGCCGCGCTCTGGGCAGCCACCATGGTGCCCGGCTTCGTCGAGTGGGTGCGCATGGGCATGCCCAGCATTGTGGGCCAGATGAAGGCCGAGTCGCCCCACGTGGAGCTGGTGCGCGAGTTTCTGGGCCTGTTGTTGTGCCTGCTGGCCCTCGCAGGGCTGTGGTATGGCGGGCCGGTGCGCCGCAGCACTTCATGAGCCCGCCTTTCGGCAAAGGTAGATGAGCTCGTCGGTGCGCAAACCATAGCGACGCACCTCTTCAGGGCTCAGCCTTTCGGCAAATGCCACCTCCTCGACCGTAAAGCCGGCCGCCCGCAGACGATCTGCAAAGTCGCGCCCATAGCGGCGCCAGCGGTCCGCCTGCCCGAAACGCGCAGCGCGTTGCCGGGCCGTCAGTTCGGTCTCGGCTTCGAGGGTGCGGGGCAGGCGCTCATCGGGGCGATCCATGAGGTAGAGCGTGCCGTGGGGTGCCAGCACGCGGCGCAGCTCGGCCAGAGCCCGCCGGTCGTCGCGCACATGGGCCAGCACGTGGGCGCAAAAGATCGCGTCGAAGGCCGCATCGGGATACGGGATGTGCTGTAGGTCGAAATGCTGCATGGCCACCGGAGAGTCGAGGTCGGCGCTCAGGTAGTCGAGGTGGGGCCAGCGCAGCAGGCGCGCCTGGATGCCCGGCTCGGGCGCCAGGTAGAGCACCCTTTGCGGGCGGTGCGGCAGGTCGGTGGCGCGCTCGATGAAGCACATCAGCAGGCGGTGCCGCTCCATGGCCGTACAAGCCGGACAGATGGCGCCCTCGCGCGGGAAGTCGCCTTCCGTCATGGGCAGGAATTTGCGAAAGCGCCCCCCACAACACGGACACATCACCGCCCCGCCCCGATACCACCAGCCGCGCAGGCGCAGGTATTGCCTGCGCACCAGCCACCGCCAGTGGGCGGGAACGACGCTTCGAATGAGCCTGCGCATTTTGATTACTTTGGCCTGCGAAGATATACCCAACGCAATCCGATTCGGGAATTTTGAGACGGAGTGAGGGAGTGAATGAGTGACGGAGTGATAGAGAGAAGAGTGAGGAGTACCGATTCGACCGATTCGACCGGTTTAACCGATTCGACCGGTTTAACCGATTTGACCGATTACACCGATTGCACCGATTTGACCACGTTTGCCATCGGAATTTCCCGGACCACCCTGATGCAAGACAAGTCCCGACCCATGAGCCGCCAGGCATACGAACGATTTTGCCAGCAGGTGCCCGACGTGCCGCTGTTCATGCAGCCCTGGTACCTCGACGCGTGCTGTGGCAGCGAGGGCTGGCTGCCCCTCGTGGTGCAGCGCGACCGCTCGGTACTGGCTGTATGGCCGCTGTTCGTCAGGCGATTGGCCTGGTGGCGCTACGTCACCATGCCGCTGCACGTGAAACACATGGGCCCGTGGCTCCATCCCGACCTGCGGCAGCTCAAACACACCCACGAGTATTACGACGCCCTGCTCGACCAACTGCCGCAACTGGCCTTTTTCATCCAGGATTTCCCTCCGCAGCTGACCAACCACTTGCCATTCTACTGGCGCGGCTTTCGCCAAACGACGCGCTACACCTACGTGCTGCGCCCTCTGCACGATGCCGATGCGGTGCTGGCACGCGCCAACCGCAACGTGCGCCGCAACATCCGCAAAGCCGAACGGCGCTTGCGCGTGACGCACCACCACGACCTGGCCACCTTCTACCGCATCAACCGAATGAGTTTTCAGCGGCAGGGCCGCGACATTTACTATTCCTTCGCGTCGTTGCAGCGCCTCGATGCCGCCCTGCGTGCGCGGGGCCAGGTGCGGTATTTTTTTGCCGAGGACGAGCAAGGACGCATCCATGCCGCCTCGATGCTGATCCGGGACGGGAACCGTGCGTGGTATCACCTGGCGGGCGAAGATCCGGCGCTGCGCCACAGCGGCGCAGGCATCCTGCTCACCTGGCGCGCCATTCGGTACGCCATCGGGCAGGGCATTCCTGTGTTCGACTTCGAGGGGAGCATGTTGCCACATGTGGCGCCGGTGCGCATGGCCTTTGGCGCCGAGCAGGAGCCCTACTTCCGGTTGTGGCGATACCGTTCGGCACCTTTTGCGCTGCTCCACCGGCTGCGCGGCTTCAGTCCCTGGTAGCAGGGGCCACGAGCAGGGCGTCGATCACGGTCTTGAGGGCGATGAAGAGGGGTTCGCGGCCTTCGCGCGTCACTTCGAGCTCGGGCGCGTCCTCGTCACTTTCTTCCTCTATTGCGAGCGCGTCCTCGACAAAAGCCAAGAGGTCTTCCTGAGGATATTTTTCGAAAAAGGGGTCGAGGCGTTGGCGAAAGGGGCCGGCTTTCGTTGCGTTGAGCATGGCCCAGTTGCGCTCTTCCAGCTCGCCGATGAGGGCTTCGTCGGCCACGGGCAGCTCGCCGGCCACCTCGGTAGCCGCTTTCCAGATGACCAGCGCCAGATAGAGCAGGTATTCGCGTTCGGCTTCGGTGAGGATGTCGAAGGTATCCGAGACGAGCCAGCCAGCCAGCACGGGCTGGGCATCGGCGAAGGCTACGGTGAGCGCCTCGTAGCGTTCGGGGGGCGTATGTGCCAGCGCTTCGAGCACTTGCCCGATGGCAGATTCGGGTACAAAAGGCATGGATTGCGCGTTTGATGCAGCGCAAAGGTAGCGCTTTCCACAGGCTGCACACCCCGCCCGAAAAAGGCGGAGGCGGCACGGCGCAGGGCGCTTTTTGCGGAAGCGACAAAACAAAAATCCCCCCTCGGGCCACGCCGAAGGGGGATTTGCGGTTGGCAGGTACAGCACATCAATACGCTTTCGCAAACACCACCCGGTATTTCGAGGGCTTGCCCGTCAGGATGCACTTGCCCGGCTCCTCTTCCACATCGTTGGGAATGCAGCGGATGGTGGCCTTGGTGAGCTCTTTGATCCTGAGCTCTGTCTCGGTGGTGCCGTCCCAGTGGGCCAGCACGAAACCGCCTTTCGTTTCCAACACCTCCTTGAACTCGTCGAAGGTGTCCACGCGCGTGGTGTGCTCTTCGCGGAACTTCAGCGCGCGCTGGAAGAGGTTGTGCTGGATGTCGTCGAGCAAGGCGATGACGTGGTCCACCACGCCCTCGATGGGCACGAAGGTCTTTTCGCCCGTGTCGCGGCGCGCCACTTCCACCTGGTGCTTTTCCAGGTCGCGCATGCCGATGCCCAGACGCACGGGAATGCCGCGCATTTCGTGTTCGGCAAACTTGAAGCCCGGGCGCTTCTTCATGTCCGTGTCGTATTCGACCGTCAGGCCGCGCTCTTGCAGCTCGCGCATGAGGCGGTGGGCCACTTCGTCGATTTCGGGGCGCGGCTTGGGAATGGGCACGATGACCACCTTGACGGGCGCGAGTTTGGGCGGCAGCACCAGGCCGTTGTCGTCGCTGTGGGTCATGACCAGGCCGCCGATGAGGCGCGTCGAGACGCCCCACGACGTAGCCCATACATACGCTTCCTGGTTTTGCTCATTGAGGAACTTCACGTCGAATGCTTTCGCAAAATTCTGGCCGAGGAAGTGCGAAGTGCCGGCCTGCAGGGCCTTGCCGTCCTGCATGAGCGCTTCGATGGTATAGGTCTCTTCGGCGCCGGCAAAACGCTCGTTGGCCGTCTTGACGCCGCGCAGCACGGGCATGGCCATCCACTCTTCGGCAAACTGCGCATAGACGCGTTGCATCAGGCGCGCTTCCTCGATGGCCTCTTCGCGCGTGGCATGGGCCGTATGCCCTTCCTGCCACAGAAACTCGGCCGTGCGCAGGAACAGCCGCGTGCGCATCTCCCAGCGCACTACGTTGGCCCACTGGTTGATGAGCAGCGGCAGGTCGCGGTACGACTGGATCCAGTCGCGATACGTGTTCCAGATGATCGTTTCAGAGGTGGGCCGCACGATGAGCTCTTCTTCGAGCCTGGCATCGGGGTCCACCACCACGCCCTTGCCGTTGGGGTCGTTCATCAGGCGGTGGTGCGTCACCACGGCGCACTCCTTGGCAAAGCCTTCCACGTGCTCGGCTTCCTTGCTCAGGAAGCTTTTGGGGATGAAGAGCGGGAAATAAGCATTCTTGTGGCCCGTTTCCTTGAACATGCGGTCGAGTTGGGCCTGCATGTTTTCCCAGATGGCATAGCCATAGGGCTTGATGACCATACAACCACGCACGGCCGAGTTTTCGGCCAGTTGGGCCTTCTTGACGATGTCGATATACCATTGCGAGTAGTCCTCACTGCGAGGGGTGATCTCCTTGGCCATGATCGTTGGTTTCTTTTTGCATGTGGCGGCAAGGTTGTTTTACGCCTTTCGGCAAATACGGCCCGCCGCAACAAAAGCACGTTTTAACTGTATTTTTTACAGATTGATAATGAATCGGTAAAGGGTGGACTTTAACATTTTCTCCGCCCCGATACGCCAAATGTTAAGGCCCTGTATGAAGTTTTTTAACACCCGCATTCGGGTTGTTTGCCAGGCCTTAACGCAAAAAGCGGCACAAAAGTAATAATTTCGAGCTGCGACTTTGATGGTCAGATTGTTCACCAGAAAACTGTCGGAAGATGAAAACGCTTCGCTACATATTGGTCTTGCTCATGGCTGTGGTGGCAGCCGCCCTGCCTCGGGCTCAGGCCCAGTGGGATGACCTGTACTACAATCCCGCCACGGACGAAGCCATCGTCTATGGCGACCGCTTCACACAGGACCGGGCGACCGATCAGCGCAACCAGCTCGACGACGATCAGAAGTACGGCGAAAAATACTACGCCGAGCAGCGCTATGACGACGATGGATACTACTACGAGTACTACTACTCTTCGCGCATCCGGCGCTTCCATCGCCCCTACTTCGGCTTTGGCTATTTCGATGCCTGCTACACCGATGCGTGGTTTTACGATCCGTTCTTCCAGCCGGGAGTGAGCATCTACATCTACAACGACTACGACTACTGGCGCTGGCGCCGCTGGCGTCGGTGGAACCGCTGGAGCGCATGGAACAACTGGTACAGCCCCTGGAGCTGTGCCGGCGGATGGTATGGCAACAACGTGTTTGTCAACAATTACTACTACGGCAGCGGCTGGTACGGTTACAACTACTACGATCCGTACTGGACGGGCGGCGGCTGGTGGTACGGCAACAATTACGGTGGCGGCTGGTGGTACAACGACTCCAATAACAATTCCGGCAACAGCTACTACGGCGCCCGCCGCACCGGCATGACCAAGACTCCGCGCACGCCCGTACGCGACTTCAACAACGGCAACCCGCCCGTAGATGCCACGCCGCGCCTTTCGGAAACGAAAGAAACCCTCCAGCCGGGCAATGCCGATGGCACGACAACTACCCTCCGCAAAAAGCCGGACAACGAACTGCAACCGGCCACCACGCGCCGCAGCGCGCAACCCGGCGACGAGCCCGGCCGCCGCACGCGTGGCACCGTACAGCCCGACGACGAGCCCACGCCGGCCGCCGACACGCGCACGCGCCGCGAAACGCGGACCAGTCCTGCACGTGAGCGCCGGACGAGCACGCCGCCTGCCTATGAGCCGGCTACGCGCACGCGCCGCAGTACGCCGGCAGCCAAGCCCGCTACGCGCGCGCGTCGCACTTCGCCCGCCACCTCGCCCAGTCGCGGCAACCAGAGCCGTACGCGGGGCAGCTACAACCCCTCGAATCGTTCGACGCGCGCACGAGGAAACTACCATTCGGGCAGCACGCGCTCGCGCAGCACCTTCAGCAGCCCCTCGCGCGGCAGCTCGCCCGGCTTCCGTACGCGCAGCGCGAGCCCCTCGCGTTCGAGCGGCAGCTATCGCAGCAGCAGCCCGAGCCGCTCGAGCAGTGGCAGCACGCGTAGCCGCTCGCCGCGTGGGCGAGGCCACTGAGGTGTTACCGCCTTTTGGATTTGAGCAATCAGGGATATGCGCATGCTACCTGCTTTCAGGTGCAGGGGAGGAGGGGTGTGTCCCTTCGTGAAATGGTTTCGAAGACATTGCCAGACAGTCAGGTTATTGATACGTTGTTTTGCAAAGCGGGTGGATTCGTCGCAACGCGTTCGCCCGCTTTTTTTCTGCTTTTTGCGAAAGCGGTACGGAAAAGAGGAACGATCGTTCCGGTAAACTTTTCTTTGCCGCCATGGTCGCAAAAGGAGCGTACAGGAACAGGCCTCACCGGGCCATGGTTAAATTGCTTCAAATCACTGGACCTATGAAAATGTGGAAATCGCTCTGGATACTGTGCCTGATGCTGCCAAGCCTGGCCGGATGGACACAGACGGCTACCGATGCCCTTCGCTATTCGATGCTCGACTTGGGCGGCAGTGCCCGCACGCTGGGGGTGAGCGGTTCGCTCGAGGCGCTGGGTGCCGATTTTGGCGCCATGACGCTCAACCCTGCGGGCCTGGCGGCATTCCGGCGCAGCGAGTTTACGTTCTCGCCCGCTCTGTTCTTCTCGACGACTACCTCGCAACTGAGTGGCGCCGACAATGCCGTGTATGAGCGGCAGCGTACTCACTTCGGATTTGAGCAGGCAGGCTTCGTGTTCGCCTCGCGGCCCTATGCCTCCCGATGGAAAACGGTGAACTTCGGCATTGGCGTGGTGCGCCGCGGCAACTATCGCCAGCGCTTCTACTACGAAGGGCGTTCGGAAGGCTCCTACACCGATCGCTTCGTGGAGCTGGCCGACGGCCTGACGCCCGACCAGCTCGATGGCTTCGAGGCGGGGCTGGCCTACGAGGTGGGCGCCATCTTCAACCCCGACCCAAACGATGAGACGACCTACATCAATGACATTCCCGCCGGCACGCTGGTGCCCAAACGCCAGCAGGTGACTACGGGCGGGGGCATGAGCGAAATGTTTTTCTCATTCGCCGGCAATTACGACGAAAAGCTCCTGATCGGCGCCACCGTGGGCGTGCCCTTCATCTTCTACACCGAGACCAAACTGTACGAAGAAGAAGATGTCAATGACGAAATCCCCACCTTCGACCGCTTCGAATTCGAGGAGCGACTGACGACGCGGGGCACGGGGGTCAACCTGCGGCTGGGACTGATCTACCGGGCATCGCAGGCCGCGCGCTTTGGCTTTGCCTTCCAGACGCCCACCCTCTTTGCGCTCGAAGATTCCTACAAGACGCGCATGGCCTACGCCTTCACACTGGGTGGCCCCAACAGCTTCGAGGGCGAATCGCCCGACGGCCTTTTCGAATACCGCCTGCGCACGCCCATGCGCGCGTCGCTGAGCGCCGGCTACCTGTTCGACAAGACGGGCTTCGTGAGTGCGGCAGTAGAGTGGGTGGACTATGCCACGGCCACGTTCGAGTTCAACCGCACCAGCAACCCGGATGATTTGCAGTATGAAGCGCAACTGAACGACCAGGTTTCCGAACAATACACGTCGGCCGTCAACTTCCGGGCCGGTGCCGAATGGGCCGCCGACATCTTCCGGTTGCGCGGCGGCGTCAGTCTGGCTACTTCGCCCTACGTGGACGACGACTCCTTCACCCTGGGCTACAGTCTGGGTGCCGGCATCCGCGAGCGCGGCGTGTTCGTCGATCTGGCATGGCGCGCCACGGCTTTCTCGGAAGGATATCGACCCTACCAGACCGCAGTGGCCCCGCGCTCGCTGGTGCAAAATGACGTGCGCAATCAGGAGTTCATACTGACGTTCGGGTTCAAGTTCTGATGCGCCCCGGCGTGCAAACGGAAAAGTACATGCCCCGACTCCGGTCCGTGTCGGGGCCTCTCTGTTGGGGGAGAAAAGGGATCAAGGGTTGAGGCCCCTGAAAAAAAGCAAAAATCTCGCGGGTGGTGTTCTTATACTCAAATCAAAGTGGTTTGGGAAATCCTGTCGCAATGGTTGAGGGTGTAGCGTTGAGGGTTTAGAGTTTAAAGTTTAAAGTTTTTCTTGTTGACTATCAGGTTTTTGTCAAATCCTCGATTCTTCGGTTCCTCGATTCCTCATCCATTGAACCGCAGCCTTCGGCCACAGAAAACGCAGCTTGACGCAGTTTTTGCAGCAAGTTGAGGGGTGAGTTTTTCATCTTGACTATCCGTCATCTGCCCAAATGACGGAACCTGTACGATCCAGTAGTTCGACTCAACCAGCCGCAACCTGTTCCCGCCGCCGGAAAAACGGCTGCTTAACAGCACCGCGCAAGCGGTGTCTCAACATCCGCCAGGCGGTCTCAACCATCAAACCTTTGTCAAACATCGCCAAAGCCCCGACAACCGCAATGGGCTGCCGGGGCTTGTGGCTGATCCGTGTGTATCTGCGTACGCCTTACTCGGCGCTCTCTTCCATGTCGAGGTCCATTTCCTCCATCATGGCGAGACGTTCCTGTTCGCGTTCGTATTCCTCTTTGGTCATCACGATGAGCTTGTCGTACTTGCGCAGCCCCGTACCGGCCGGGATCTTCTTGCCCACGATGACGTTCTCCTTGAGGCCGTGGAGCTCGTCCTGCTTGGCAGCGATAGCGGCCATGGAGAGCACCTTGGTCGTCTCCTGGAACGAGGCGGCCGAGATCCAGCTTTCGGTACCGAGCGACGAGCGCGTGATGCCCTGCAGCAGCGGACGCGAGGTAGCGGGCACGGCATCGCGATACTGCACCGGCTTGAGGTCGTGGCGCTTCAGATACGAGTTCTCCTCGCGGATCTGGCGCAGGGTGACGATCTGGCCGGGCTTGAGCTTGTTGCTGTCGCCGGCATCGGTGATGACCTTCTTGTCGAAAATCCAGTCGTTCTCCTCGAAGAAGCGGTGGCGGTCCACTGCTTCGCCTTCGAGGAAGCGCGTGTCGCCCGGATCTACGATCTCGACGCGGCGCATCATCTGGCGCACGATCACCTCGATGTGCTTGTTGTTGATGACGATACCCTGTGAGCGGTACACTTCCTGCACGCCGTTGACCAGGTATTCCTGAACGGCCGTGGGACCCTTGATGTCGAGGATGTCGCGCGGGGCGATGGCGCCTTCCGACAGCGGGGTGCCGGCACGTACGTAGTCGCCTTCCTGCACGAGGATGTGTTTCGACAGCGGGATGAGGTACTTGCGCACCTGACCGTCCTTGGCCTCGACGATCACTTCCTGGTTGCCGCGCTTGATGCGGCCGAAGCTGACGATACCGTCGATCTCGCTGACTACGGCGGGGTTGGAGGGGTTGCGCGCTTCGAACAGCTCGGTCACACGCGGCAGGCCACCGGTGATGTCCTGGATCTTGCCGAGGTTGCGCGGGATCTTCACGAGGCGGTCGCCGGCATGCACCTCCTGACCGTCATCCACGGCGATGTAGGCGCCCACCGGCATGGGATAGCGCTTGAGCTCTTCGCCCTCCTTCGACACGATGACGAGGGTGGGGATTTTCTTGCTGCGGCGCTTGGCCTCGATGATCACTTTCTCCTCGTAGCCCGTCTGCTCGTCTTTCTCGATGCGGAAGGTGACGCCTTCCTCGACGTTCTCGTAGCGCACGATACCGTCGAATTCCGAGATGATGACGGCGTTGAAGGGGTCCCACGAGCACAGTATCTCGCCGCGATGCACTTCCTGGCCGTCCTTGACGAAGAGCTGCGAGCCGTAGGGCACGTGGCGCGTCATGAGCACCTTCGTCTTGTCCTTGTTCCACAGGCGCAACTCACCCGTACGCGACAGGACGACGAGGACGTCGCGGCCACTCTCGTCGGTGGTGGGCACGCCCGTCACTTCGGCCAGCTCGACGATGCCGTCGTACCTGGCGATGATTTCGCTTTCGGCCTTGCTCACGGCGGCGATACCACCCACGTGGAACGTCCGCAGCGTCAGCTGGGTACCCGGCTCACCGATCGACTGGGCGGCGATGATACCCACGGCGTCGCCGATCTCGGCCATGCGGCCCGTGGCCAGGTTCTTGCCGTAGCACTTGGTGCACACGCCACGCTTGGTCTCACAGGTGAGCACTGAGCGAATGGTAACGCCTTCGACTCCTGCTTCCTCGATTTTTTTGGCCATCTCCTCAGTGATATAGGAGTCGGCGGGAAGCAGCAGCTCGTCGGTTTCGGGGTGCACCACGTCCTCGAGGGCGTAGCGACCGGCAATGCGGTGCGCCAGCGACTCGACGACCTTCTCGTTCTCGATGAAGGCCGTGGTGTAAATGCCGCGCAGCGTCTGGCAGTCCTCTTCGAGGATGACGACGTCCTGGGCCACATCTACCAGACGGCGCGTCAGGTAACCGGCGTCGGCCGTCTTCAGAGCGGTGTCGGCCAGACCCTTACGGGCACCGTGGGTCGAGAGGAAGTACTCGAGTACCGACAATCCATCCACGAAGTTCGAGAGGATCGGGTTTTCGATAATCGACTCACCCGTATCGCCCGACTTGCGCGGCTTGGCCATCAGACCACGCAGACCACAGAGCTGCTTGATCTGCTGGCGCGAACCCCGGGCGCCCGAGTCGAGCATCATGTACACCGAGTTGAAGCCCTGGTTGTGGGCTGCCAGCTCGTCCATCAGCTCTTTGGTCACGCGGTTGTCGGCGCTGGTCCACACGTCAATGACCTTGTTGTAGCGCTCCTTGGCGGTGATCAGACCCATGTTGAAGTTCTCCCAGATCTCGTCCACCTCGCGCTGGGCGCGCTCCAGGATGCGCTCCTTGTTCTTGGGCGTGATGAGGTCGCCCAGGTTGAACGACAGGCCCCCCTTGAAGGCCCACATGAAGCCCATCTCCTTGATGTCGTCGAGGAAGGCGGCAGCCGTAGCCATGTCGGTGCGGTTGATCACCATCGAGATGATCTTCTTCAGCGCCTTCTTGGTCAGCAGCTCATTGACGAAGGGCACCCCTTCGGGCACTACCTCGTTGAAGAGCACGCGGCCCACGGTCGTCTTGATTCGGCGCGTCACCTCTTTGCCCTCTTCGTCTTTTTCCTTGATGCGCACCTCGATAGCTGCATGCAGGTCCACCTGACCTTCGTTGTAGGCGATGCGCACTTCTTCGGGCGAGTAGAAACGACGGCCTTCGCCCTTGACCGGATGGTCGGGCGTGCTCTTGCGTTCCTTGGTGATGTAGTACAGGCCAAGTACCATGTCCTGCGACGGCACCGTGATCGGCGAGCCGTCCTGCGGGTTGAGCATGTTGTGGCTCGACAGCATGAGCACCTGCGCCTCGAGGATCGAGGCCTGGCTCAGCGGCACGTGCACGGCCATCTGGTCGCCGTCGAAGTCGGCATTGAACGCGCCACACACCAGCGGGTGCAACTGGATGGCCTTGCCTTCGACCAGCACCGGCTGGAACGCCTGGATCGACAGGCGGTGCAGCGTCGGGGCGCGGTTGAGCAGCACGGGGTGCCCTTTCAGCACGTTCTCGAGGATATCCCAGATGACGGGCTCTTTGCGATCGACCAGCTTCTTGGCCGACTTCACCGTCTTGACGATGCCGCGCTCGATGAGCTTGCGAATGATGAACGGCTTGAACAGCTCGGCGGCCATGGCCTTGGGCAGGCCGCACTCGTGCAGCTTGAGCGTGGGGCCTACCACGATCACCGAACGGCCCGAGTAGTCCACGCGCTTGCCCAACAGGTTCTGACGGAAGCGCCCCTGCTTGCCCTTCAGGATGTCGCTGAGCGACTTGAGGGGGCGGCCCCCTTCGGCCTTCACCGCGTTCGACTTGCGCGAGTTGTCGAAGAGGCTGTCCACGGCCTCCTGCAACATGCGTTTTTCGTTGCGCAGGATCACCTCGGGCGCCTTGATCTCGAGCAGGCGCTTGAGGCGGTTGTTGCGGATGATGACGCGGCGATACAGGTCATTGAGGTCGGAGCTGGCAAAGCGACCGCCATCGAGCGGCACCAGCGGCCTCAGCTCGGGCGGCACCACCGGCAGGTACTGGATGATGGCCCACTCGGGGCGGTTCTCCACGCGCTGGTTGGCCTCGCGGAAGGCCTCTACGATGCGCAGGCGCTTGAGCGCCTCCGACTTGCGCTGCTGGCTCGTCTCATTGGCCGCCTGATGACGCAGGTCGTACGACAGTTGGTCCAGGTCGAGGCGCATGAGCAGGTCGCGCACGGCCTCGGCGCCCATCTTGGCGATGAACTTCTGCGGGTCGCTGTCGTCGAGCTGCTGGTTTTCGGGCGGCAGCGTATCGAGGATGTCCAGATATTCTTCTTCGGTGAGCAACTGCATGTGCTCCACTTCGCCCTCCTTGATGCCCGGCTGGATGACCACGTAGCGCTCGTAGTAGATGATCGAATCCAGCTTTTTGGACGACAGTCCGAGCAGGTAGCCAATCTTGTTGGGCAAGGAGCGGAAGAACCAGATATGCACCACGGGCACGACCAGCTTGATGTGGCCCATGCGTTCGCGCCGCACCTTCTTTTCGGTGACCTCTACCCCACAGCGGTCACACACGATTCCCTTGTACCGGATGCGCTTGTACTTGCCGCAGTAGCATTCGTAGTCCTTGACCGGACCGAAGATGCGTTCGCAGAACAAGCCGTCGCGCTCCGGCTTGTACGACCGGTAGTTGATGGTTTCCGGCTTGAGTACCTCACCATATGACCGCTCCAGGATGTCATCCGGGGAGGTGAGCATGATGGTAATGCGCTCAAAGTCGGGGCTGGGGACAGTCGACTTCTTTTTAAGAGGCATATTGTTGCTTTTGACTGTGGGTGATAATGGTTAAACAGGTGGCGGCAGGGCCGCATCCGGCTTTCGCCAAATGCCACCCTGCCGCAGCATCAGACGGCCTTAGTCGAACTTCACGTCGAGTGCCAGGCCGCGCAACTCGTGCACCAGTACGTTGAACGACTCGGGGATGTTGGGCTCGGGCAGCACATCGCCCTTGACGATGGCCTCGTAAGCCTTGGCCCGACCCACGATGTCGTCCGACTTGAGCGTGAGCAGCTCGCGCAGCAGGTTGGCGGCACCGAACGCCTCGAGGGCCCACACCTCCATCTCACCGAAACGCTGACCACCAAACTGGGCTTTACCACCCAGCGGCTGCTGCGTGATGAGCGAGTACGGACCGATCGAGCGGGCGTGCATCTTGTCGTCCACCATGTGCGACAGCTTCAGCATGTAGATCACACCCACCGTCGCGGGATTGTCGAAGCGGTCGCCCGTCTCGCCGTCGTACAGCCAGGTCTGACCCAGCGAGGGCAACTTGGCCTTCTGGATATACTCCTCGATCTCGTCGAGGCCGGCACCGTCGAAGATCGGCGTGGAAAACCTGACGCCCAGCTTTTCGCCGGCCCAGCCAAGCACCGTCTCGAAAATCTGGCCGAGGTTCATACGCGAGGGTACGCCCAGCGGGTTGAGCACGATATCCACCGGGGTGCCGTCTTCGAGGAAGGGCATGTCTTCCACGCGCACGATACGCGACACGATACCCTTGTTGCCGTGGCGACCGGCCAGCTTGTCGCCCACCTTCAGCTTGCGCTTCTTGGCCAGGTACACCTTGGCCAGCTTCAGCACGCCGGCGGGCAGCTCGTCGCCCACGCTGATATTGAACTTCTCGCGCTTGTATTTGCCGATCTCCTCGTTGACCTTGATGTTGTAGTTGTGCAACATCCGGGCGATGAGCTCATTGGTCTTTTCGTCGTCGGTCCAACCGGTGTAATCGACCGTCTTGTAGTTGATCTTGCGCAGCACGTCCTGCGTAAATTTGGTACCCTTGGGCACCACCTCTTCGTTGTAAATGCTGCGTACGCCCTGCGACACCTTGCCCTTGAGCAGTACGAGCAGCTTGTCGATGAGGATGGTCTGCAGCTCGTTGAGCGTGATGGCGTGCTGCTCGTCGAGCTTTTGCAGCTTGAGCTTCTCCTGCTCTTTCTGCACGTTGTCCTTCTTGGCACGGGCAAAGAGCTGCTTGCCAATGACCACCCCTTCGATCGAGGGCGGCACCTTGAGCGAGGCGTCCTTCACGTCGCCGGCCTTGTCGCCGAAGATGGCGCGCAGCAGCTTTTCCTCGGGCGTGGGATCGCTCTCGCCCTTGGGCGTAATCTTGCCGATGAGGATGTCGCCTTCCTTGACCCATGCCCCCACGCGGATGATGCCGTTTTCGTCGAGGTCGCGCGTGGCTTCCTCACTCACGTTGGGGATGTCGTTGGTCAGCTCTTCCTCACCCAGCTTGGTGTCGCGCACATCCAGCTCGAAGCTCTCGATATGGATCGAGGTGAAGACGTCTTCGCGCACGATGCGCTCCGAGATCACGATGGCGTCCTCGAAGTTGTACCCCTTCCAGGGCATGAAGGCCACCTTCAGGTTCTGCCCCAGTGCCAGCTCACCCTTTTCGGTGGCGTAGCCGTCGCACAGGATCTGGCCTTTTTTCACGCGATCGCCCTTGCGCACGATCGGCTTGAGGTTGATGCACGTGCCCTGGTTGGTGCGCAGAAACTTGGTCAGCTTGTACGTCTTGCGACTGTCTTCGAACGAGACGAGCTGCTCTTCCTCATCGCGGTCGTAGCGAATGACGATCTCGTTGGCATCGACATATTCGACCACGCCGTCGCCCTCGGCATTGAGCAGCATGCGGCTGTCTTCGGCCACCTTGGCTTCCAGGCCGGTACCCACGATGGGGGCACTGGGGCGCAAGAGCGGCACGGCCTGCCGCTGCATGTTCGAGCCCATCAGGGCGCGGTTGGCGTCGTCGTGCTCGAGGAACGGAATCAGCGAAGCCGACACGCCCACGATCTGGTTGGGCGCCACGTCCATGTAGTCGAGCTCTTCGGGCGACAGCACGGGGAAGTCGCCGTGCTCGCGTGCCTTGACGCGGTCGGTCAGGAACTGCCCCTTGTCGTCGATGGGTGCGTTGGCCTGAGCGATACGCTTGTCGTCCTCTTCTTCAGCCGACAACAGCTCCGGCGGGTTCTTCAGGTCCACCTTGCCGTTGACCACGCGGCGGTAGGGCGTCTCGAGGAAGCCCATCTTGTTGACCTTGGCATGCACGCACAAAGTCGAGATCAGACCGATGTTGGGGCCTTCCGGCGTTTCGATCGTACACAAACGGCCGTAGTGCGAATAGTGCACGTCGCGCACCTCGAAGCCGGCACGCTCGCGCGTCAGACCGCCGGGGCCCAGCGCCGAGATGCGTCGTTTGTGCGTGATCTCCGACAGCGGGTTGGTCTGGTCGAGAAACTGCGACAACTGGCTGGTGCCAAAAAACGAGTTGATGACCGACGAGAGCGTCCGGGCATTGATCAGATCTACGGGCGTAAACACCTCGTTATCGCGCACGTTCATGCGCTCGCGGATGGTGCGCGCCATACGCGCCAGACCTACGCCGAATTGGGCGTAGAGCTGCTCGCCCACCGTACGGATGCGGCGGTTGCTCAGGTGGTCGATGTCGTCGATCTCGGCGTTCTGGTTGGTCAGGCGTACCAGGTACTTGACGATCTCGATGATGTCTTCCTTGGTGAGTACGAGCACGTCCATCGGCGTGTCGAGGCCCAGCTTGCGGTTGATCTTGTAGCGGCCTACCTCGCCAAGGTTGTAGCGCTTGTCGGAGAAGAACAGCTTGTCGATGATGCCACGAGCCGTCTCGTCGTCGGGCGGCTCGGCACCACGCAACTGCTTGTAGATATAGTTGACCGCCTCCATCTCCGAGCTGGAGGGGTCTTTCTGCAACGTATTGTAGATGATGGAATAGTCTTCCGAGACGTCTTCGCGCTGCAGGATGACGGTTTCGACACCCGTGTCGAGGATCAGCTCGATGTTCTCTTCGTCGAGCACCACGTCGCCCTCGAGAATGATTTCGTTGCGCTCGACGCTGACCACTTCGCCCGTGTCCTCATCCACGAAGTCTTCCACCCAACTGCGCAGCACGCGGGCCGCCAGCTTGCGGCCGATGGCCTTTTGCAGCTCCTCGCGCGTGGCAGGCACCTCTTCGGCCAGGCCAAACAGCTCGAGAATGGCTTTGTCGGTGTCGTAGCCGATGGCGCGCAACAGGGTGGTGACCGGAAACTTCTTCTTCCGGTCGATATAGGCGAACATCACGTTGTTGATGTCGGTGGCAAACTCCATCCACGCCCCCTTGAAGGGAATCACGCGGGCCGAGTACAGCTTCGTGCCATTGGGGTGGAACGACTGGCCGAAGAACACACCGGGGCTACGGTGCAACTGCGACACGATCACCCGCTCGGCGCCATTGATGATGAAGGTGCCCTTGGGCGTCATGTACGGAATGTTGCCCAGGAACACGTCCTGCACGATGGTCTCGAAATCCACGTGCTCGGGGTCGTTACACGACAGCTTGAGCTTGGCTTTGAGGGGCACACTATACGTCAGTCCCCGCTCCATACACTCTTCGATAGTGTAGCGGGGCGGGTCGATGAAGTAGTCGATGAACTCGAGCACGTAGATGTTGCGTGCATCCGAGATGGGGAAGTTTTCCTGAAAGACCTTGTACAGCCCTTCACTCTTGCGCTTGTCGGGAGTGGTCTCGAGTTGGAAAAACTCTTTGAAGGATTTGAGCTGAATTTCCAGCAAGTCCGGATATTCGCCCGGCAACTTGATTTTGCCGAAGTTGATCCGTTCGCCGGCCTGCATTACAGAACCATTTGTGGTCATGAGCGACTACGGGTTATGGATTAAGCAACAACAGGCTTAACCAGGAAGTTTATACTCCCGGTTAAGCCTAATTGTTACAAAAATGTTACAGCCTTTGCTTCAGGCATGGAAGTTTTGGAAAGCGCAGTGGTAAAGGAAAAAGGTCGAATTACTTCACCTCTACAGAGGCACCGGCAGCTTCAAGAGCAGCCTTGAGCTTTTCAGCTTCGTCTTTCGACACTTTCTCCTTGATGGGTGCGGGTGCGCTGTCCACCAGTTCCTTCGCTTCCTTCAGGCCAAGGCCCAGAAGGTTCTTCACTTCTTTCACTACGGCCAGCTTGGCGCTCCCTGCCGAAGTGAGGATTACGTCGAATTCGGTCTGCTCGGCAGCACCACCACCTTCGCCACCACCTGCACCAGGTGCAGCTACGGCTACAGCGGCAGCAGCCGGCTCGATGCCGTATTCTTCCTTGAGGATATCAGCCAGTTCCGATACCTCTTTTACCGTAAGGTTCACAAGCTGTTCAGCAAGTGCTTTCAAATCTGCCATTTCGAAATGGATTTTAAAAAAAGTTTACACTAAATAATTGTACAATTATTATAGTGCGTAAAAGCTTGGAAGCCAAAAACAATTCACGCTTTATGCGCGCACAGCACGGCATCAGCCGCGCTCCTCGAGTGCCTTGAGGATGCCCGAGATGGTCTGACCACCCGACTGCAGGGCGCCCACCACGTTGCGGATCGGCGACTGCAGCAGCAGGATGATGTCGCCCACGAGCTCTTCCTTCGACTTGAGGGCGGCAAGGGCTTCGAGCATGTCGTCGCCGGCATAGATGGCCTGCTCTACGTAGGCCACTTTCAATACGGGCTTGTCATGCTCCTTGCGAAACTCCTTGATGACGCGCGCCGGCGCATTGGCCACCTCGGTGAACATGATCGCCGTGGGCCCCTTGAGGTAGTCGTACAGCGGCTCGTAGTTCATCTCGGCAGTGGCGGCCTCGAGGGCCTTGCGCACCAGCGTGTTTTTCACCACACGCATCTCGATGTTCTTCTCGTAGAGGGCCTTGCGCAGGTTGTTGGTCTGCTCTACCGTCAGGCCCGATGCGTCGGTGAGATAGAAGAAAGGAGACCTGGAAAACTTCTCCTTCAATTCTTCAATGACAGCTGCTTTCTCTGCTCTGGTCATTGTCCAAGATATTAAGAGTCACACACGATGAAGGGTGCGGACAGTTGATTAATGAATAGATTTGGGATCGACCTTGATGCCGGGGCTCATCGTGCTGGCCACGGTGACGCTCTTCATGTACGTACCCTTGGCGCTGGCCGGCTTCATCTTGATGAGCGTGTGCAACAGCTCTTCGGCGTTCTCGACGAGGTGTTCCACCGGAAAGGACACCCGACCGATAGAGCTGTGGACGATACCATACTTGTCTACACGGAAAGCAATTTTGCCGCCCTTCACTTCCTTGACGGCCTCAGCGACGTTCATCGTCACGGTACCCGTTTTGGGGCTGGGCATAAGGCCACGCGGGCCCAGGATGCGGGCGATGCGACCGACCTTGGCCATCACGTTGGGCGTGGCTACTACGACGTCGAAATCCATCCAGCCGTCCTGGATCTTCTGGATGTACTCGTCCAGACCTGCGTAGTCGGCGCCGGCCTCTTGGGCTTCGGCCTCCTTGTCGGGCGTACAGAGCACGAGGACGCGCTTGGTCTTACCCGTTCCGTGGGGCAGCACCACCGTGCCGCGAATGTTCTGGTCGGCTTTGCGCGGGTCGACGCCCAGGCGCACGTGCAGATCGACCGATGCGTCGAAGTTGGCGGTGTTCACTTCTTTGACCAGTTTCATGGCCTCCTCAAGCGTATACAGCCTGGTGCGGTCCACTTTGGCCTCTGCCGCCTTTCTCTTTTTGCTTACTCTTGCCATTGTCAAAATTTGATTGAGGTGAAATAACGTTTGCCTTTCGGCAAACTCCCTGCTTCAGGCCGATGGGGCCTTCGCCTCATCGGTTGCTTTTTGTGCGTCTGTTGCTTACTGCTGCCCGGCTTCGGCCTCCCAAGGGGGCGTGCCTTCCACCTCGATACCCATCGAGCGCGCCGTGCCTGCCACCATCTTCATGGCCGACTCGATCTTCGAGCAGTTCAGGTCGGGCATCTTGTTTTCGGCAATGGCACGTACCTGATCCCAAGTGACCTTGCCTACCTTCTGGCGGTTGGGCTCCGGCGAGCCTTTCTTGATCTTGGCAGCTTCCATGAGCTGTACGGCAGCGGGCGGCGTTTTGATGATGAAGTCGAACGACTTATCCTTGTACACCGTGATCACCACCGGCAGCAGTTGGCCCTGCTTGTCCTGGGTCTTGGCATTGAAGCGCTTGCAGAACTCCATGATGTTCAAGCCCTTCGCACCCAGAGCGGGACCTACGGGCGGCGACGGGTTGGCCTGGCCACCACGCACCTGCAACTTGACATATCCTTCGATTTCCTTTGCCATCGTTGTTCTACTGTTTTTTGATCAGGCGCACCAGGACTCAAGGGAAGCGTTCCCGCAAGGGACAAGAGCCCGGGCTTCAAATCCGTTATTTATTGAAGCTTTTCTACTTGCATGAAATTGAGCTCTACCTCGGTGGGGCGGCCAAAAATCTTGACCACCACCTTGAGGCGCTTCTTCTCCTCGTTGACCTCCTGCACCTCGCCGATGAACTCGCTGAACGGTCCATCGGTGATCTTGACGGCCTCGCCCACGATGAAGGGCTCGAGGTTTTGCTCGTCGGCCGTTTGCGATTCGTCCACCTTGCCCAGCAGGCGATTGGCTTCAGACTCCCGCATCGGCGTGGGCTCGTTCTTGCCCAGAAAATGGATGACGTTGGGTACGTTGGCGATGGTCTGGACGATTTCGGAAGAAAACTTGTCGGGATCTGCCTGGATGAGGATGTATCCCGGCAGCATGTTGCGTTCCGAAATGACTTTCTTCCCGTTCTTGATCTTGTACACCTTCTTGGTGGGCACCAGCACCTGGGTGATCACATCCTCCCAGCCGGAGCGCTGCACCTCCAGATCGATGTACTCTTTTATTTTGCGTTCCTTGCCGCTGATCACGCGCAAGGCATACCACTTCTTGTCCGCCATCGGGAGAGAGTTTGCGCCTGCGTTCAGGCATTGAGGTTGTAAATGACACCATCCAGCAACCCTTTCGACACCAAGTCCATCAGAAAGATGATGAGGGCCAGGATCAAAGAAGCCACGATTACAACCACGGAAGTGCTTTGCAACTGCTCCCAGTTGGGCCAGGTAACTTTCGTCACCAGCTCGTTATAGCTTTCGATGAGGTATTGCTTGATGCTTTCCATGGAGCTGTATTTCAGTACCCTCAGGCAGGCACACCTGAAAAAAGTAGCACGGGCAGAGGGACTCGAACCCCCAGCCTGCGGTTTTGGAGACCGCCGCTCTACCAGTTGAGCTATGCCCGTGTGTGGGGGCATACGCCCCCTTTTCTTTCAATCGTTGCGCGCGTTTTCCTTCGAAAGCGCTTCGCCGTAAGAAGCGGAAATCAGACGCCCTCGGGAGGGGGTCCGATTTCCGCTATCGAGTATGCAGCAAGCGTTGCGCCGAGGCGCACACTGCGATCAGTCGAGGATTTCGGTCACCTGACCTGCACCTACCGTGCGGCCACCTTCGCGGATAGCGAAACGCAGACCCTTCTCAAGCGCTACGGCGTTGATCAGCTCCACTTCCAGCGTTACGTTGTCGCCGGGCATGACCATCTCAACGCCTTCGGGCAGCTTCACGCTACCGGTCACGTCGGTGGTACGGAAGTAGAACTGCGGGCGGTAGTTGTTGAAGAAGGGCGTGTGACGACCACCTTCTTCTTTGCTCAGCACGTACACCTCAGCCTTGAACTTGCGGTGCGGCGTTACCGAGCCCGGCTTGCAGATTACCATACCGCGCTTCAGCTGGTTCTTTTCGATACCGCGCAGCAGCAGACCTGCGTTGTCGCCAGCCTGGCCGCGATCGAGGATCTTGCGGAACATTTCCACACCGGTCACCACCGACTTGAGCGGCTTCTCGCCCTCTTTCATCATACCTACGATCTCGACCTCGTCGCCGACGTTGATCACACCGCGCTCGATACGACCGGTAGCCACCGTACCGCGACCCGTAATCGAGAACACGTCCTCGATGGGCATCAGGAAGGGCTTGTCCACGTCGCGTACCGGCTCGGGGATCTCACGGTCCACTGCATCCATCAGGTCGCGGATGGCCTGCTTGTACGTCTCATCACCTTCGAGGGCTTTGAGGGCCGAACCGCGGATGATCGTAGCGTTGTCGCCGTCGAAACCGTACTCGTTGAGCAACTCGCGGATCTCCATGTCCACCAGCTCGAGCATCTCTTCGTCGTCTACGAGGTCCACTTTGTTCATGAAGACCACGATCTTGGGTACACCTACCTGACGAGCCAGCAGGATGTGCTCGCGCGTCTGCGGCATGGGGCCGTCCGTAGCAGCCACTACGAGGATGGCACCGTCCATCTGGGCGGCACCCGTAATCATGTTCTTCACGTAGTCGGCGTGACCCGGGCAGTCTACGTGCGCGTAGTGACGATTCTTGGTTTCGTACTCTACGTGAGCCGTATTGATGGTGATACCGCGCTCTTTCTCCTCAGGAGCCGCGTCAATGGTATCGTAGTCTTTCTTTTCTGCCAGACCGTCTTCAGCAAGCACGTAGGTGATTGCCGCAGTCAGCGTCGTTTTACCGTGGTCCACGTGACCTATCGTACCAATGTTTACGTGAGGTTTCGTCCTTTGAAAGGTTTCCTTAGCCATCGGTGTTAATTTTTAGCCTGATTAATATTGTTTAACAATCGAATTACCGAGATACAATACGCCTGGCAATCGAACAAGTTCACTGACAAGCGCCTGATTGACACCAATGTGAAATCCACATGCATGAACCTCGAGCCAGCGGGGGGATTTGAACCCCCGACCCCTTCCTTACCATGGAAGTGCTCTACCCCTGAGCTACGCTGGCTTTTGCCGTACGGCTTTTCAACTTTTGCGTGCAGCGCTTCACGCTGCCCCATAAAAAAAGAGCGGGCGACGAGACTCGAACTCGCGACCCTCAGCTTGGAAGGCTGATGCTCTACCAACTGAGCTACGCCCGCTTGTGTGTGCTGAGCATCCGCGCAATTCAAGTGAACCCTTCTCAGAGTCCTCCCAACAGCCCTGCTCACCGTGTGGTGGGGGTGGTAGGATTCGAACCTACTCAGTCAGAGACACCAGATTTACAGTCTGGCCCGGCTCTCCAACTCCGGCGCACCCCCTTGTTTTCAGCGAAGCTCAATGGTCGAGCACTTCTGCGCAATCGAGCCAGTGGAGGGACTCGAACCCCCGACCCGCTGATTACAAATCAGCTGCTCTGGCCAACTGAGCTACACTGGCTTGTCTTCCAATGAACCTGCCTTTCAAAAAGCGCTCGCAAAGATAGTGCGTTTCGAAAATTTTCCTCCAAAAAATTGCTCGAAGCGCACGCAGCCTTTTTGTAAGGGCGCACAAAGATACGTCAATTGAATTTTCCCGCAAGAGGTCGCCGAAAAAAAATGGGGTTGCAACAAAAAAAGTTGCAACCCCATCCTGCCTCAGGAACAAAAGTGCTTAGCGCGACCGTCCCATGGTCCGTTCTTTATGGCGAATGAGCTGGCGCTTCAATACGGGGATCAACTGGTCAATGGAGGCTTCGAAGGTCTTCTGGGTCTCTCTGGCAAACAACACGCCACCCGGCACGCGCAGCCGCACTTCGGCTACCTTGTCCCTGACCTGGCCAGAGTTTTCAAGGCGGAGAATGACGTCGGCATCGATAATGCGATCGTAAAAGGTGTCCAGCTTCGAGAGTTTCTTTTCAATGAAAGCGAGGAGCTTTCCGTCCGCCTTGAATTGAACCGCTTCAGTGTGTACTCTCATAACTCTGCGTTTTATGTGGTAAAAAGATGTGTATCATGCATCTGTGGGAGGCGGGTCCTGGGATGGGCGCTCTGCGCGAGGATGTGCCCGGTCATAGGTTTCGCGCAAATGCGCCAGACCGGGGTGCAGATAGTGCTGCGTGGCGGCGAGGGAAGCGTGTCCCAGAAGCTCTTTCACCGCGTTGATGTCGGCACCTTGCTCACTCAGATGGGTAGCGAAGGTGTGGCGCAGCACGTGTGGGCTGTGCTTGCCGCCCTGTGCCACCAGGTCGAGGTAGTGCTTCACTTTTCGATGGACGAACATCGGGTACATGGGTTGGCCTTTGTCGGTGAGCAAGAGCGTTTCGGTCGTGGCGCCAAAGGTGGTGTGGCGTACATCCATATAACGCTCCAGCAGCCGTATCAGTCGAGGTAAAAGCGGCAACAAGCGCACTTTATCGCCTTTGCCGCGCACCGACAACAATTGGCCGTTAAAGTCGACATCCGACACACGCAAGCCGATGACCTCGGCACGCCGCAGACCGGCCCCGTAGAGCAACTCGAGCAGGGCGCGGTCGCGCCACCCGCTGAAATCATCGCCAAAAGGCAAATCCTCGAACAGACGCTCGAGCTGGTCGGGGCGCAGCACCTGCGGCACGCGCTTGCGCGCCCGGGGCGCATGCAGGGCCGCTGCGGGGTTGCGCTGCAGCACGCCCTGCCGACACAGAAAGCGATAGTAGCTTTTCACCACCGTGAGCTTGCGCTGCACCGAGCGCGCCGCATAGCCCTGCTGCAGCAAATGGACCATCCAGGAGCGCAACATGGCAGTGTCGGCCCTGGACGGGTCGTCGAGCTCGTACGCCTGTTCGAGATAGTCGAAATACCGGGAGAGATCGTTGCGGTAGGCCGCAATGGAATGCTCGGAAAAGCGTCTTTCACAGGTGAGGTAATCAAAAAAAGCAGCTACGCGCATCGGTCGGTACGTCGGGTTCGTCAAACACAGTAGCGGGGCATGCCCCCTGAACGTACCGGCAAATTACGCACTGCCGCAATCGGAATCAAGTGCGAAAAACCGTAAACAGCAAAGGCCACCTGCCGACCATTCGGCAGTGGCCTGAGACTCAATTCGCCAAGCGCTTTGAAAAAAATCAGTGTGCCTGGAGACGCTTCTTTTCGCGGTAAACGGCCTTGAGAAACTCATTGCGACGAGCTACCGAAGGCTTCACGTAGTGCTTGCGGCGACGCACCTCGCGCAGTACACCTGCCTTGTCGGTCTTGCGCTTGAACTTCTTCAGTGCGCGCTCGATCGATTCGCCGTCCTTGACATCTACAATGATCATGTACGTCTTGCTTTTCCTGTTTTCAAAATGAGGCCGCAAAGATACAACTTGCCGCCAATCATTCAGCGGGTGGCAAGATTTTTTTCCGGCAAAGGCACGTACCGGAAGCGGGAGGGGCGGCTCGAGGCCGCCCCATTCCTATTGAATCGCTATTTTCTCGTACCAGACGGCCTGCCCGTCCGTCAGCCGCAGCAAGTAGATGCCTTTCGGCAAATGCCGCCCGTCGATCTGCCGGCGAGGCGACGCTCCGCCGTCCATCTCGTCGCGATATACCGTACGCCCCCACGCATCCACCAACTCAAGCTGCAAACGCCGGTTCCCCGCCACTTCTATGGTGAACCACCCGTCGTTGGGGTTGGGGAAGATGCGCAGGTCGCGCGCAAAAGGCGGCGCCGTCAGGCCGGTCAGGGTCAGCTGCACGGTCTGGCTGATCGTATCCGAACCACAATCGTTGGCGGCCACGAGCGTCACCTCATAGGTGCCGGCCTCCGCATAGACGTGCACCGGATTGGCCTCCATGGCCGTGGCCCCGTCGCCGAAGTCCCACCAGTAGCTCGTCGCCCCGCTGGTGTTGTTGTCGAACTGCACGCTGAGGCTGTCGGCAGCCCAGGTGAAGTCGGCCTGCGGCGGGCCTTCCACCACAATGTACTGGGTCTGGACGAGCATGTGGCTGCCGGCGATGTTGGTGACTTCGAGCGTCACGTCGTAGGCGCCGGGCTGGGTGTAAGTGACAAGAGGATGCTGCTGGGTCGAGGTGGCAGGAGTGCCGCCGGGGAACGTCCATTGCCAGCCGGTCACGTTGCCGGTGGACAGATCCGTGAATTGTATCGTCAGCGGGGCGCAACCCGAGGTAACGTCGGCGCTGAACATGGCCGTAGGCTGCACACCCGTAATGACGACGTCTTGCAGCAGCGTATCCGTACCGCAATCGTTGCCCACCACCAGCATGACGCTGAACGTACCTACCTGGCCGTAGGCATGCACCGGCGAAGGCTCGGTGCTCGTCGTGCCGTCGCCGAAATCCCAGAACCAGGAAGCCGCACCGGCAGATTCATCCGTGAAGGCGACCGCAGCCGTCGTATCGTTGACCGCGTAGCTGAAGGCCGCCGCCGGGGGCGCCTGCACCACGATCCAGCCGGCAAGCGTAAAGGTATCGGCGCCCAGCGCATTGCCGGCAATCAGCGTCACGTCGAACATGCCCGGCTGGGTATAGGTCACCACGGGCTCGGGCTCGGTGCTCGCAGCGGGCGTCCCGCCCGGGAATGACCACTCGAACCAGGCCGCATTGGCCGAAGACAGGTTCTCAAACTGCACCACCATGCCCGGACAGCCCTCCTGCTGGTCGGAAGTGAAGGCCGCCACCGGCGCCTCGGTGGCGATGACGACGAGCGTATCCGCCGTGGCCGTGCCGCAGGCATTGGTGGCGGTCAGCACTACGGTGTAGGCATCGTCGGCGGTGTAGGTGTGCTGGGGCGACGCCTCGGTACTGGTCGTGCCATCGCCGAAGTCCCACAGAATGCTGTCGGCACCCACTGTGTTGCTGCCCAACGACACCGTCGCGCCGTTGATGCTCACACTCGTAATGGCCGCACTCGGCACGTCGCCCACCTCGATGTAGCCCGGATACGAGACCGTGTCGCTGCCCGCCGCGTTGCTCACCGTCAGCGTCACGCCGTACACGCCCGCACTCTGGTACGTCACCACCGGATTCTGGTCCGTCGAGCTCGACGGACTGCCGCCCTCGAACGTCCACTGCCAGCTCGTCGCATTGGCGCTCGACTGATCGGTGAACTGCACCGTGAAGGGCGCGCACCCGCTGGTCGCATTTGCCGAAAGGCCGGCCTGCGGGGGCGTCACGATCGTCACCTGCTGCTGTGCCGTGTCCGTGCCGCAGTCGTTCGTCGCCACCAGCACGATCGCGTACGTGCCGTCACTCGCATAGACGTGCATCGGATCGCTGGCCGTGCTCGTCGTGCCGTCGCCGAAGTCCCACCAGTAGCTCGTCGCGTCGGTGCTGTTGTTGCTCAGCCACACCGTGTCGAGGTGCTGGCTGGCGCCAAATGCCGCACTCGGCACGTCGCCCACCGCGATGTAGCCCGGATACGCAACCGTGTCGCTGCCCGCCGCATTGCTCACCGTCAGCGTCACGCCGTACACGCCCGCGCTCTGGTACGTCACCACCGGATTCTGGTCCGTCGAGCTCGACGGATTGCCGCCCTCGAACGTCCACTGCCAGCTCGTCACGTTCGCACTCGACTGGTCGGTGAACTGCACCGTGAAGGGCGCGCAGCCGCTGGTTGCATTTGCCGAAAGGCCGGCCTGCGGCTGGGTGGAAATGGTCAGTTGTTGGGCGGCCGTATGGCTGCCACAGGCATTGGTGGCCGTAAGTATTACGGTGTAGGTACCATCCTCGGCATAGATATGCGTGGGATTGGCATCCGTACTGGTGGAACCGTCGCCGAAGTTCCACAGATAGCTCGTGGCATTTTGCGAGGCATTGACGAAGGCAACCGTATCGAAATTGACGACAGCCACGAAGGCGGCCGTAGGCCCTTCATTGACGGTAATCAGGTCGGGCATGGCCATGGTGTCGGAGCCGGCGCCGTTGTGCACGATGAGGGTGACGTCCCAGGTGCCGGGCGTATCGTACACGACCACCGGATTCTGGTCGGCCGATATGGCAGGGGCGCCGCCCTCGAAGTGCCATTCCCAGGCCAGCACGTTGGACGACGACTGGTCGGTGAACTGCACGGTGAGGGGTGCACAGCCGGAAGTCGGGCTGGCGCTGAAGTCGGCCTGTGGCGGTGTGAGGATGGTAACGGTCTGGCTCGTGGTGGTGGAGCCGCATTCGTTGGTGGCCGTCAGCGTGACGGTATAGGTGCCGTCTTCGGCATATACGTGGACGGGGTTGGCATCGGTACTCGTGGTGCCGTCGCCGAAGTTCCACAGATAGCTGTCGGCGCCCACACTCTGATTGACGAAGGCCACCGTATCGGCATTGACGGCAAAGAGGAAGGCAGCCACCGGTTCGATGTTGACCGTGATGTAGTCGCTCACCGACCAGGTATCGGTGCCGGCGGGGTTGCTCACGGTAAGGGTGACGCCATAGGTGCCCGGCGCCTGGTATTGCACCGCCGGGTTCTGGGCGGTGCTGCTGCCCGGCACGCCCCCTTCGAAGGTCCAGCTCCAGTTGAGTACGTTGGGCGTGGACTCATCGGTAAACTGCACGGTAAGCGGTGCGCAACCCGTGGTGGGGCTGGCGCTGAAGTCGGCCTGGGGCGGCACGAACACGGTCAGCGTCTGCACGAAGACCGTGCTGCCGCAGGCGTTGGTGGCCGTCAGGCTGACCTGGTAGAAGCCGTCCTGGGCGTAGGTGTGTACGGGATCGGACTGGGTGCTGATGTTGCCGTCGCCGAAGTCCCAAAGGTAGCTGAGGGCATTGCCCGTGGTGGTGTTGGTGAAGGTGGCTGTCAGGCCGGAAACGACATATGTAAACGAGGCCAAAGGCGCCCCTTCCACGGTGATAAAGCCCGTCTTGGTTTCCGTGCTCGAGCCGGCGGCATTGGACGCAACGAGCGTGGCGTCGTAGGAGCCGGGCGTGGAGTAGGTCACCACGGGGTTCTGCTGAGTGGACGACGAGGGCGAGCCACCCGGAAAACTCCACTGCCACGAGGTGGGGTTGTTGCTCGAAAGATCGGTGTACTGCACGGTGAGCGGCGCACAACCCGAGGTGGGGCTGGCCGTGAAATCGGCCACGGGGGGCACCTGCGTACTGCTGCATGCCGACAGGCAGTTGCCTTGGCTGAGCAGGTTGGAGATATAGGTGTTGATGGTGTTGACCGACTGGGCCGACCAGGTGTTGGTGTTGTTGACGGCGGGATCCATGATGCAGCCGCAGGACGGATTGTTGTGACTGGCGTTGAAGTTGTGCCCGATCTCGTGCGAGGTCAGCACGCGCAAGAAGTCGGCATTGGAGCTGAAGTCCTGCAGGCAGTGATAGCGATACGAGGTGCACACCACACCAAGCCAGGCGATACCCACGGTCGAGCCGTCAAAGTCGCGGTCGGTCCACAATTGCCCCAGGTCGTGTGTGGCCGTAAAGCCCGTGGGCCCCCAACTGGTGAAGCTGCTGAGCAGGTCGCCGGCATCGGTCGAGCTGGTCCAGGGGTCGCAACTGCTGCACGAGCTGACGAATTGCTCGACGATGACGAACTGTATTTCGTGTGCGAACTCGTTGTCCCAGTTGGTAGCCACGTTGTTCATCACGCCGACGTTGTGGCTTTCCACTGCGGCCACCGAACCGTATTTCTGATACATCAGCCAGTCGGAAGCGATGGCCAGCTCCACTTCGTAACAGTTGGTGACGACGGCCTCGGGGCCATTGCCCGTGTTTTTGTCGGGGGGCGGTTGCGGTACCGCCGGACGCTCGTAGCCGGCCAGCTCGATGGCGGCGCAGGTACCGCCGCCGGGGCGCACGTCCGTGGCGGCATACACCACCACCAGGTCGCGCGGCGCCGAGGGGACGAAATACCAGACCGGCTCGATGAACCAGTCCTCATCGGCGAAGGCCGCATAGCCGTAAATCACTTCAGGCGTCACGGTAAGCGCAGCCTCCAGACCGTCGGGGGCCAGCACCTCACCGCTCCAGGCGATATGGGTGGCCTGCGAAGGGAGGGTTACCACGCTGCCTCCGGGCTGCGCCACGCGCAAGCGGTACTCGGGATCAATGATTTCGGAAGGCGCCATCCGGAGCAGCCACTGGTGGGCGCCCAGCTCGAGCCGGAGCGTGACCTCGCCTTCCTCATCCGACAGAAAATCGGACAGGGCTGCCGGATCGAGCCGGTACACCTCATACTGCGCGAACTGTGCGTCCAGGGCCGGATGGGCGTATTTGGGCATTGCCCTGCCGGCAAACTGCTGAGCCAAGCCGGCACAAGCGAATAGCAGGAAAAGGGCAGGGAACAGGAAGATGCGGCGAGTTGCTTTCATCGGTTTCTGTTTGGTGGTTTATTTGAACTGATCAAAAAAGTATCGAGGTCGATGCAAAAGGCAAGATAAACACATGTATGGGCAAGCGCACACCAAAACATTCGCGGATTTGCCGGTTTTCACAATCCATTTTGTCGAGCAAAAAGCGATGGAAAAAATTCGAGGCAGAAAAAATCGTACCGGGGTCGTTTTTCAATTCATCAAATTCAGGGCAACAAATGTTTGGGCACTTGCTGTGTGATGCATGCCAAAGGATAAAATTGGACAGCCCTACGTCAAAACGCGACGATCTTTTGCACAAAATGGCTTTATTTTGTCTGTGCACTCGCCTTATTGTGCCTGCACTGCATCCGAAACCGATTGCACGCATTTTCACATGAGCCTTATCGGAGCCTGCAGCCCAGGCGCGTTCTTCCTCTTTTTACCGACGCATCAATGAAGCACGTGCAAAAAAAGGCCTCTTTTCGCGGTGTGGCCCTTCGGCACCGGAAGACATGGTGGATGCGCCTGTGTCTGCTGTTGTTGGTGTGCTGTGGGGTAGCCGACAGGGGGCACGCCCAGTACGGCATGCACGTGCCTCCGGGCGACCTGATGCTGCTGGTCGAAGAGCTGGAGCGGCAGGTGCAAGGCGGCAATCGGCGTGCTTTGCGCGATCTGGCTACCCTGCTCGACAACGAGCCACATCGCGACCGCATCTGCACTATCCTGCACGAGTACACGCTTTTTTTGCCGACAGAGCTGGATCCGGACTTGCTTTGCAACAAAAAGGCATTCCTCAATTTTTACTACGACCATCGCGACGCACTGCGCTTCTCGCCCCTGTTGATGGCCTTTTACCTTACCCCTCTGGAAGACCGCCAGGTAGAGGCCCGGCTGTTGCCCTTGCCCGACACGGCTTTCACCGCTGCACAGACGTATTTCCTCTTGCAGGGCCGCGAGTTGCGGCAGGCCCTCGCCTCAGGCGACCAGGCCCTCTTCGAGCAGCAGGTACACGCCATCATGGCTGCCGATTTGCCGGAAGGCTACCGGCTACTGGTGCGGCTGCTCAACGAGCGCGCCATCGAACACTCGGCCCTGCCCGACAGACGACAGGCCCTGGGGCTGGTGGCCGACGCCGTGAGTCAATGGCCCCACGAGCAGGCCCTCGACGCTCTGCTGCGGCTGGCCGAGCGCGACGCGCTGCCGCCCTACCTGCTGTTGCCCGCCCTCGAGCAGCTCACCAACATCTCACTGGCGCACCTGCCCGACCTCGACCTGACGACCCGCCACTACCGCCTCATGTTCGACACGCTGGGCTCGTTGGCCGCCATGCGGCAGGCCGGCTACCGCCAATTGTTCGATTTCCGCAAAGCGCATTTCCAGCACGAAGTGGACTATTACGGGCGCATCCTGAGCCTCGCCTCCCGCTTCCCGTACGTGCGCCACAATGCCATTCAGGACCTCATCCGCACGCACCATCCGCGCGCCCTGTTCTACATCGCCGCCCAGCTCTTTCAGTATCGCCAGCAGCTCGGCGGCCTCTACGAAGGCGCGCAATGGATCGAGTTGCTCGAAAAACTGACCCACATGCGTGTCGAGGTAGCGGGCAGCGACGGCCATTGGAGTGCCCGACATCCGTGGAGCCAAGACCGCCCGGCACTGACTCGCTACGTCAGTTGGTGGGCTTCGCATTACGAAGATTTCGAATGGGATGAGGTGCGCGGCTATTTCGTCAACAAAAAAATGGCGCTTTCGCAAAACGAGAGCTACGAGCAATATCTGCGGCGCCTCAACTCGACCAACGACTCGGCAGCCCTGCACGCCTGGATCCAACTGAGCGAAGGCGACCCGGTCGCCGTCGTTGCCCTCCTCAACAAATACCGCGGCCTGTTCCGGCGCGTCAATCCGGTGGTGCCCCCCCTCGAAGATGGCTACCTGGAGCAATGGGTGCAGCTCATAGATTTTTGCAAGAAAGCTCACCTGCCCTGGAAACCCGATGCCGAGCTGGAAAAAGCGCTGGGGCAACTGCAACAAATCAGCGACCCCAAGGCGCGCTACCACTTCGAAAACCAACTGATCCAGCGACTGACGCTCGCCGACGCCTCGGCCCTCGAGTACTGGTGCAGCCTCCATCCGCGCGACAAGCAACTCAACCTGTCTATCGGCCGCATCCTCGACCATCTGTATGCGCGCCACTGGCCCGCGCTCGTCAACGACTATTCGCAGTTGCGCCTCTACCTGAAAAAGGCCCTGCTGTTTCAGCGACTCAAGGCGCTGGGTCTGTGCCAGACCTACCTGGACCGCTGCCGCCAATCGATGCCCGAAATAGAGGCCACCCTCCGCGAGCTGCTCACCACCGAGTTCGATGCCGACGTGAAACGCGCCATTGCGCTGCTGCTGGACGCGCCCACCAGTCAGGCCGCCGACGACCCCCTGGCCCAGTTTCTGACCCACCCCGCCGCCTTCTCGGAAAAAGAAATCAAAAGCCTGCCTGAGCCCGACGGCGCCGCCATCCAGGAATGCATGCGGCTGCTCTATACCAGCTACGAAGAAGAGGTGATCCGAAACCTTTTCACCTACATGCGCACACACCCCCGCCTGGAATGGTGCCCACTGGTGCTCAAAGCCCTGGAGCGCGGCGCCTTTGAAGAAGAAGCCCTCGGCGTGCTGGAAGCCACGTTCCACTATCGCATGCCCGACGGCAAAGCGGGCTGGCTGGCCTGGTGGCGCAGCCAGGGCGACGCGTTCGACCAATGGGGGCCCTTGCTCTATGCGCGCTTGCGCGAGGAGGTGCGCACGCCCCCCCGCCTCGACATGGCCATGCTGCTGCAAATGGTGCATTCGCCCTGGTACACCGCCGCCGACAAGGACATCTGGCTGGCCGCCCTGCCCCGCGTCACATCGCTCAACCTGCGCCGCCTCCATCCCGACCCCCTGCTCCAAATCGAAACCGACCTGAAGTGGTTTGTCACGCTGCCGTGGACCCATCGCACCCTGGACGATCTGCCTGCCCTGTTCGACCTGAAAGGCCCTGTCCGCAAGCTGGTGGCTTTTCTGATCGAGGCTTCGGCTTCGTTCACGCCCGACGAACGGGCTTCGTTTTTCAACAGGCTGTTCCGGCAGAGCTGGTTTCTCGACTACGTCATCACCGACCGGCTGGACTCCGCCCAGGCCCGCATCATCGCTGCCACCCTGCAACAGTGGCTCGACGACAGCCCCTTCCTCAGCGAATTCGAGGAAACGACCACCCAGCGCAACATTGCCCTGCTCGCCTTGCTGGGCTCCCCCCTTCCGGAAAAAATAAAACGGAGCACCCGCCTGCCCCTGCCACCGAATGCGGTCCTCAAGCTGCAAGAAGAGCTGCTGGCCCGAGTGCAGTTTGAAGATCTGCCTACCCTCATCCCCATGTTCGACAGTCTGGCCGTGCTCTCCACATACAATTTCCTGCATCGCGACTTCGGCCTGCCCGTCTTTCACCTCGACGATGCCCTGGTACGGCAACAACTGCTCGACCGCATCCGCTCGATGCCTCGAAAAGACCTGTATCTGGCCTACCTGACCGACTTCGGCGTGGACCTGTACGACGACCGGGGCATGCTCGACTTTCAAAAAATCTACGACATCCTGCAGTTCGAGATCGTGCAACCTTTTGCCGGCACGGGCGGACTTTTCAGGGACTACTTCACGTATGGCGTCATCAAGGTGCTGGAGATGCATTTCCGCACCCGCCTGGGCTTTCACGAAAAGCTGAACGAGAACCAGACGTTCTACGTGCATACGCCGCTGGCACGGGCCCGGGCCTGGCAGCAATTTCTCCTCGAACGAGGGCTGGCCCGCCCCCACTCGTTGCTGCCCCGCGACCGCACCGGGATGGCGCGCGAGTAGCGGTACTCGAAAACCTGTGCGGCAAAAGCGCGAAGTGCGGGTCTGTTTTGCCGAAAGGCAAAAAGAAATGCTTCACCTTTGTCGTTCCAACCAAAACGATCGCTCATGAAAAAGCTCTTGTTGCTTGCGCTGCTTACGGCCCTGCTTGCAGGCCTCACCCATCAGGACGCCCTTGCCCAACACCGGAAGAAGAAGAAAAAATCGTCGGGCAAGATGGATGAATACTTCGACGAAAGCGGCAACGTGTGGGCAAGGATGTGGTATGGCGCCCAGGTGGGTCAGATTGCCTTTTTCAACAATCAGTTTGCCGCGGCGGTGTCGCCCATGGCTGCCTACAAAATCACCGACAAACTCTCTGCAGGCCTCATCACCAAAATTTCCTACACCTACGAGCGCGTGCGCGGCATTCCGGGCGTGCGCAACTTCCAGACGCTCGACCTGTCGGCGGGCCCCATCGTGCGCTATCGCATCATCCCGGCGCTCTTCGCCCATGTCGAATACGAGGTGACCCGCTTCGAGCACCTGCCTACCGACAACTTCGGCAACCCCTTGATTATCATCGAGGAAGACAAAATCAAGACCGAGCACACCACCCAACCCTACGCCTATGTCGGGCTGGGCTATGAAAGTCAGGTCGGTGTATGGGGCTACGAGATCTCGTTGGTATACAACCTGCTCGACCGCGCCGACAGCTTCCGCATCCCGTGGGATCTGCGCTTCGGCATGAACTACAACTTCTGATCTCCACCCGCCTGGCGCTTGGCGCGGAAAACAGCAGCGGCGGCGCCAGCGAACCGGTGCCGCCGCCCCCACTCAGGGCCGCACTACGACGAGCCGCTTGGTCATCAGCGTGCGCCCCTCGCTATCCACAAGGCTGTACAGATAAGCGCCTTTGCGCAAATGCCCCAGCTCGACCTCGATCGTGCGGTCGCCGTTGAGCTGCACGTGCGTTTCCCACACGGGAATACCCAGCACGTTGTACACGCGCAACGTATAGCGGCCGGGCGCGAGATTGACGAAGCGAAACTGCGCCGTGCTCACCACGGGGTTGGGCCAGACATAGACGCCGGGCCTGGCAGGCGGGCGTTCGCGCGTGGCCGTAGTGATCGGCTCGGAAGCCTGGTACTGCACCGAATAGGCTTCGTCGGCATCGGGTGCGGCCGTCATGCTGAGCAGCGGCATCGGCACGTCGTTGCTGAAATAGAGGTAATAGACGGTCGTGTCGGCGCCGAGGAAATCGGCAAAGGGCAGCAGGTCGGTCACGTCCTGCCAGGGGAGCGGTCCGACCTTGACGTCGAGGCGGGTCTCGCGGCTCTCGATGCGCTTGAGGCGCAACACGTCGTGCTGGGCGCCTCCGGGCAGGGTGAGCGTCCCCCAGGCATCGGCCAGCTCGACGCGCTCGAAGTGGATGCGCAGTCGCAGCGAATCGGGCGAGATGGGCAGGCTGTCGAGGAAGCCGCCCGGCACGTCGTCGGCGGAAAAAGGCACCGACAGGTCGGATTGGCTCAGATACTGGTCAAAGAACGCCATCGGGGTGCGCAGCTCGGGCAAGGGCGGCTCGAAGCGCGCAAAGAGCGTCAGGCCCAGGCCGGCAGGGTCCTGCCCCAGAATGCCCAGCAGCTCCAGCTTGCCGCCCGCAACGCGATAGTACAGTTCCTGGTCTTGGGCAATGGGCGTAAACAGATCGGCCTGCGGCACGGCATCGTACCACGCCCCCTCGCTGGCCGGCCGGAAAGGGATGACCTGCACGTAATCGCTGCCCAGGCCGGAGAAATCCCACGACTGGTTGCCGCCCGGAGGCGTGATGGCTATACCCCCTGACGGGGTGTACACGTGCCAGGTGACGGTGTCGCCCGCCTGCGGCAGCACGGCATCGCTGATGGTCACCTGGGCCGCCACCGACGCCGCAAGAGTACAGACGAAATACAGAGGTAACAGTTTTTTCATACAATGCTGTTTTCAATCATGGATTTATCGGGGAATGAAAAAGGCGAATAAAGATAAGGGAAAAGCCCATGTGATGCTACCGTTGCCGCCATACCCGCTTCGAGGCAGTTGGAGAAATGCCCCGGCGAAAACGGCCAAACCGGTCCCTCCATCACTCCATCCCTCCATCCCTCCCGCTCACTCACCCCAGGGCCTGCAGCGACACGAGGCGCGCATACACGCCCTTACGCGCCATGAGCTCCTCGTGGTTGCCCGTCTCGACGATGCGGCCGCCCTCGAGCACGACGATGCAGTGGGCATGGCGCACCGTGGCCAGCCGGTGAGCGATGACGATGGCCGTGCGGCCCTGCATGAGCTTTTCGAGCGCATCCTGCACCAGCTTTTCCGACTCGGAGTCGAGAGCCGAGGTGGCCTCGTCGAGGATGAGGATAGGCGCATCCTTGAGGATGGCCCGCGCGATGGCCAGGCGCTGGCGCTGCCCTCCGCTGAGCTTGTTGCCGCGGTCGCCGATGGGCGTCTGGTAGCCCGCCTCCATGGCCATGATGAAGTCGTGGGCGTGGGCCATGCGCGCCGCGCGCTCCACCTGCTCGGGCGTGACGCCCTCCATGCCGAAGACGATGTTTTCGTACACTGTGCCGTTGAAGAGGATGGGCTCCTGTGTCACCAGCGCCATCTGACGGCGCAGGTCGCGCAGCCGGTAATCGCGGATGTCGTGGCCGTCAATGAGGATGGCGCCCTCCGTCACGTCGTAAAAGCGGGGCAGCAGCTCCACCAGCGTCGTCTTGCCGGCGCCGGAGCTGCCCACGAGCGCCACCACCTGCCCCTTGGGCACCACCAGATCAATGTCGCGCAGCACGTCGGGGCCCTGCCCGTTGTACCGGAAGCTGACGCGGCGGTATTCTATTGCTTTCGCAAAATGGCGGAGCGGCAAGGCGTCGGGCTTGTCGGCAATGGTGACGGGCACCTGCAGGATGGCTTCCATGCGGTCGAGTGCGGCATAGCCTTTCTGGAGGTTGTAATAGGCCGAGGAGAACTTCTTGGCCGGGTCAATCATGCTGAAGAAGGCATAGATGAAGGCGAAAAACACCGGCACGGTGATGTGGCCGGCCTGCACCTCGCTGAAGCTGTACCAGATGAGGATGGACACGATGGTGACGCCGAGAAACTCCGTCAGCGGCGACGACAGGTCGCGCCGCCACAGCAGCTTGACCAGCAGCCAGCGGTAGTGGTCATTCAGTTTGCGAAAGCGCGAAGCGATATAGCCTTCGGCATTGAAGGCCTTGATGACGGGCAAGCCCGAGAGCGTCTCTTCGATCATGGAAACGAGCTGACCCAGCGTCTGCTGCACGCGTGCCGACTGGCGCTTGAGCGTCTTGCTGATGCCGCCGATGACCACGGCCGTCACGATGAGCAGGCCGAACACGAACAGCGTCAGGCGCGGGCTGGTGTAGAGCATGAAGCCCAGCGCGCCGAGGATCATGAGCGGCTCGCGCACCAGTGCCTCGAGCACGTTGAGGATACTCCACTCGATCTCCTGCACGTCGGCCGTAAGGCGCGACATGAGGTCGCCCTTGCGCTCGTCGCTGAAAAACGACAGTTGCAGTTGCAGCAGCTTGTCGAACATCCGCTGCCGGAAGTCGCGCACGATGCCGTTGCGCACCGGCGCAATGAAAAACATGGCCAGGTAGCGGAACAGGTTTTTGAAAAAGTAAATGCCCGAAAGGCCCACACACAGATACAGGAGCGCCCGCTCCTTGCCCTGCTCCACGATCACCTGACTGAGGTAGTAGTTGAACCAATCGGTGAAGTTGGTCGTATCGAGGGCAGCCGGCGGCGGCTCCAGCACCAGCGGCTGCTGATCGAGCAGGATGTTCATGAAGGGGATGAGCGCCGGGATGCTGACCACCGAAAAGGCCACCACGAGGATGTTGGAGGCGATGTGTGCCACCACCAGCCAGCGGTACTTTTTCAGGTGGCTCAGCAAGCGAAACAGTCGGCGCATGGGGACAGGAGTCGGTTTGGGGCGAATCAGTCTTCGGCCTCGGGCTCGCCCAGCTCGAAGTCGTTGAGAAAGCCCGTGTGGAACTCACCCTTGCGGAAGCGCTCGTCGCGCATCAGCTTTTTGTGGAACGGGATGGTCGTCTTGATGCCTTCGACAATGAACTCGTCCAGCGCCCGCTCCATCTTCGTGATGCACTCCTCGCGCGTCTGGGCACGGCAGATGAGCTTGGCGATGAGCGAGTCGTAGTAGGGTGGAATCACGTAGCCGGCATACACGTGGGTATCGACGCGCACGCCATGCCCCTTGGGGCTGTGGAACGACGTGATCTTGCCCGGGCTGGGGCGGAAGTCGTGGTACGGATCCTCGGCATTGATGCGGCACTCGATGGCGTGCATCATGGGGTAGTAGTTTTTGCCCGAGATCGGCACCCCCGCCGCAATCTTGATCTGCTCCTTGATCAGGTCGTGCTCGATCACCTCTTCCGTCACGGGATGCTCCACCTGGATGCGGGTGTTCATCTCCATGAAGTAGAAGTTGCGGTGCTTGTCCACCAGAAACTCGACCGTGCCCACTCCCTCGTAGTGGATGGCCTGGCCCGCCTTGATGGCGGCCTGGCCCATGGCTTCGCGCAGCTCGTCGGTCATGAAGGGCGAGGGGCTCTCCTCGACCAGCTTCTGGTGGCGTCGCTGGATGGAGCACTCGCGCTCGGAGAGGTGGCAGACGGTGCCGAACTGGTCGCCGGCGATCTGGATCTCGATGTGGCGAGGCTCTTCGATGAATTTCTCGATATAGATGCCATCGTTGCCGAAGGCCGCCTTGGCTTCCTGCCGTGCCATTTCCCACTGCCGCTCGAAGTCCTTCTTTTCCCACACGATGCGCATGCCTTTGCCGCCGCCGCCGGCCGTGGCCTTGAGTATGACGGGGTAGCCCACCTTGTCGGCGATCTTGAGGCCCTCCTTGAGGCTCTTCACCAGCCCGCCCGAGCCCGGCACCACCGGCACGCCGGCCTTGATCATGGTCTCCTTGGCCGTCACCTTGTCGCCCATCTTGCGGATCTGCTCGGGCGTGGGGCCGATAAACTTGATGCCATACTGCTCACATACCTCGGCGAAGTCGGCATTTTCCGCAAGGAAGCCATAGCCCGGGTGGATGGCGTCGGCATTGGTGATTTCGGCCGCCGCCATGATGCGCGGAATGCTCAGGTACGAGTCCGAAGACGAAGCCGGACCAATACACACGGCCTCATCGGCAAAGCGCACGTGCAGGCTGTCGCGGTCGGCCGTCGAGAAAACGGCCACGGTCTTGATGCCCATCTCGCGGCAGGTCCGGATGATGCGCAGGGCAATTTCCCCCCTGTTGGCAATGAGTATTTTGTCGAACATATGGTTCTGCTTTGATGAATGGGGCGTGGCGGCAAGTGTACCGACACCACGCGGCCCCACGGAGTGAAGGCTTTCGCCAAATCAAGCCGCGTGCCTTTGCTTTCGCAAAAGCCCGGGGCAGGTTCCCATACCGATGGCAGATGGAATCACCCTGCCGGATCGACGAGGAACAGTACCTGGTCGTACTCGACCGGCGAAGCATCTTCCACACACACTTTCACGATGGTACCCGAAACCTCGGACTCGATTTCGTTGAACAGTTTCATGGCCTCGATGATGCAGACCACCTGTCCTTTTTCGACGCGGTCGCCCACCTTGACGAAGGGCGGCTTGTCGGGTGCCGGTGCGCGGTAGAAGGTACCCACCATCGGCGAGCGGATCTCCACGTAGCGGCTGGTGTCTTCTTCGTCGGGCTTGGCAGCTTTCTCTTCCCGGGCCGAGGCAGGCGCTTCTGCGGGCGCAGCGGCCGGAGCAGGGGCCGGCGCGGCCGGCTGAGCCACCACCGGTGTCGGCATGGGCACTACGGCAGGTGCCTGGGGTGCCGGCGCAGCAGGGGCATTCCTGGCTTTGAAATAGTGCTCGGTACGGATGGTCAGCTCGAACTCGCCTTCCTTGAGGCGGAATTCGGCCAGCTTGCTGCGGTTGAGCTGCTTGATGAGCTCCTGGATTTCCTTGAATGTCATCATCGCAAAGTGTGGTTATTCAATGTTTTGTCTGTGGCATGGCCTGCAGCCAAAAAGCACAGGCCCCGCAAAGGTAAGGCGCACCCGCCGGATCCAAGTGCGCCCGTCGGTCCGCCAGGTGCGGTTATACAGCTTTCAGGAAGATATGCACGAAGGGAAAAAACGGGCAACCCGCAGAAGTGGGCCGCCCGGCATCTTTTCGGTGTAAGCCTTACTCCTTGACGCGCTCCAGATAGGCGCCCGTGCGCGTATCGACGCGGATCTTGTCGCCGGTGTTGATGAAGAGCGGCACGCGCACCTCAGCGCCCGTCTCCACCGTAGCGGGCTTGAGGGTGTTGGTAGCCGTGTCGCCCTTGACGCCGGGCTCGGTGTAGGTCACCTCGAGCACCACGTTTTGCGGCATCTCCATGGCCAGGGGCATCTCTTCGGCGGCGTGGAAAAGGATATCCACCATCTCGCCCTCCTTGAGCAGGTCGGGGCGGTCAATCATGGTTTCCTGCAAGGCGATCTGGTCATAGGTTTCCGTATTCATGAAGTGGAAACCCATGTCGTCCTTGTAGAGGAACTGGTACTTGCGGCGCTCGACGCGCACGTCGTTGATCTTGTGTCCGGCGGGGATGGTGTGGTCGAGCACGCGGCCCGTGGTCACGCTCTTGAGCTTGGTGCGCACGAAGGCGTTGCCCTTGCCGGGCTTGACGTGCTGAAACTCGACGATCTGATAGATATCGCCGTTCAGCTCGATGCACATGCCATTGCGGATGTCAGAAGTAGTTGCCATTGATTTACAATCGTTTAAACAACAAGATACAGCACCCTGCGGGCGCCGTTTGCCGAAAGGCGCCGCAAAAATAGGCTATTGTACAAAAATGGATGGATCAATGCACGCAGGCGCGGTTCACTTTCCGCCGTCGTAGGCCCATTTCACCCATACGGCTCCCCACGTGAAGCCGCCGCCGAAGGCCGTCAGGATGAGGTTGTCGCCCTTCCTGAGCTGACTCTCCCACTCCCACAGACACAGCGGGATGGTGGCCGTGGTAGTGTTGCCGTACTTGTGGATGTTGATCATGACGCGCTCCAGCGGAAAGTCCATCATGTTGGCTACGGCCTCGATGATGCGGCGGTTGGCCTGGTGCGGCACCACCCAGTCGATGTCGGAGGGTTTGAGGCCGTTGCGCGCCATCACTTCCTGCACGGCCTCGGCCATGCCCTGCACGGCCGCCTTGAACACGGGACGCCCGTCCTGGTAGATGTAGTGCCACTTGTTGTCCACCGTTTCGTGCGAGGCAGGGTGCAGCGAGCCTCCGCCTTTGAGGTAGAGGTATTCGCGGCCCGAGCCGTCGCTGCGCATCACGGCATCCATGACGCCTGTGTTTTCCTCTACGGGCACGGGCTCGAGCAGCACGGCCGCCGAGGCATCGCCAAAGAGGATGCAGGTGGAGCGGTCGGTGTAATCGACGATCGACGACATCTTGTCGGCACCGACGACGACGACCTTTTTGTACATGCCTGCCTCGACGTATTTGGCCGCGGTGAGCAGGGCCGTGAGGAAGCCCGAGCAGGCGGCATTGACCTCGAAGGCGAAGGCGTTCTTTATGCCCACCTTGTCGGCAATGATGTTGGCCGTGTCGGGGAACATCATGTCGGGCGTGGCGGTGGCGCAGATGATGAAGTCCACCTCGTCGGGCGAGGTGCCCGTTTTTTCGAGCAGCCCCCTGACGGCACGCGCACCCAGATCGGACGAAGCGGTGCCGGGCTCCTTGAGGATGCGGCGTTCCTGGATGCCCGTACGCGTACGGATCCACTCGTCGTTGGTGTCCACCATTTTTTCGAGGTCGGCGTTGGTGAGTACGTCTTCGGGCACCCACCCGTGTACGCCGGTGATCGCAGCTCTTACTTTACCCATGAGTGCAAAATGTCTTGGTGACGAAATTTTCTTGCTGCCACTTCGGCCATCGGCCCGGGCAAAACGTTACCCTTCTGCCGGCCCTCGAAGCCGTGTAATGCTGAAAAAGACTTTTGATCGGGATCAGGTTGAATGGGGTCGTGCAAAAATCGGCCGCAAGGTAGGAAAAATGCCTCGGCCCTGCCATTCCGACTTCATGCCGTGCACACACAACCTATCTTTGCACAATGGTTTCAAAATCTGACCTCATCGACATTCGGCGCCTGTCGCTGCAGGAACTCGAGTCGCTCGTAAAAGAGCTGGGGCAGCCGCGCTTCCGGGCGCGACAAATCCATTCGTGGCTGTGGACCAAAGGGGCGCGCAGCTTCGACGAGATGACCGATTTGCCGAAAGGCTTTCGCCAAACGCTGCGCGAGCGCTTTGCCCTGCGTCCCATCGAGATCGACAAGGTGCAGCACAGCCTCGACGGCACCATCAAGACGCGCTTCCGCCTCTACGACGGTCACCTGATCGAGTCGGTGCTGATCCCCGTGCCCGAAGACAAGCGCTTCACTGTGTGCGTCTCGTCGCAGGTGGGCTGCAGCCTCACGTGCAAGTTTTGCGCTACGGGCCGGATGAAGCGCGTGCGCAACCTCGAACCGGGCGAGATCTTCGACCAGTTCTGGCTGGTCAACCAGCAGTCGATGGAGCACTATGGCCATCCGCTGACCAACATCGTGTACATGGGCATGGGCGAGCCCCTGCTGGCCTACCGCAACGTGTGGCGCAGCATCGAGCGGATCACCGACCCCGAAGGCCTCAACTTCTCGCCGCGCCGCATCACCGTGAGCACGGCCGGCATCGCCAGGATGATCCGGCAACTGGCCGACGACGGAGCGCGCTTCAACCTGGCTTTGTCATTGCACGCCGCCGACGACGAAAAGCGCAACCAGATCATGCCCATCAACGAGCACAACAACCTGGCCGTATTGATGGACGCTCTCGAGTACTTCTGGCACCGCACGCGCAACCGCATCAGCTACGAATACATCGCTTTTGCCGGCTTCAACGACCAGCCCGAAGATGCCGACCGCCTGGCACGGCTCTGCCGCCGCTTCCCCGTGCGCGTCAACATCATCGAGTACAACCCGGTGGAGGGCGTGTCCTTCACCAAATCGCCTGAAGACCAGATCGACGCCTTCGCCCGTCGGCTCAGAAAACACGGCGTCATGGTCACGGTGCGCCGCAGCCGCGGCAAAGACATCGACGCCGCCTGCGGGCAGCTGGCAAACAAGGGGTAAAAGGGTTGAGGGTTGAGAGTTGAGAGTTTAAAGTTTTTTGTATTGATTATCAGCTTGTTATCAAATCATCGATTCTTCGGTTCCTCATCCATTGAAACCGCAGCTTTCAGCCGCAGAGGGCCGCAGTTTGCGCGCAGTTTTTACCGGATGTTGAGGGTTGAGCGCGTAGGGTTGTAGAGTCCAGTTAAGTCATACTAACTGAGCGTCCAGAAAAGTCGTACTAACTTTTTGGACCCGAAAACAGGCCGAAAAGTGTTGCCGCAACACAGCTTAAACAGCTCTAAATGAGCGGATAAAACACCTCAGATAGAGCCATGCACAAAAAGTTCGGCGCCCCCAAGCGAGCTCGTAAGAGTGCAACGAGCACATTTTGAGCGTCATTACAAGAGCCATTATCCAGTGGGCAAACGGCACCGGGGCCACACACTTTGCCTGCCAAACGGAAAACCCAAAGTAATGGGCCAAGGCACCGTCGGCTGCTGAAGTGCATCGGCCACCTCTCTTCGCAGGCCGGGCTTGGGGTGGAAGTACGAGCCGATC
>WFYJ01000062.1 GCA_015490175.1 Saprospiraceae bacterium | reverse complement strand
TGGAGCGGGTCTCAACAGGGTTTAGAGTCAGAGTTTAGAGTTTGAGCGCCCTGAAAAAAGTCCGTAACAACGTGACAACGTAACAACGTAACAACGTGACAACGTAACGCGTGACGCGTGTCCACTATAGATAACATACTGATTTAAAACAAAAAAATACATCGCGAATCGTTGCGTCCCCGACTGGCGTCGGGACGGGCTCCCGATGCTCGGGGCAGGCTTCCGAATAGTCGGAACAAGTTGTTGCGTGAGATTTGGGGTTTTTTCAGGGGCCTCGAGTTTAGAGTTTAAAGTTTTTCTGATTGATTATCAGGGTGTTGTCAAGTGCTCGGTTCCTCGGTTCCTCATTCATCAAAAGGTCCTCTCAACACGCCGCTTTGTGGCGCGTGTTCCCGTATCCGGGACAGGATCCGACCTGTCGGAATCAACATCCGCGCAGCGGTCTCAACCTCACTCAATGCAACCGCAGCCTTCGGCCGCAGATGAACGCAGGACCGTCAGACGCACCGCCGTGCGTCACTACCTCCATCACTCTCCTCACTCCTCTCTCCCTCGCTCTGTCGCTCCCTCACTCCCTCCCGTCCTTCAAATGCGCTTGCGCATGCGCAGCACGAGCAACAACAGCGACAGGGCCAGCACGCCGGCGGCGCCACCCACCTGGGCCCAGAGGCGGCGGCGTTCGGCGATGCGCGTTTCGACGAAATAGGTATTGGCGCTGCAGGGGGTGCCATGGCCGGCTTCGAGCATCCAGTTATCGGGTTGGGAGGCGTCGAGCCAGGGCAGGCTGAGGCTGAGCGTGAAGGCGGTATCCAGCGGCATGAGGTGCCAGCTCATCTGGCTGACGAGGGCGCCGTCGGGGCTGAAGAGGGCCAGGCGCTCGTGGCGCTTGTTGAGTCCGAAGGTGAGTGCGCCGCTGACGTTGTAGGCATAGGGGAATCGTTTGGCGAAAGCCGAAGAATCGCGCGCCAGCACGAGGTATCCTCCTGCCGGCACGACGAGGTGGGGCAGGCCGATGCGGTGGGTGCGGTCGGTCAGCACCCAGTCGTCGAGCCAGAGGGGCGTGTCGCTGGCGTTGTACAGCTCGATCCAGTCGCCCGTCTCGGGGTTGTAGGGGCACACTTCGTTGATGACGAGGCGGCCCACCAGGGGGTGCTGGTAGGGCTCGAAGCGGGCTACGAGTTTGGCGTCGGGCAGCATCTCGGGCGTCAGGTAGAGGGTCGGCTCGTCGGTGTCGAGTCCTTCCCAGCCGGCAAAGCGGAAGCCCAGGGCCGGCTCGGCCGTCAGCTCGAGGGCGATGCCGGGAAAGTATCGGCCGTCGAAGGGCGCTTCGGGCGTGACGGTGACGAGTTGGTTGAGGCGCACGGTGCCACCGGGCGTGCTTTCGATGCGTATGGAGACGGGATCGGGCAGGCCGAAGTATTCCTGCAGGTGTTGCCACATGTGGGCCGGCCGCTGCCGCGCAAAGGTGCGCACTCGTTCCACCTCCTGCTTCCAGCGGTCGGGGCTGCGGCGCCAGCGCTTCAGGTGGCGTGGCATCTCGGGCAGCATGGCGCGGTAGAGTGCGTCTATCTTGGCCAGCACGCGTTCGCTGCGAAAAGAGGTGTTGAGCCGGTCGGCAAAGCGGCGCACGAATTTTTGGCGGAAGCCTTTGTTTTCGAGCAGCTTGCGCAAAATGAAGGTACTCCAGGGCGGGTTGGGCCAGGCGGGGCCGTCGGGAGCCGTGTGGAACGCCAGCGAATTGAAGCGCCAGGCCGTGCTGTCGTGGAGGCCGTAGCCCCAGTCAGTGTCGTAGAGGATCCATCGCCAGCGGCCGTCGGGTGTCTGCGGGCGCCAGTACTTGATGTTGCCTCCGGCATCGCGGTTGTCGATAAAGATCTGGACGATCTGGTAGTCGGCGAAGTTGTCCACCTCCATCTGGCCGGCCACCCATGCGAAGGCCGCCTCGTCACTCAGCTCGTGCTGTTGCAGGTAGTCGAGCAGGCGCAGGTAGTGCAAGCGGCTGCCGCGCTTCAGGTAGCCGCGGTGTTCGAGCAGGTCAATGCTGTCTTTGTCCACCTCGTGGTGGCCGGCGATGAAGTAGCGGTTCACCTTTTCGCGCAGGTGATACAGCCCCCAGTAGCGCCCGTTGATGTAGGCGATGGCCGGGCGGTGGGCCTGGTGGTCCAGGTCCCAGTCTTCGATGAGGCTGGCGGTGAGGGCGTCGCGCATCCAGGCCTTGCCCCAGTCGCTGCCGCTGTTGCGCAACACCAGGTACTTGAACTTGCGCGGCCCCTGCTTGCCAAAGACGGGATGGGCAATGCGGCGCGCACCATAGCGCTTGCGTGCCACCAGGGCCAGCGATTTTTGTGGAAACAGGCGGCTCATGCCGCCGAAGAGGCGCATGCCCGACAAGCTGCGATACACGCAGGTGCCGTCGGTCTCGTACAGCTCGACACTGACGGGCACTTCCTTGCGCGACCAGAAATTGGCGCCGGGCTTGCGCCACAGCGTGTCCACGGCATTGGGCCCTTCCACGAACAACCCATAGACGGGATGGAACAAAACGTCGGGATCGATGGCGAGCGAGACCACCGGCAGTGTGGTGGCGGGCTCATCAATGAACCAGGTGTACGACAGGACGGGACCCCAGCGGCCGTTGGCGCGCACGGCCACCCGCACCACCGTGGTGCGCTGCAACTGCAGCGGACGGGTATAGCGCACCCCCGCTTTGGTGCGCGGGTCGCGGCCGTCGAGGGTGTAGTAGATGGTGCCTTCGGGAGTGAGCAGCTGCACTTCGACAGGGCCCGAATAAAAGCCGCCTTCGGGCACGGCTTCGGCCACGAGCCTGCTGCCCTCGCGGGCCGAAGCCCCAAAGGACAGCAACAGGCAGGCAATGAGCAGGCAGTAGCGCATGTACCGGGGCAAGTTGATTCGGATCAGGTCGTTCAGGCACATTGTCTCACCCCCCACTCACGGGCGGGATGAGGGCCACCTCGTCGTCGGGCTGCAGCACTTGCTCGTCGCGGGCGTACTCGTTGTTGACGGCAATGGCGATGCTCCGCAGGTCGAGCAGGCGCGGAAAGCGCTGCAACAGCGCCTCCCGCAGCCGGCCTACGGTGGCGCCTTTCGGCAAATCGAGTGCCACCTCAGCACCGCCGCAGATGTCGCGGGCAATGCCGAAGGCCAGCAGCCGGATGGTCGTGGTGTCGGTCATGGGTCGCATTTTGCGAAAGCTGAAAACTTTGGAAAGATTGTTCAGACGATGGACGATGGACATTTTTGATTGAGGAACGAAGATTCGAGGATTTGCGCAAAAAACTGATAATCAATGCAAAAACCCTCAACTTCGTTGATGCAAAATCACCTTTTCAAGGACATTGACCCGGAATCAGAACTTCAGGTGCTTGACCGTCAGTCCGTTGTTGATGAGCTGCTTCAGACTGTCAATGCCGATGCTGACGTGCAGTTCGACGTAGTTTTCGGTCACTTTGCGGTCGCTCTCGTCGGTTTTGACGCCTTCGGGAATCATGGGCGTGTCGGACACGAGCAGGAGGGCGCCCGCCGGGATCTTGTTCTTGAACGCCACGGTGAAGAGCGTGGCCGTCTCCATGTCGATGGCCATGCAGCGCAGCGTGCGCAGGTACTTCTTGAAGGCCTTGTCGTGCTCCCACACGCGCCGGTTGGTGGTATAGACCGTGCCGGTCCAGTAGTCGCGTGCGTAGTCGCGGATGGTGGTCGAGACGGCTTTTTGGAGGGCGAAAGCCGGCAGGGCGGGCACCTCGGGCGGCATGTAGTCGTTCGACGTACCCTCGCCTCGTATGGCCGCGATGGGCAGGATCAGGTCGCCGATGCTGGTTTTCTTCTTCAGCCCCCCGCACTTGCCGAGGAAGAGGGCTGCCTTGGGGCTGATGGCCGACAGCAGATCCATGACGGTGGCGGCGTTGGGGCTGCCCATGCCGAAGTTGATCATGGTGATGCCTTCGGCCGTGGCGCACTGGAAGGGCTTGCCCTGGCCGTAGATGGGCACGTCGAAGCGCTGGGCGAACAGCTCGACGTAGTTGGTAAAGTTGGTCAACAGAATGTACTGGCCGAACTCCTCGAGCGGCATGCCGGTATAGCGCGGCAGCCAATTGCTGACGATCTCCTCTTTCGTTTTCATGAGTTTTTTCGCGCAAAGATACAAACTCACTTTGCGCGCTCGTCTGCCGTCAGCCTTTCGGCAAATGCCTCCAGCCAGTAGCGCCGGTGCTGCACGAACTTGCGGATGTATTCGGCCTTGCCCGGCATCTCGATGCGGCGCTCGTCGGGGCAAGCTTCCGACGAGTCGGAACAAGTTTTTGCGTGAGCACCGGGGATTTCCGGGAGCCTCAGGAACGAAATCAGGCAAATATCGTTTGGCGGACATCAGCCCCTGCCGCGAGGGGGCCTATTTTTGCGGCCCGATTCTGCACGACGCAAAAATCCCGACTGCCCATGTCGCAGCGCGCCTTGCTCATCTTCATCAAGAACCCCGTAGCGGGAAAAGTCAAGACCCGCGTGGCCCGCACGGCCGGCCCCGAGCGCGCCCTGGCCATCTATCGCGAGCTGCTGCGCCACACGCGCCAGGTGGCGCTGCAGCTGCCTGCCGAGCGGTATGTGTACTACGACAACCATCTGCCCGAAGACGACGACTGGCCCGCCGTCCACTTTCACCGTCGCGTGCAGCAGGGCGTCGATCTGGGCGAGCGCATGTGGCTGGCCTTCCACGAGGCACTGCAGACGCACGAGCGCGCCCTGCTCATCGGCAGCGATTGCCCCCGCCTTGCGCCCGCCCACCTCGAGCAAGCCTTCGACCTGCTCGACCGCCACGACGTGGTGCTGGGTCCGGCCCTCGACGGCGGCTACTACCTCATCGGCCTGAAGCAGCCGCAGCCCGCCTTGTTTACCTATATCGAGTGGAGCACGCCGCTGGTATTGCAGCGCACCGTTGAGCGCATCGAGCAGGAGGGCCTGTCGCACGCCCTTATCGAGCCCCTTCCCGACGTCGATACCGAAGAAGACTGGGACCGCTTCGGCTGGCCGCTCCCCGGTGAGGAATAGCGCGGCCGGGTATCATTTGCCGAAAGGCGAAAAAACATACCCGAAACAAAAGGTGGAGGTGCAATCGGTCAAATCGGTGGAATCGGCACTCTTCACTCACTCACTCACTCATTCACTCCATCTCAATAAGCCGGATTGTATTGGGTATATCCACTCAGGCGGGAAGCTGCACGCCCAGCCCCACGAAGGCACGGCAGCGGAACGTCCGGGCGAAGGCCTCGGCCCATTCGGGCAGCGCAGCTTCGAACTTTTCAGGGTACACGAAATACCACACCAGCGCCACCGACACCAGGTCGAGCTCGGGCAGCCCCATGTATTGGAGCAGGCGCTGCACGGACACGCCGCTTGCCTGTTCCAGCCTTTCGGCAAAATCGGCCGGCGCCTCGGGAAACGACACCTCGGGATGCACGCGGCGCCAGGCGCGGCTCCACTCGTACAGGCCGATGTGGAAATAGCGGTGCGGCTCGAGGAAGCCCTTCACCAGGTGGGGTGCGCTGAACAGCAGGGTGCCGTCTTCGTCTTCTACCTCGCTCAGGTGCAACCGGTCGGGATAAAGGGGCGAGGGGAAAGGGTGGTTGTAGAGCACCACGTGCTCGTAGGGCGGCATCAGAAACTCGTCGAGGCCGAGGGTGAGCTGCACGGCACCCGCTACCGCCATGGCCTTGAGGTCGGGCGGCACCTCGTCCATAGGCACGCGCGGGATGAAGTCGGTGGCCTCCATCATTAGTGCCAGCCGCTCGCGGAAGCGTTGCTTCAGCTCCAGCGGCAACAACTGGTACCAGGCGTGCTTCATGGCAAGCAGCTCGCGCACGCGGCCGGGCAGAGGGGGCGGGTGCTTCTGGTACCACCACCAGTTGATTTCGTTGGACAGGATGTAGATGGCAGCCAGGGCGGGCAGGGTGAGGGCCAGCCACCACGCATAGCGCTCGCTTTCTTCCCAGGCCAGGTACAGCAGGATGGCCGAGGCAATGATGAAGGGCATGGCTACCAGACGGGCGGGCATGGTGCAGCATTTGGTGCAAAAACAGGATCGGAGGCCAAGATCGCGCTGGTCGGGGCTTTCGCCAAATGGCCACGCACGACAACCGGAAAAAACGCAAACCTCCGCATAAGAACCCGCCGCCAGGCGCGATGAACGGGTGGAGCCTGCCGTTTCGTCTTGATTTTGAGTGCAAAACCGGGTAGCTTTGAAAACCGGATGGATGCCTGTCTCGTATCGCGACACTTTGTGATGCGCCCTTGCGGCGCACTACGCACCCCGAACTGCATGCCGAATGAGTGCGACGCCTGTCTCTGACTGATCTCCTGCCCAACGGTGCATTTGCCACGGCTCGTCTTTCCGTAACAGACAACCCGCCAACTGCAAACCGGCCCGAACGGACAAACACCTTCCTGTTCACCTCAAAAAAACATGCACTATGAACAAGCTCGCTACCTGTCTTGTGGGCCTGGCGGCATGGCTGTGCCTGCCCGCCGCCCTGTCGGCCCAGACAGCCACCGTACACCTTACCGGCTGCGTGTTCGCCGACCAGAACGCCAATCACCAGTGGGATGCCGGCGAGCCCACCCTGCCCGGCTGGGAGGTGCTCTTTACCGACCTGACCACCGGCACCTCACAGATCGCGACGACCGACAGCACGGGCTGCTACGACATCGAGGTGGCGCCCGACCCCGCGGGCGCACCCCATTCGGTGGTGCTGCTGCTCAACGTGATGCCCGGCTACGACCAGACCTACCCCACCACGGGCGGATATTCTTTCATGGTCGTTCCGGGGCAGGACGTGGGTGCGCTCGACTTCGGGGTGGTGCTGACGGTGCCGCCCTCTGCCACGCTGCACATCTGCAAGTGGGAAGACCGCAACTGCAACGGCCATTGGGACGACGACGAGGAAGGCCTGGCCAACTGGCCGTTCCGCATCGTCAATACCGCGACGAACGAGGAAATCATCGTCCACACCGAAGCCGGCGGCTGCGTCAATGCCGAAGTGCCGGCACCAGCCACCTATCGCGTGGAAGAAGCTCAGAACGGCGACTATTACGTGCCCACCTGGCCCATTGATCCGCCCTGGTACGAGGTGGTGGCCGTGCCCGACGGCTTTTACGAAGGGCTCGTCTTCGGCAACAACATCCCCACCTGGATCTTCACGGCCTGTGTCTTTCACGACCTGAACTGCAACGGCATGCCGGACCCCGGCGAGCCGCCGCTGCCCGACTGGCCGATCACGCACACCACCATATGCCCCTCCACGCCCAATCTCGTGGCCGTGACCAATCTGACCACCGGCCCCAGCGGTTGCGCCTTCGACGAGGGAGCATGGGGCTGCGATCACACCATCCAGGCGCAGTCCCAACCGGGCTGGTTCTTCTCTACCGACTCGGTGTTTTACACAGCCGCAGTGGACTCGCTGAGCTGCGTGCCGGCGCCGGCACTTGTGGACATCGTCTTCGGCGTGTGCCAGGTGCCGCCCCCCGATACCTGCGGCGCCATCGTCGAAGAGCTCATCGAACCCGACACCTGCATCAATGCCCTGCAAACGGTACAGTACACCTTCTTCCTGACCAATCTCGGCAACCAGCCCGTGACTTCCTTCCTGCTGACAGGATTGCCCGCCGGCGCCACGGCTTCGCCACAGTACTTCTCCATGAACAACTATCCGGGCGAATTTCCCATTGCGCCGGGAGCCACGGCAGGCCCCTTCACCACGACCTTTTCATTTGACGCGCCCCCGGGCGAGGAGTTCTGTGTGCAATTCATCCTCTTCAGCAACGGAGAAGAGTGCTGCCGCTTCGAGCATTGTATCGCGCTGCCCCCGCTGACGTGCGATGGACTCGAGATAGAGATCGTGTCCACTTTGCCTCTTGGCACCAACACCGGTGCTATACATGACGATTGCTGCTATGAACTGCGCCCCTGGAATGAAGCTTGCTTCAATGTCTTCGGCCTGGATGTACGCATAGAAACGCCGAATGTCGTCTTCAGCAACTACTCGGCCGATCCCAACTGGGTGATTACACTGCTCGCACCCGACAACTTGCGCGCCTACTGGAACAACGGGCCTATGCCCAAAGGCGCCGTACCGCCTTTTACTTTCTGCCTCAACACCGACGACGCCAACGACGAGCCAATCACCTTCGTCACCTATTGGGTGTACACCGGCCCCAACCTGCCCGGAACACTTATGGCCTGCCCCGACACCGCCAAGGTGGAATGCTCCGACTGTGCCGTCGTGACCGGTGCCGATGAGGTGGTCTGCAATGCCGACGGCACCTGGACGATCCCCAACCTTTGCGTGTTCAACCAGAGCGACGAGACGCCCTCGGTCGTGCTGTTCGAGGTGCAGACACCCGGCATCACCGTCGTGCCCGACATGCTGAGCTGGATGGGCGATCCCACTTGCACGCCCCTGACGCTTCAGGGTGGCAATCCCGGCGATGTGGTGCTCATCAAGACATGGCTACTCGACGAAATATCGGGCTGGTGCTGTTACGTATGGGTCGAGGTGCTGCTCGACTGCCCCACACCCTGTATCGACTCCACCCTCATCAACCTCGACGAGCCCTGTCCGGCAATTTACGACCCGGTCTGCGGCTGCGATGGCGTGACCTACAACAACGCCTGCGAAGCCACCCAATGGCACGGCGTGACGAGCTGGACACCCGGCCCATGCCCCGACGTGCCCTGTGTGGACTCCAGCCTGATTGATCCCAACATCTGGTGTACGGGCGGCTACGACCCCGTGTGCGGTTGCAACGGCGTGACCTATCCCAATTCGTGCGTGGCCATCGTGCAGGGAGGCGTGACGAGCTGGACGCCCGGGCCCTGCAATCCCTCCTGCATCGATACCTCGGCCATCAATCCCGACGTGATATGTCCGGTGGTGGACGATCCGGTATGTGGGTGCGACGGCGTCACCTACGAGAATGTGTGTGTGGCCTTCTATGAGCACGGCATCACGAGCTGGACGCCCGGGCCATGCCCCGACGTGCCCTGTGTGGACTCCAGCCTGATCATTCCTACCGGTATCTGTGTGGATGTCTATGAGCCCGTATGTGGATGTAATGGAGTCACCTACTACAATTCCTGTGTCGCTACGCTCTGGAGTGGAGTGACCAGTTGGACGCCCGGCCTGTGCGACTCCTCCTGCATCGACACCTCCCTCATCAATCCCGACGTGATATGTCCGG
>WFYJ01000061.1 GCA_015490175.1 Saprospiraceae bacterium | reverse complement strand
TGTAAGAGCAGAGATACTGCAGGAAGACAAATTTTCAATAAGGCCCCAAAAGAACCTTATTGAAAATTATCGGGAGCGAATCCGGTATCTAAGGTTCCTGGTGACTCAAGCCGTCGCCTGAGCCGGGGGAAAAATGGTAAAGTCGAGCTGAATATGAGTTGGCTCTCGTTGTCTTATAATCGGACCAAAGTGGAATTGAAACAGTATGAAAAAGGGATCCTCAATGCAGCCTCGATCGGCTTATAATCGGACCAAAGTGGAATTGAAACAAGGGGAGCGCGACCGGCCAAGACTTCCTCCCGTTGAGGGTGTTCCCCACACGCGTGGGGATGATCCGCGGATTTTGTCACCCCCCAAGCACAAAAGGCCACCTCTGGTGAGGCAGCCTTCTGGCACCCGGTCCGGGGGCCGGGGTGTGGTCCCCGGACCTTCGGCTCGAAGGGGTGAGCCGCAGGGCAAAGGTGCGGGTGTGCGCACGTGAAATGCAAGGGGCTGGCAAAATGGGTATGGACGGTTGCGTGGTATGGGGCCGATGTGTTTTCTTTGGCGAGCAGCTACGCGCTGACCGGTCCGAGGACGACGGTTTGTCGCCCTCTGGCTTCCGCCGGAAAGCCGCCCTGTTGGGGTGGCCTTTCGTGCTCAGAGGCTCCAGCGTTCGAGGGTGACGGTGAGGCGCTGCAGGGGCGGCCGGAAGAGTATGGCCACCTCGTCGTAGCGGGGCATGCGCCATCTGGAGGGGGGCTTGCGCGAGAAGGCGTAGGGCTCGTTGGGTATGCCGAGGTAGTTGGTGTCGAGCTCGCCGTTGCCGTTGATGTCGTGAAAGATGGCGATGGCCCAGCGTCCGGCGGGCAGGTCGTCCACTTCGAGGCGCATGGTGCCGGTGTGGGTCACGTCGTAGCCCTTGACGATGGCTTTTTCCTTGACCATGTAGTGCGCTTCGGAATCGTACAGGCCGATCCAGATGAAGCCGCGGGCTTCTTCGATGCCCTGCACTTCGATGATGAGGGTGCCGGTCTCGGGGGGCAGGGCGGCGAGCAGCAGGGTGCAGAGCAGGAGATGCATGTCGGGGTGTTTTTTGGCGAAAGCCGGGAGCGTCCGGCATCAGGGTATAAGGAATCAGCCTTCAAGAAGTTCAAGAACGGATTGGCGCACGAGCTGGTATCGCGTCCAGAAGATAAAATGGTTGCCGTCGGGCAACAGGCGTACCTGCACGCGTGGGCTGTGCGTGGCCATGCGCTGCACGTATGCGGCATTGCCGGGCGGCACGAGCCGGTCTTTTTCGCCCTGGATGACCGTGATGGGGCATTGCACGCGTGGCCAGAGGGGTTCCATGGCGCGCAGCTCGTCGTAAAGGGCGGCAATTTCTTCGTTGCTCACGCACAGGGCCGGCGGGATGAGCCACCGCAGCGGCGGCCAGTCGAGGGGGGCGCGCCACCACTCGCGCGGTTCGAGCTCGGGTGCCAGTGAGCCTGCCACGATGACCAGGCCCTCGACCAGCTCGGGATAGTCCATGGCCAGGCGCACGACGACGGGGCCACCATAGCTGTGTCCCACGAGGATGCGGGGGGACGGTGCGTGGCGCAGCAGAGGCGCGAGGGCGGCGGCTTGGCGCTGCAGTGAGGGTTCGGCACGGCCGTAGTCGGACCAGCCGAAGCCGGGCCGGTCGGGAGCCACCACCTGCGCTTTTTGCGTCAGCAGCGTGTCGCGCAGGAAAGGCATGCAGGCCGATGCCGAGCCGGGCGAGCCATGGACCACCATGACGAGCGGCAGCGTGTCGGCCCCGGCGCGCAAGTAGTGGATGTGGTGGCCGGCGGCGGTGAGGGTGCCCGCCTCCACCTGCTGTTGCCCTGCCTGGCGGAGCTGACGCAACAGCACCCTGTCGGGGGTGCGGAAGTTGAGTTCCGGCAGGCGGCAGGTGCCCCAGAGCAGGACGCAGAGCAGGGCCAGGGCGATATGTCGTTTGCGCAAGCGCATGGCATGTGCCAAAATATTGCCTTTCGGCAAATGCCACCCGTCGGCGCTGCGACGCAAAAGCGCCGCCCCGGTACGTGCCGGAGCGGCGCTTGCTTCGTCTGTGTACGGCCTGCCGACTCACTGCACCACGATCAGCGGCCGGATACCGGTTCGGTCGTTGAGCACGATGCGGATGGTATAGCTGCCTGCCGGCAAATGGTGCAGGTCGAGCGTGTGCACCGCTCCGGCATTTGGCGAAAGCCATACCTGCTGCATGACGGTGCGGCCCGTCAGGTCGAACAGCTCGATGGTGGCACGGCCCGCATCGGGCAGGCGCAGGTACAGGCGGCCGTCGGTGGGGTTGGGCCACAGCGCAAAGGACAGCGCTCCTGCCTCGGTGGCGGCATTGGGCATGACGCTCACCTCGACGAAGGCCAGGCAGCCGTTCAGGTCGCGTACCAGCACGGTGTAGTCGCCGGGCGGCAGGTCGCTGAAGGTGCTGTCGGTCTGGAACGTGACGCCGCCGTCGATGCTGTACTGGTAGGGCGGCGTGCCGCCCGAGGCGTGGGCGACGATGGTGTCGTCGGTGAGGGTGGTCTCGAGCGTCAGCGGGGCCGGATCGGTGAGCGTCACGTCCATGGCAAAGACGAATCCCGAGGCGTCCTGGATGTAGAGCGTGTAGTTGCCGGCGGGCAGGTCGGTGAAGAGCGGCTCATCCTGGAAGGTTTGCCCGTCGAGGCTGTAACTGTAGGGGCCGCTGCCGCCATCTACGGCCGTCACTTCGATTTCGCCGTCGGCGCTGCCGGCACAGCTCGGGTCGGTGAGGTCGAGGGCGGCGCCCTGCACCACGTCAATGGTAAAGTTCACCTGTTGCACGCAGCCGTTGGCGTCGGCCACGTAGCCCGTATAGTTGCCGTTGGGCAGGTCTTCGAAGGTGGCCGCATCGAAGAAGGTCGTGCCGTCGATGCTCCAGGTGTAGGGCGGCACGCCTCCCGTGGCCGAGAGCGTCACGTCGTTGCCGCTGACGGCGGCCTCGACCACGAGCGGCGTCAGGTCCACCACATAGGGCGGCGACTGCCACACGAAGCCGTTGGCGTCGCGCACCCAGACGTAGAAGGTGCCCGCGATCACGTCTTCGAGCACGGGGTCGAGCTGCCAGTGCTGCCCGTCGAGGCTGTACTCGTAGGGCGGCGTGCCGCCCGTCACGTCGGTAACCACCATCTGGACGGGGTCGCCGGCGCAGGCCGGCTCGTTGAAGACCACGTCGGCCGATTCGACTACCGACACGGCAAGCACGATGCTGACCGTGCAGCCGTTGCTGTCCACCACTGTGATCAGGTAGTCGCCGCTGGCATCAATGCCCGTGAAGACGTTGTCTGTCTGTGCGGGGCCGCCGTCGAGGCTGTAGGTGTAGGGCGGCGTGCCACCCGAGGCCGTCACTTCGATCTGGTAGTTGGCAGCTACGGCCGTGACGGTGAGTGCCGGCGGCTCACTGAGGGTCACCAGGTTGCTCGTCGTCATCACGCCGCCCGCGTCGCGCACCTGTACGACGTAGGTGCCGGCGGGCAGGCCGTCGAAGAGCGGCTCCGTCTGCCAGTCGATGCCGTTGAGGCTGTATTCGTAGGGCGGTACGCCGCCGCTGGCCGTGGCGATGATGCTGCCCTGGCTTCCGCCAAAACACAGTACGTTGCTGTGCACGGCAGCCGAAGCCGTGAGTGGCGCCACGTCGAGAGTGGCCTGGGCGGTAGCCGTACAACCGTGGCTGTCCATGACGGTGAGCGTCCAGGTGCCATTGCCCGGCGTGAAAGAGGGATTGCTCTGGAAGTTTTGCCCGTCGAGGCTGTAAGTGTAGGGCGGCGTGCCGCCGCTGGCACTGCCCATGAGCTGATAGCCCGTGACGGTGGCACTGGCCTGGAGCGGGGGCGGGTTGGTCACCACGACGGTGTTGGTCTGCACCTGAAAGCCCGCATCGTCCTGTACGATGACGGTGTAGCTGCCTTCCGGCAAATTGGTGAACAGGGGCGCACTCTGGAAGTTTTGCCCGTCGAGGCTGTAGGTGTAGGGCGGAATGCCGCCGGCAGCCATCACACTGATGGTGGCGTCGTTGTCATTGTTGCAGGTGATGTCGTTTTCGAGGGTGGCAGCCGCCACGAGGGCCTGTGTCGCCAGGATGACCTGCTCTTGTGCCGTGCAGCCGTGGGCATCCATGACGGTCACGGTGTACACGCCGTCGGGCAGATCGCCGAATACGGGCGCATTCTGGAAAGTTTGGCCGTCGAGGCTGTACTGGTAAGGCGGCGTGCCGCCGGCGGGTGCGCATACGATGCTGTCGCCCTGCGTCTGGGCGTTGACCGTCAGCGGGTCGGGCTCGGCGACGACGACATTTGCTGTATCGGCAAAGCCATAAACGTCTGTCACGACAAGCTGGTAGGTGCCTGCCGGCAAATTCTGAAAGATCGAATCGCTCTGTGCCGGCCCCCCATCGAGGCTGTAGCTGAAAGGCGCATACCCGCCCGAAACGACAGCGGCAATGCGGCCGTCGGCGGCGCCTTGGCAGCTGGCGTCCTGCACGTCGGCAGCAAGGACAAGCGTATTCTGCAGGATGACCACCGGCACGATCAGGCCGTGCAGCCAGCCGCCGTCGGCACTGAGGGCGTCGAGCAGGAGTGTGTCGGTCATGGCCGTTCCGCCGTCGTGTGCATAGGTTACGATGCCGGCTTCGAGAGCGGCTTGGGTGAAGGTCGCGCCCGTGCCCGCCTGCGTGCCGCCGATATCGAGGGTGCCGTTTGCCGGCAAGGCAAGCAGCGTGTAGGTGAAGGGCGTGTCGAGAGCGGGCATGAGCTGCATGGGCGTCAATGGGGCGGAGGAGCCGGCCGCCACAATGAGCGGCTGGACGGCGATCTCGGGCGTGGCAGGGGGCGTCACGCTGCGGCACAGCTCGAGCGCCCATGCATCGAGGCTGCCACCGTCTTCATTGAAGTTGTCCGAGATGGCGAGCGTCCAGGTGCCCGGGGCATTCATGCCGTTGAAGGTGGCCAGCGGGTCAATGGGCTGAAAGTCGCCGACGATGGCGACAGGGTCGTTTTCGTTGCACATGTTTTCCAGAATGTCGGGCCCATTGGGTGCATCGTCGTCGAAGCTGACGTCCATGTTGTCGCCGCTACAGCCGAAGTTGTTGTCGGGCACGCCCGGCTGGTCGAACAGCACGATGGTGGTGCCGTCGGGAGCGGTGAGGGTGGCACCCAGGTCGCCCACCCAGGTGTGGGTGATCTGCAGCTCGGGCACGTTGACGTCGGTGAGGACGAAGTCGTCTGGCACTTCGATGGTCGAGGTGTAGGTGCCCGTCTGGGTGGAAGGAATGGGCACGGGCAGGTCATCGGCCGAATAGACAAGGCATTCGCTCTGGCCGGTCTGGAAGGCGAATGTAGCACTCCAGGGCCCTTCGCCGCAGGCATTCAGGGCCTGCACGCGCCAGTAGTACACCGTCTGTTCGTCGAGGCCGTCGAGTGCGAGGGTGGTGGCGTCGGTGGTCCATTGGCCCGGCACACCCGTATCGAAAGCCGGCGACCGATCGACCAGGACGCGATAGCTCGTAGCGCCGGCCACCGCATTCCAGCTCAGCGTCGGCGCTGTGGGCTGTTCTGCGAGGCCGTCAGCGGGCGTGGCGAGCAGAGGGGCCGAAGCCGGCATGCCTTCGTAGAGGGTGAGCGTGGCATTGATTGTTCGCATGACAGAGGACGACTGGGCGTTGAGGGTAATCGTCCATTGGCCGGCATCGTCGGCCGTCAGTCCGGTGAGGGTCGCCGTGATGGTGGCGGGGGGCACGACGCCATTTTGCGAAAAGCTGACCATGGCATTGGGCGGCAGCCCGCTCATGCTCAGGGTTACTGCTTCCGCAAAACCCGACACGGCATTCAGCACGATCTCGAAGCTGAGCGTGTCATCGGGGCAGGCCTCGACGGCTGAAGGCAGCATGGTGGCGAAGAAAGTGGGCTCGGGGGGCAGCTCGATGGTGAAGTTTTCGTTGGAGATGTCGAAAAAGATGCTGGTGGCGCAGCGCACCATGATGCGTGCACTGTTCGTCACCTGGTCAGGTACGGTGATGAGGTAGCTGCCCGTGTTGGGCACATTTTGCGCCAGCGTCACGGGCCAGGTGTAGCCGCCGTCGAGCGACAGCAGGATGTCCACTTCGGCGCAGCCCACGGGTGCCTGGTCGGTGTTGGCCACGTCCCAGGTGATGGTGCGCGGCTCACCCACCAGCCAGGTCTGTGCGGTGTTGGGCTCGGTGACGAGGAAGGGGCCGGCCTGGTCGGTGAAGGTGAGGTGCACGTCTTCGGCATCGGTGCAGCCGGCGCCGAGGTGGTTGTCGCGCACCGTGACGCGGAAGTCCATGTCGCGGCTCACCGAGGGCAATACCTCCCAGGTGGGCGTCTGGTTGTTGACGATGGCGTCGAGGTTGGGGAAGTAGCGGGTGGGTTCGGGCACGGGGTCGAGCGTGCGGAAGGCCGGCCCGCCCGTGTTGGTGGGCAGGGGCGGCTGCGTGACGATCTCGTTGTCCATCTGCTCCCAACAGTAGGTGAGCATGTCGCCGGCGTCGGGGTCGGTGGCGGTAGCCGTCAGCATGAAGGGCGTGCCGACGGGCAGGGTGTATTCGGTGGCGGGCACGTCAACCGAGGGTGCGTTGTTGTTGGAGGGCAGCACCATGGGGCAGGTACTGCCCGTGCCTGCCTCGATGTTGGTGGTGATCTCCTCGATGCTGATGGCGTGGAAGTAGTCGTCGGAGGCGTTCTGCACGTTGGGCGAACAGATGCCGGCATAGGCCATGATGGTGGAGCCACTGCCGGGCTCTACGGCCGTGCTGTTGTTGCGGTTGCCGCCGCAGGAGTTGTTGAAGGTGTGGTTGCCGCCGAACTGGTGGCCCATCTCGTGGGCCACGTAATCGACGTAGAAGGGGTCGCCCACGGGGTTGGCCAGGCCCGTCACGCCGCGCGCCTTGGCGCCCGAGGCGCACACCACGGCCAGGCCGGCCACGCCGCCGCCGCCCGTGCTGAAGACGTGGCCGATGTCGTAGTTGGCCGGCCCGATGCGGTTGTCGCAGGTGGTCTGATTTTGCGAAAGCATGGCCCCGCCACTGTTGTTGGTATAGGGGTCGGTGCTGGCGAAGAGGAAGATGAGCGTATCGGTATTGGGTACCAGCTCCATGGTCACGGCCAGCTCGCGCTCGTAAATACCGTTGACGCGTGTCATGGCCACGTTGAACTCGGCCAGCACGTCGGGCTTGGTGCCGCCGTGGTACTGTGCGTATTCGCCCGTGCAGGCCAGCGCCAGGCGGTATTTGCGCAAGCTGCAGTCGCCCTGTACGAGGCCTTGCACCAGCGGTGCGTCGTCGGGTTGGAAGCTGTCGGTGGCGGGGCCGTCCACCTTGCATTCGAAGTCGAAGGCGTCGGCGCGGTGGAAGTCCTTTTTGTAGTAGCTGATGTAGTGCTCTACGTCGCCTTCGGCATACGGATCAATGAAGACGGTGCTGTGGCGCGCCGAGAGCACCATGGCGTGGAAGCCCTTGTGCGAGTAGCCGAGGCGGGCGTAGGCCGTGGGATCGCTCAGGCCCTGCGCCGCATACGAGCGGATGCCCGGATAGCGGGCCTGCAGCTCGGGATGCATCACCGAGGCTTCCACTACGCGGAAGCGCTCGAAGGTGCCGTCGGGCATGGGCAACATGATGACGACGGGGCTCTGGGCCGCCTCGGGAGCACTGCGGTCGGGTGCCTGGGCCAGTGCGGCTTTCATGGCCTCGAAATCGAGTGCGAGTGTGCGGTAGGCGTCGGGCACGACGCGCCGCACCATGTCCTTGCGGGCAAAGGCCGACTCGGGCAGGTCGGTCCACGGGTTGGCGGCGGGCTGCCAGGCCCAGAGTGCGGGTGTGAGCAGCGTGAGCGTCAGAAGCACCAAGAGGTGGCGCAGCGATGGAAGTCGTTTCATCGGTCGATGTTTGGTGGATAATTGTCTCAGAAAGAATGCAGAGAGGGCCGTGCGATCAAATGTAGCGGCTTTTCCGGGAGTACGCCTTGCAGAAATGCCCAAAAGTCAACCAGAAAGCAAAACCGGCCTGCGTGTGGCTTCCTCTTTTGCACCTGCGCGGCCCGCAATTCTGGAAAAAGGTGCAGTTTTACCACATCGCCCTTTTCAGCTCAAAAAACGAACCACCATGCGTCTGCTCGCTGCGGTCCTTGCCTTGTTGCTGTGGAGTTGCCATGAAACGCAGCCTCCCTCATCGCCTGTCGTCACTTCGCCTTCCGGCAAAATCGAAGTCGCGCTCGTGCAAAACAGCTCGGGGCAAGCCGGATACGTGGTGCGCTACGAGGGGCGTACCGTCATCGATACTTCGTGGTGGGGCTTCGACTTCAGGGATTTGCCGCCGCTGGGTCGCGGCCTGCGCCTTGCCGCTATCGACACGGCTGCCTTCGACGAGACCTGGGAGCAGCCGTGGGGCGAGCAGCGCCTCATCCGCAACCACTATCGCGAGCTGGCGGCCACCTTTGCCGAGCAGGCGCTGCCACAGCGTCGCTTTACGGTGCGTTTCCGCGTCTATGACGACGGGCTGGGCTTCCGCTTCGAGTTTCCCGCTCAGGCCGGCCTCGACACGCTCGTCATCATGGACGAGCACACGCAGTTTCAGCTCACCGGCGATCACACCTGCTGGTGGACACCCGGCGACTGGGACATCTACGAGCACCTCTACACGCGCAGTCGTTTCAGCCGTATCGATGCGCTGAGCAAGCGCAACCACCCCAACCTCATCGCCACGTACATTCCCTTCAACGCCGTCAATACGCCCGTGACCATGCGCACCGACGACGGCCTGCACCTGGCCTTCCACGAAGCGGCCCTGACCAACTATCCCGGCATGACGCTGCGCGTCGATACGGCGCGCCTCCTGATGGAAAGCGAGCTGGTCGGCTCCGACCGCTTCGGCTGGAAGGCACTCGTGACCCTGCCGTTCCACACGCCCTGGCGCACCATTCAGATCAGTCCCGACGCGGCCGGCCTGCTCGCCTCTCACCTCATCCTCAACCTCAACGAGCCCAACAAACTGGGCGACGTGTCGTGGGTCCGGCCCATGAAGTACAACGGCATCTGGTGGGAGATGCACCTCGGCATCTCGACCTGGGACATGGCCAGTGGCCGCCATGGCGCCACCACTGAAAACGCCAGGCGCTACATTGATTTTGCGGCAGCCAACGGCTTGGGCGGCGTGCTGGTCGAAGGCTGGAACACGGGCTGGGAGCACTGGATCGGCTTCGAGGATCGCGAAGGCGTGTTCGATTTCGTCACGCCCTACCCCGACTACGACCTCGAAGAGGTGGTGCGCTACGCCAGAGCAAAAGGCGTGACCCTCATCATGCACCACGAAACCTCGGCCGCGCCCCGCACCTACGAGCAGCAGCTCGACACGGCCTATGCGCTCATGCAGCGCCTGGGGCTTCACACCGTCAAGACGGGTTACGTGGGCAAGATCATCCCCAGGGGCGAGTACCACCATGGCCAGTGGATGGTCAACCACTACCGCAAGGTGCTCGAGACGGCCGCCCGATACCAGGTGGCGGTCAATGCGCACGAACCCATCAAGGACACGGGCATCCGCCGCACTTATCCCAATGCCCTGTCGCGCGAGGGCATGCGGGGCCAGGAGTTCAACGCATGGGCCAGAGACGGTGGCAATCCGCCCGCACACCTGCCCACCGTGGCCTTCACGCGCATGCTGGCCGGCCCCTTCGACTTTACGCCCGGCGTCTTTCACATCAAGCTCGACCCCTGGAAGCCCGACAACCAGGTCAACACCACGCTGGCCCAACAACTGGCGGCCTACGTAGTCATCTACAGCCCCGTGCAAATGGCCTGCGACCTGCCGCAACACTACGAGGGGCACCCCGCCTTCCAGTTCATCCGCGACGTGGCGGTCGACTGGGAACAGACGCGCGTCCTCGGCGGCGAAGTGGGCGAATACGTCATCATCGCACGGCAGGAGCGCGGCACCGACCGCTGGTTCGCAGGGGCGCTCACCAACGAGCAGGAACGCCGGATCGAACTGGCTTTCGATTTTCTGCCTTCCGGCAAATCATACCGCGCCGTCGTCTATCGCGACGCCGACGACGCTCACTGGAACGACAACCCCACGGCCATCGAGATCGAAGAGCGCCGCGTGGACGCTACTACCGTATTGCCCGTGCGTCTCGCACCCGGCGGCGGATGCGCCATCAGCCTGTTTCCGATGTGAAAAAGAGGGATGAGGCCACTGAAAAAAGGTGCCGTACAAGGGTTGAGGGTTTACAACTCTGTGAAAATCAGTGTCTTCTCAGTGGTACTCTGTGTAACTGAACAACTTTTCTATTTTTTGAGCAGGCCTCTTTGCTCAAATCCTCGGTTCCTCGGTTCTTCGGTTCCTCATCCATTGCAACCGCAGCCTTCGGCCGCAGACCGACGCAGTTTGCGCGCAGTTTTTGACCTGTTGTTGAGGGTTGAGCGTGTAGGGTTGCGGGTTTACAACTCTGTGAAAATCAGTGCGTGCTCAGTGGCGCTCTGTGTAACTGAACAACTTTTCTATTTTTTGAGCAGGCCTCTTTGCTCAAATCCTCGGTTCTTCGGTTCCTCGGTTCCTCATCCATTGAAACCGCAGCCTTCGGCCGCAGAAAGCGCAGCTTGAACGCAGTTTGCGCGGTCGGTCACTCCCTCACTCCATCTCTCCTCTCTCCATCTCGGAAAAAATCGTCCA
>WFYJ01000060.1 GCA_015490175.1 Saprospiraceae bacterium | reverse complement strand
GACCACTGCCGATGATGAGGACGGAACGGATGGAAGTGTCTTTGGGCATGAAGCGAGGCAATTTAGAGACCTGAAGCCGCTCAGGTTGACGTGGTTCCAAATTGCGCGCAAAGATAAGGGGTCAGCTTCGATTTTTTTCCCGGGAAAATGTGCGCCGCCCCACGACGGCCAACATCCGCCCGGTGCGGCCCGCCTCCTTCCGATGCGAGAAAAAGTCGGCATTGTGCGCCACCGTACACCAGGGCGCCACCTCGATTTGTCGTGGCGGCACGCCGGCTGCTTCGAGCTGCACGCGGTTGGCAGCCTTCAGGTCGACGTACCACTTGCCCGGCTGTGCGGCCGGCTTTTTGAGCAGGTGCTCGCCCTGGCGGGCGGCAAAATGGCGCGCTACCTCCTCGCCCACCTCGAAATGGTCGAAACCAATGGCCACGCCGATCCACACCCACAGGTCGGCAGGACGCGTGCCGAAGTGGTGCTCCATGGCCTTGAGGGTGGCCACGGCGACGCCGGCTACCGTGCCGCGCCAGCCGGCATGCGCCGCCCCTGCCGCACCCGTGCGCTGGTCGTAAAACAGCACGGGCACGCAGTCGGCCACCGTCACGCTAAGCAACAGGCCGGGCCGATCCGTGACGAAGGCATCGTAGCCATCGTATTGACCTGCCCGCTCCACCACGCACACCTCGGCCCCGTGTACCTGATGACCGCCCGCCACGGTGGCCGGGTCTATACCCAGCGCTTCGAAGAAGCGCCGCCGGTTCTCGCGTACCCGCTCCGGCGCGTCATCGGTGTGCAGCCCCAGGTTGAGGCTGGCCCACGGCGCCGGACTCACGCCTCCATGACGCGTGCTCTGCACCATGACGAGTCCCGTTTGCCGAAAGGCGGACAGAAAGCGTGGTTCAATCCAGGTTGATGGCATTTGTGTAGAGGTGGAAATGGTTGCCTGTTTTCGATTTTGAAGTTTAGCGTTCAGGGTTTAAAGTTTAAAGTTTTTCTTGTTGACTATCAGTTTTTTTGCCAAATCATCGATTCCTCGCTTCCTCGATTGCTCAGCCATTGAAACCGAAGCCTTCGGACGCAGTTTGCGCGCAGTTTTTGGCCTGGTTGAGGGTTGAGGGTTGAGGGTTTACAACTCTGTGAAAATCAGTGTGTGCTCAGTGGTTCTCTGTGTAACTGCATGGCCAACCTGTTTCAGGGCAAAACGTCTTTCTTCCTCGGCAGCGTGCTGGCCAGCCGGATGGCATCGGGCCCGAAGCGCGCGCGGATGTGATCCATGCGCTCGAGCAGGTGCACCTCCTCGGCCGTGTCGTCGAACAGGTCGGGCTGATAGCGGCCGTGCACCAGGTCGCCAAAGCGCAGGCCGATGAGGCGCACGAGCTGGCGGCGCTGGTAGAGCTGCTCGAACAGGTCGTGCGCATGGCGGATGAGGGTGCGGTCGTGGGCCGTGTACGGAATCTTTCGCTGCCGACTGAACGTCTGGAAATCGGAATAGCGGATCTTGACGGCGATGTTGGCCGTGAGCTTTTGCTTTTTGCGCAGCTCCCAGGCCAGCCTCGTCACCATCTCGGTGAGGCGGTCGCGCAGCCACTGCATGTCGGTGGTGTCTTCGTGGAAGGTGCGTTCGGTACTGATGCTCTTGCGTTCGTGCCAGGGTTGTACCGGCGTGTCGTCGATGCCATTGGCCTTCCGCCAGAGGGCTTTGCCGTGCTTGCCGAAGCGTTGCTCCAGCAAGCGGGGCGGCATTTGCGCCAGCGTACCCACCTGGCGCACGCCCATGAGACACAGCCGCTCGCAGGTGACGCGCCCCACACCAGGCAGCTTGCGCACCGACAGGGGCGCGAGAAACTGACGTTCGGTGCCGGCCTCGATGAGGCGCTCGCCATTGGGCTTGGCCTGGCCCGCCCCTACCTTGGCCACCAGCTTGTTGACGGCCAGCGCCTGCGACAGAGGCAGCCCCGTCTCCTTCATGATGCGCCGCCGCAGCTCGACGGCCCACTTCCAGCAGCCCACGAAGCGATCCATGCCCGTCAGGTCCACGTAGAACTCGTCAATGCTCGCCTTCTCGAACAGGGGCGCCTCCTCCTCGATGATCTCGGTGACGATGCGCGAATACTTCGAATACGTCTCCATGTCGCCGCGCAGCACGATGGCGTCGGGACAACGCTGCAGGGCCGTGCGCATGGGCATGGCCGAGTGGATGCCAAAACGGCGCGCCTCGTAGCTGCACGAAGCCACGACCGCCCGACTGCTCTTGCCGCCGATCAGCACGGGCTTGCCGCGCAACTCCGGATGGCGCAACTGCTCGACGGAAGCGAAAAAAGCATCGAGATCGAGGTGCAATACGGCGCGATCGAACATGAGGTCAAGGGATTTTGGACACCCGAAATAAAACAAAAAATTTCAAACAAATGATATTTTTGCTTCCGCAAAAACGCACTTTGAAGTGCGCGCAGTGCCCTCGAACAGAGCCTCACAAAGTGAGCCCATCGCAAAAAGGTGCAGCGTTGAGGGTTGAGGGTTTAGCGTTCATGGTTTAAAGTTTAAAGTTTTTCTTGTTGATTATAAGCATTTTGTCAAATCATCGGTTCTTCGGTTCCTCGATTGCTCATCCATTACAACCGCAGCCTTCGGCCGCAGAAAACGCAGTCTGACATCAGTTGATCGGGGACACTACCCGCTCTTCATATTCGTTTTGGTGCGCCCTCTTCAGCCCCAACCTTTTGGCCGCAGCCACTATTTTTACGGAAGTATACCCAAATCAAAGTGGTTTGGGAAATCCGGTGGCAATGGCTTAGAGTTCAGGGTTCAGGTTCAGGGTTAGGGATTACAACTCTGTGAAAATCAGTGCGCGCTCAGTGGTGCTCTGTGTAACTGAATGATTTTCGACTTTTTCAGCAGGCTCTTGAATCGGATCCTCGATTTCTCGGTTCCTCGATTGCTCAATCAAAAATGTCCATCGGCTATCGTCCATTGACCATTGACTATCGTCAAAAATTCCCAAACCGAATTGCGGTGAGCATAAAACACTTTCATGCCTGGCAAACTCGACACAGCAATCACCTATCTCAAAGGGGTGGGCCCCAGGAAGGCCGAGCTGCTGCAAAAGGAACTGGGGCTGTACACCTGGCGTGACCTGCTGTACCACTACCCTTTCCGATATGTGGACAAGACGCGCTTCACGCCCATCTGCGAGTTGCGGCCCGACAGCGGCGAGGTGTTGCTGCGGGGCGTGCTGCGCCGCCTCGAGACGATCGGCACGGGCCACAAGAAGCGGCTGGTGGGGCGCCTGCGCGACCAGACGGGCGTCATCGAGCTGGTGTGGTTCAGAGGACTGCAGTGGCTCGAAAAAAACCTGGTGGTAGGGCAAGAGTACGTGGTCTTCGGGCGCATCAACTCTTTCCAGGGCCAGCTCAACATCCCGCATCCCGAGATGGAGCCGCTGCGCCCCGACAACGCCCGGGCCATGCGCACCATGGCGCCCGTGTACCCGAGCACCGAGAAGCTCAACCAGCGCCGTCTGGACCAGCGCGAGCGGCGCCGCATCATGCAACAGTTGCTCGACCAGCTCACCATCGAAGACGTGCCGGAGGTGCTGCCCCGGTGGCTCACGGCCCGCCTCAACTTTCCACCACGCCTCACGGCCTTTCGGCAAATACACTTTCCGCGCAACGAGGAAGAGCTGGAAGCGGCGCGGCGCCGCCTCAAATTCGAAGAGCTGTTCTTCATGCAGTTGCGGCTGTTGCAGCTCAAGCATTTGCGCAAGCGCAGACTCAAAGGCCACGTGTTCGAAAAGGTAGGCGATCACTTCATGCGCTTCTACCACGAGAAGCTGCCCTTCGCGCTGACCAACGCCCAGAAGCGCGTGGTGCGCGAGATACGGCGCGACCTGGGCTCGGGCACCCAGATGAACCGCCTGCTGCAGGGCGACGTGGGCAGCGGCAAGACCATCGTGGCGCTGCTCAGCATGCTGCTGGCCATAGACAACGGCTTCCAGGCCTGCCTCATGGCGCCCACCGAGATCCTGGCCAGCCAGCACTACCAGAGCATCAGCAGCTACCTCGAAGGCATGGGCATCGAGGTGGCCTTCCTGTCGGGCAACGTCAAGGGCAAGCAGCGCAAGGCCATCCTCGAAGGGCTGCGCGAAGGGCGCATCCACATCGTGGTGGGCACGCATGCCCTCATCGAACCGCAGGTGGAGTTTCAGCGGCTGGGCCTGGCCATCACCGACGAGCAGCACCGCTTCGGCGTCAAGCAGCGGGCCGCTCTGTGGAAAAAAGGCAAAGACCTGCCGCCCCACATCCTCGTCATGACCGCCACGCCCATTCCGCGCACGCTGGCCATGACGCTCTACGGCGATCTCGACGTGTCCATCATCGACGAGCTGCCGCCGGGCCGCAAGCCCGTCACCACCGTGCACCGCACCGAGCGGCAACGCGACGGCGTGTACGACTTCATGCGCCAGCAGATCGCCTTGGGGCGGCAGGTGTACGTGGTCTATCCCCTCATCGAGGAAAGCGAGAAGCTGGACCTGCTCAATCTCGAGCAGGGCTACGAGGCCATCCGCCGCTCCTTTCCGCCGCCGCAATACCAGATCAGTGTGGTGCACGGCCGCATGAAGCCGGCCGACAAGGAGTTCGAGATGCTGCGGTTCGTGCGCGGCGAGACGCACATCATGGTGGCCACCACCGTCATCGAGGTGGGCGTCAATGTGCCCAACGCCACCGTCATGGTCATCGAGCATGCCGAGCGCTTCGGCCTGTCGCAGCTACACCAGTTGCGCGGACGCGTGGGGCGCGGCGCCGACCAGTCGTACTGCATCCTCATGACGGGCTACAAGCTCACGCGCGAGAGCCGCGAGCGCATACGCATCATGTGTCAGACCAACGACGGTTTCAAGATCGCCGAGGCCGACCTGCGGCTGCGCGGCCCGGGCAATATGGAAGGTACCCAGCAGAGCGGCATCCTGCAGTTGCGCCTGGCCGACCTCTCGCAAGACGGCGCCGTCGTGCAGCAGGCACGCAAGATCGCCGCTGCCCTCCTCGAAAAAGACCCTTATCTGAGCCTGCCCGAACACCAGCCCCTGCGCCGCCACCTCGAAGAAGAAGGCAAACAGTTCAAAGGGTGGGGGTTGATCAGTTGATGGATGTTTTGGATTGAGGAACCGAGGATTGAGCCTACTGAAAAAAGTCCGTGACGGCGTGACATCGTAACACGTGACGCGTAACACCATGAATAACAAACTGAATTAAAACAAAAAACACATTGCGAATCGTTGCGTCCCCGATGTTCGGGACAAGCTTTTTGCGTCCCCGACTGGCGTCGGGACAAGCTGTTGCGCGAGATTTTGGGTTTTTTCAGGGGCCTCAGGATTTGATCAACCAATTGATTGTCAAAATAAAAAAAACCTTGAGCTGCAGAAGACTGCTTCAAACAAAGA
>WFYJ01000059.1 GCA_015490175.1 Saprospiraceae bacterium | reverse complement strand
TGTAAGAGCAGAGATACTGCAGGAAGACAAATTTTCAATAAGGCCCCAAAAGAACCTTATTGAAAATTATCGGGAGCGAATCCGGTATCTAAGGTTCCTGGTGACTCAAGCCGTCGCCTGAGCCGGGGGAAAAATGGTAAAGTCGAGCTGAGTATTGCCGAAATTTTTCGGCTTTTTCAGCCCCGGCACCTGGTGGAACCACACAGTTGGGTGCTCTCAACCGGCGCAGCAGCTCAGCTTGTGCACGTCTTTGTGGAAGGTGAGCGCTGCCAGCTTGATGCCCTCACTCAGGGTGAGGTAGGGATACAGGCTGGATGCCAGCTCGCTGACGGGTATGTCGTGGCGGATGGCCATGGCGAGGGCCTGCACCAGTTCGCCGCCTTCGGCTGCCACGATGCGTGCGCCGAGCAACAGATCGTTTTCGGGATTGCGGATCAGCTTGATGAAGCCGCGCGTGTCGCGGGCGGCGATACTGCGCGGCACCTCGCTCAGCGGCAGCGTGCGCACCTCGTGCGGCAGTCCCTGCTGTGCGGCCTGCGCCTCGTCGAGGCCGACACCCGCCACCTGCGGGTCGGTAAATACTACCCACGGCAAGGCCCGGTAGTCGATGCGGCTGTCGGTGCTGGTGAAGGCGTTTTCCACGGCCACCTTTCCTTCGAGGGCGGCGGTATAGACGTAGGCCGGGGTGTTGGCCACGTCGCCGGCGGCGAAGATGTGCGGCACACTGGTACGCATGCGGTCGTCCACTTGGACGTGGCCGCGCGCATCGAGCCGAACACCCACCTGCTCCAGTCCCAGCCCGTCGGTATTGGGCCGGATGCCGGTAGCGACCAGTACAATGCCCGGCTCCTCGAGCACGGTAGTGCTGCCGTCGGGGCACTTGCAGTGGATGCGGGTGATGCCATCCTTTTTCTCAAAGAGAAAAGCCCGGAAGTTGGGCAGGATCTCAATGCCCTCGGCTTCGAGCTGGCCGGCAATCTCGGCGCTCAGGTCGGGCGTCTGGCTGCGCAGCACCCGATCGGTAAACTCGATGATGCGCACGCGCGTGCCGAGGCGGTTCCAGGCCTGGGCGATCTCGAGCCCGACGTAGCCGGCGCCCATCACAGTCATGCTGGACGGCTGTTCTTCAAGGGCGAAGAGCGTGCGGTTGGTGTGGTAGCCCACCGCTTCCAGCCCCTCGATGGCGGGCACGTTGGGGCGCGCGCCGGTGGCGACCAGCACCTTCAGGGCCCGATAGCGCTGCGCACCATCGACGACGACGGTGTGGGCATCCTCGAAGACGGCGCGCCCCTGCACGATGGTCAGGTGGCGAAAGTCGGATACCACGTCGAGGTATTTCTTCTGGCGCATCTCGGCCACGAGCGCCAACTCGTCGCGGATGAGGCGGCCGTAGTCGGTCTCGGCGCCCCGGGGCCGGATGGCCGGAAACCGCGAATGGCGCGCATGCCATGCCGTCTCGGCCGCGCGAATGAGGTGCTTGGAAGGCACGCAGCCCACATTGACACAGGTGCCGCCGATGGGCAGGCCGTCGTTGATCATGAGCGTGCGCAGGCCCAGCTCTTCGGCGCGGATGGCTGCCGAAAATGCCGCCGAGCCGCCGCCGATGATGATCAGATCGAACGACTGCTCGTCGGGGCCGTCGGCAGGCCGCTCGCTGCGCGCCACGACGCGATAGTGACCGCCCTGCTCGACGATCGCCACAATCTCGTCGGCGCTGATGCGGGCCGGGTCATAGATCACGCGGCCTTTGCCCTGTTCGTACGAAACCTGTACTTCCTTTATACCTGCCTTGTCGGCAAAACGCGCCTCGATGCCGCGAGCGCATCCGCTGCAGGTCATTCCTTCGATGGTCAGTTCGAGTTGTTGCATGTTGTTCTTTTGACTGTGTGTCTGATGGAAAAGAGGGTTAGGGTTCAGGGTTTAAAGTTTAAAGTTTAAAGTTTTTATCATTGACTATCAGCATTTTGCCAAATACTCGGTTCCTCGGTTCTTCGATTGCTCATCCATTGCAACCGCAGCCTTCAGACGCAGATGGACGCAGTTTGAGCGCAGTTTTTGATCGGGTTGAGCGTTGAGCGGTTGAGCGTTCAGAGTTTACGATTCTGTGAAAATCAGTGTGTACTCAGTGGCGCTCTGTGTAACTGAATGAAATCCTCGGTTTTCTTCGGTTTCTCTTTTTTCAAAAAAATCAAACGAAGCAGCCGCGGAACGAAAGCGGTGTTTCTGTTTTTGCGGTCGCCCTTCATGGTCAGAACGGCCGCGACACGTTGAGCAAGAAGGTGGGACCGTAGGTGAAGGTGTCTCCTTCGTCGGACAGGGTGCGCTGCCACAGCGGATGCCGGTAGCCCGGCGTGATAGTCAGCCCGTGGGGCAGGCGGAAGGTGAGATAGAGCGACAGATTCCAGGAGATGAGCCCCGAGTTGGGATCCCTGACACCGTCCCAGGTGGCCTGTGTCTGCGTGAAATTGGCCAGAGTAGTGCGCACGGCCACCTTGTCGGACAGCTCCCAGCCGAGGCTGGTGCCGCTGGTCGTTTCGAACGGCCCGCGATAGGTATGGACATTTTCGTAGAGCGAGATGCGGTTGATGCTGAACAGGGCCCACGAGAGCCGCTCGCCGAGGGCCATGGCATAGTGCAGCTCGAAAAGCGGATCGAACGTGCCGGTACCGAACTGGATATGCAGGTGCTTGCGCCCTTCGTCGCCGGCTTTCAGCGGGTCTTCTTCGGTGCGGCCCGTGGGCAGGGAGGTGCCCAAGGCCACGTCCAGACGGCCCCGCTGCCCGAACAGGCCGTTGATGCGGCGGGCGAACAGCAAGCGAAGATCGCTCAGGCCGGTGTAGGTCTCCGTGCGGTGGTGAATGTCGCGGTTGCGCAGGATGGCCTCCTGCTCGTAGGGAGTTGCCGGTTCGAGGAAATTGACCGTGGCCGTCTGTGCCTTGATGTCGAAGGGCACGCGCAACCACACGCTCCAGTTGGTGGCAAAGGTGTATTCGGCGGTCAGCTCGCTGCGCAGGAAATCGAGCGAGACCACGTGCTCGTGCAGAGGCACGGTGATGAGGTCGCCCTCGGGCGACAGGCCCTTGTCGTTGGGATGGCCGCCCTGATAGTCGAAGCCGTTGGTGGCATTCAGGGTAAAACGCAGGCTGTGCGGGCGCAGGGTGTCGAGCCCTGCTTCCAGCTTTTCGCTGCTCTGCAGTGCGGGATTGCTGCATGCCGGACACGCCTGGGCAAAAGCCCGCGGACTGCCACTCGCAAGTACCAGCAACCAGATGACAAGAACGGGAAGCGTTCTGTAGCTCATGACATTTCTTTTTTTGTGTAAAAAGTGGGGAACGGCATGGCCCCTGTACGATCAGTCTGTCGGGAGCGAAAGCAGCTCCCTCAGTTTGTCCACGTCATTGCCTACCACCTGCCCCAGCAATTTGCCTCTGTCGTCGAAGACCAGCGTAAAGGGCAGTCCGGGCATGCGGTACTCCCTCGTAAGCTGTCGCGCCACCGGCGTGTTCCAGTCGCCCACGTCCACCTTGCGCAGGGCCAGTTGGTCGGGATGCGCCGCTACGAGTTGTTCCACGCGGGGCCCGTACAGGCGGCAGGGGCCGCACCAGGCTGCATGAAAGTAGAAAATGGTGTACTTGCCCGCTGCAAGGTGACTCTTGAAGCGCACTTTCTGGCCTGCAGGCAGATCTTCGATGTCGAGGCCGGCACGTTCGGCCTCCGTGAGCGAACGCGGCAGGGTTTCGCCTTCGAAAAAGGCCTCGAAGTTGGTCTGCTCGGCCAGCGCGTGCTTGATCTGGTCGGTGCTCACCGCGGCAGGCGCCTCGACGACGGTCTTCCCCGATTTCGGGTCAATGGCTTTCACCTGCAGCCCTTCGATCTGTTCGAGCGCACGCGTAGCGGTGCGCGCACAGGCCTGGCACGACATGCCCTCGATGCGAAACTCGATCGTGCGGGCCTCTTGGGCTCCAAGCAAGCCGGCACCCGCCAGGTACAAAACGAAAAAGAACACGATGCGGAACTTCATGGCACTTTCTTTTGAGGACAGAAAAGCGGATTACTGGATAGCAGCATCGGCCAGATGCATGCCGACGACCTTGTAGCCCGTAGCATCGACCGCCTTTCGAATCGCAGCCGTATCGACCTTGCCGGCGTCGAAGCGCACCACAGCCTTGCCTTCCTTATAGCTGGCCGTGGCTTCGAGGACGCCCGGCAACTGCGTCACGGCGTGATTCACGTGCTCCTCGCAGCCCGTGCAGGTCATGCCGCTGATGTCGAGTGTGACGGTCTGTACCTCATCGGGAGCCACGTAGATGACCTCTTTCTGCGGTGCATCGGGGTAGAAAACACCGGCATACCAGGGGAAAGCCAGCATCACCAGCGCAAATACCGTCACGATGCCCAGAAAAGTCTTGCTCTGCAGGAAGGGCTCCCTGCCGTCTTCTTCACAGGCACATTCGGGATCAGCCGGTTGGGGCTTGAGCTTCTGATACCACGCAAAGCCCAGAACGCCGATCGTCAGGGCTGCCAGCCAGGGACGCGCCGGCTCCAACCACGAAAAACTGGCCGCCATTCCGCTGGCCCCTGCAATAAAAGCCAGCACCGGCGTAATGCAACAAAGCGATGCAGCAATGGCCGAAAGCAAGCTCAGTCCGGCCCATTTGCCTGTGGATGATTTCTGTGTCATGGTCTCAATATTTAAGCTTCTACTTAAAAAATGGCCCAAAAATTTTTCGGTTGAAAGGAAAGTACTAGTGAATGGGGTTGAGGGTATGGCGTTGCACGCACTGACTATCAGATGCTTGTCCAAATCCTCAATTCTTCGGTTCCTCGGTTCCTCGCCCTATCCGGTCCAATCGGAGAAATCGGCACCACCTGCACGCACTCCCTCACTCCGTCGCTCCCTCTCAACATTGCCTCAAGGCAAGATACCGGCATGCCGATGCGCGGGAATCCATTCGAACAGAGCAAGCAGCAAAGGCAAGGCATTTTTCTTCAGGAAATAATAAATCGTCACACCTTCCTGGACGCGATCAATCAGCCCGCCCTCGCGCAATTTTTTGAGGTGTTGCGAGATGGCCGAGGCAGTCATTCCGAGGATTTCGGCCAGGTCGCACACGCACAGACGACCCTCTTCGTTGAGCAGCCACAGGATTTTCATGCGCACCGGATTGCCCGACAGCCTGAGCAATGCCGCAAAGGCTGCCACGTCGCTTTCCAGGGCTTGCACCCGCTCCTGACAGCGGCGGATCTGTTCCTCATCGCGCGTTACGCGTACACAGATGTTCTTGTTCGATTTCATAGGCCAAAGATGAGTCAAGCAGAATTATTAAGCAAATACTTAAATAATCTTTAACACCCTGCGATCGGCCCGGCCATGGCCAGAGGTGGGCGGTTCCCGTTTTGCGCAAGCGGCAGCCCAAACGAACCCAGGTGCAGTCCGTTGGCGGCTTACTCCTCGTGCCCGGTAGGCTCCTTGCCGCCCACGAGGTAGTCCTGATATTCCTTGAGCTTGCTCCAGTTGCGCTTGACGGCGAGCTGTGCCTGCATGGGCCAGGTAGTGGGGTCGTGCTGCCTGAAAATGCCACCTGCCTGCTCGAGAATGTGGCGCAAGCGCTCTACGGGTGCGGCTGCGAGGTCTTCCCAGGTGCGGATGCCGTTTTCCTTGAGCAGTCCGGCGATTTTCGGGCCAATACCTTCGATGATGGTCAGGTCTTCGGGATTGTCGGGGAAAAGCGCCTCGGCGCTGAGCGCGCCGGGATTTTCCTTTTTGATGGTGCTCAGGCGGCGGGCTTGCCCCACCCAATCGTCGCGCTTGATGCGGCCGGGGAAGAATTCGATGGCTACGGTGAGCTGTTCGATCAGCTCATCGTCGAGCGCCGCCAACTGCTCGTAGGTGAATATGCCCAGCTCGTTGAGTTTGCGCTCGATAAAGGGACCGATGCCGCGGATGAGCGTCAGGTCGTCTTGTTGCCCTTCCGCTACCTTCGGCAGTTTTTCGCGGACCGCCTGGATGACGTGCTGGCGTGCCTGTGCCACCTCGGGCGGCACGTCGGCCACAACCGGCTCGGGCGCCACCGCGGCCGACTCGGCAGCGGCACCCGGGAGGGCGTCACCACCGACCATCTGTACCAGGCGCTCACTCAGCTCGCGGTTTTTCTCGTCCAATTCGCGGAAACGGTGCTCCAGTTCGGCCAGGCGGTTGATCAACGCCTGATGCGAGCTCTGCATTTCGGCCAGCAGATTGGAAGCCACCTCTTCCCGTTCGATCTGTTCGGTGAGCTGACGGTTTTTTGTCTTCAGCCCCACGATCTGGTCGTTCAGGTCTTCGAGTGTCTGCTCGAGCGAGCGGATGGTGGCCTGTTGTTTTTCGAGCCTCTGCCGCAGGATCAGGTTTTCGGCTTCGAGCTCGCCTTTTTCCAGGCCGAGTGCTTCGAGCTGTTCACGTGCCTCGTCGGCTTCGCGCATCGCACGCGCCAGGTCGGCATCTTTCAGCTCGAGTTGCTCGGTGAGGTCGGTCAGAGTGTCTTGCAGTTGGCTGTGCGCTTTGCGCAGGCGCGCTACCTCCTGTTCGGCACGGCGCGCGCGCCCGCCCCACATGATCCAGGCCAGCACGAAACCGATCAAAAACGACAGCAACATAAAAACCAGCAGTACGATGCTGTCTTCGTGCTGAAAGGCGGCAAAAAAGGTCGAGAAATCCATATCGCGATTAGCTTTGATTCGTTGAGCAAGGGCTATTGTTCCGTGACCACAGACACCGTGTCGGCAACGATACGCAGATTGATGCGGCGATTCTTGAGCTGCTGCAGCGGATCTTCGGGATCGGCCATGGGCTGACGGTGACCGGGGCTGTCTATACCCGCGGGCAGCTCCAGCGCATAGTCGAGGAGGAAGTGGGCCACCTGACGCGCCCGCCGCAGGCCATACTCGTGGGTATAGGCATACAGGGCTTCCTCATCGGCTGGCGGCTGCGCCACATGCGGCGGCAGCGCGTGGCGGTCGGCATGGGCTACAATCTGCAAGGCGACCCCCGTGCGGCCGACCTGCCAGTGCCCCAACGAGTCGGCATACCGAAAAAAAGAGGAGGCCGGCTGAAAGAGCTCACCCCCATCCGTAAAATGGCGGTCGGTGAACGTCATGTCTTCGAACGTGAACGGCACGTGCACGTGTGTGCTGTCGGCCCGCACGGCATGGAAGGCCAGCGGTTCGCGCAATCCGATGCTGTCGGGCAGAAATTCGAAATCGAGATCCATTTGCGCGGCGTCGGCCCCCAGCCCGACGAGGCTGTCGCGCACGGCGGCTGCACGTGCCAGCGCCAGGTAATCGTACATACCCACGGGTCGGTCGGTTTCGCTCTTCAGTTGACGGCCCGTGATGCGGAGGTGCCATTCGGGGAAGGCCTTCATCCAGGCGAATACCGTCTCGAGGAATACCCGATTGTTTTCGGTAAGGATCGGCTCAGGGCTGTTTTTTGCGAAAGCAAATTGCTGGAACTCGTCGGCCACGGCCGAGTCGCCCTGCATCAATGCCAGCGTCAGGGGGCGCGGCTGCGGCTCGGGCGCCGGAACACACAGGCCTCTTATTTCGCACACGTAAAACCAGCGAGCCACCAGCGCAAAGGCACAAAACAGCAGAAAGCCAATGACAAAAGCCCTCATGGATCATTGTTTTCTCAAGGTATGCGATGCTTCCGCAAATGGCGCTCCGGAAGAGTCCCCGGCCATCACGGCATTATGGGCTAAATGTACATAAAATCACACGTCGTCGCCCGAAGGGCTGCCTGTGGCCTGCCGGTTCTTTTGGCCAGCCTTTCGGCAAATCCTACCTTTGTTGCCATCAAATCCAATTGCGAATTTTTATGTCCCACACCCACATACAAATCGTCTTGGGCATTGACGTAGGCGCTTCGGGCATCAAAGGCGCCCTGGTGGATGTACAGCAAGGCGCACTCGTATCCGAACGGCTGCGACTGCCCACGCCCCAACCTGCCACCCCCAAGACCGTCACCAAAGTCATCGTCGAGCTGGTGGAAAAGCTGGAATACGACGGCGACGTGGTGGGCTGCGGCTTTCCGGCCATCATCAAGAAAGGCGTGGCATGGTCGGCCGCCAACATCTCGAAAAAGTGGATCGGCCAGGATGTCGAGGCGCTCTTCAGTGAGGCCACCGGCAAGCGCTTCACGGTCCTCAACGACGCCGACGCGGCCGGCATCGCCGAGATGCGTTTCGGCAAGGGCATCGGACATGAGGGCACGGTCATTCTGATCACCATCGGCTCGGGACTGGGTTCGGCAGTGTTCACCGACGGCCACCTCGTGCGCAATACCGAGCTGGGGCATTTCTATTTGCACAATATGCCGGCCGAGCAATATGCCTCGAACCACGCCCGCAAACGCGACGGTCTGTCGTGGAAAGAATGGGCCAAGCGCTTCAGCGAATACCTCCACCATCTCGACCGGCTTTTCTCGCCCGATCTGGTCATACTGGGCGGGGGCGGCAGCAAGAAGTGGGAGGAATTTCACAAACACCTGAAAACAAAGCTGAAGGTAGTACCCGCCACCCTGGGCAACGAAGCCGGCATCATCGGAGCGGCCTGGTGCGCCCGACCCGAGATCTGGCGCACGACCGCCGTGCCTCCCCGGGCACACCAGCGCATCTGATGCCCTTTTTCCGGAGAGGACACCTCTTTCCTCACTCCTTCGCTCCGTCACTCCTTCACTCCATCCCTCACTCCCTCGCCAGCACGACCGGCTTGTAGCCGCCACGCGAACGGAACCACAGCCACAAGCCCAGGAAGCAGGCCAACATGATGAGCGGGAAGATGGCCACGGTGCGCAGGGCCGTCTTTTTGGCGTCGTTCTGCACTTTGGTGATGGCCTCTTTTTCCGCCTCGGTGGCCTGTTCGAGGCAAGCCAGGTCGAGCGCCCGATAGTTGCCCAGGATGCTCTTCTTTTCTTCCGTAAGGCATTTCTCGTGCAGCGCGGTCTGGTGCTGCCGGTCGTACTGAATCAGCTCTTTCTCGATGGCCTTGTCCTGCACGAAGCCAAGGATGACGGCCCCCACGATGCCCACGCCGATCATGCCGGTGCCGCCCATGACGTTGAGCGTCAGGGCACCACCTTTGGGAAACTGCTCCGCCGCAAGCCCCAGCATCGTGGGCCAGAAGAAAGCCTTGCCGATGCCATACACCGTGGCCGCCACGAGAATCATCGCGCCGACACTCTTCGACAGCAGCAACAGCCCCACCGCCGCAATGGCCGACGCCAGCGACAGCAGCCCCAAGGGGTTGAGGCGATGCACGACGCTGCCGGCATAGAAGCGAAGCACCATCATGATGAAGGAAGTATAGACCAGCACCCATCCGGCCTGCATACCCAGCCTTTCCATCTCGGGCGTCATCAGGTCGGTGATCCAGCTATCGGTACCCAGCTCGGTCGTGGCTACAAGGATCATCACCAGCAGCAAAAAGATGTAGAGCGGACGCCCGAAAGACCGCGTGTACCAGCCCACAGCGCTCACCATCGCGGCAGTGAGGGCCACATTGAGCCAGGTCGGCCAGCCAAACACGGTGCCGAGCTGGAAGGCGATCAGCCCTCCAATGATCAGGGTGCCGCCCATGCCTACCTCTTCGATCATCTCGCGATAGGTGACCCCCGCAGCCACGCGCTCGTGGACCGGGAACTCCCGCCGCCAGAGCATGATGCCATAAATCACTACGGGAATGAGGATGAGTCCGATCTTGAGCTGCCAGCTCGTGTCGGCCCCCATGAGCAGGGCCAGCACCCCACCCGCCACCAGACCGCCCGGCCAGCCGGCGTGCAGGATGTTGAGCCACTTGGTTTTCTCTCTGGAAAACATGGTGGCGATGACCGGATTGATAAAGGCCTCCACGGCGCCGTTGCCCAGCGCCAGCACGAAGGTGCCGATCCACAACATCCAGTAGCCGTCGGCGAAGATGGTGATGACGGCCGAAGCTGCCTGACACACCCAGGCAAAGATCATCGCATTGCGATAGCCCCACTTGTCGATAAAGAGGCTGAACAAGACGATGCTGATGGCAAAGGGCCACAACCCCACACCGGCAATCTCACCCAATTGGGTATTGGACAAGTTGAATTCCTCACCCCATACTGGCAGGAGTAGCGAACGGAGTATAAAACCAAAGGCCGTCGCAACGAGCGCAACGAAACAGCCCCAGAACAGTCCCATGTCGCGGGTCTGAGCATCGGAGGAAATCATGGCGTGCAGTTTTTCGTTTTGAGCAAAGTCGTTTTCGCCAAATATCAGCAGCCAATTTAAGGCACCTCCACCGAATGATGTGCGGCACACTTACTCCCTTCAACTTTTTTCCAAATTTCTTCAGAATGAGCCAAACCCGGGAACGGGTTCAGCTTTATCCGGTTGAAAATTGATTGCCATCACCTGAAAAAACGGACAATCGAAAAAAAAACAATCCCTGATCACAACAAAATCCACCTTTTTACACTTTTAATTGTAATTTTGCTGAAACTCGGAACAATTATTATTTTTTTCAAAAATCAATATCAATGGGAGAAGTGTATAGAATCAAAGTGAAGACCGAGCACTTCGAGATGGAAGTAGAAGGGCCCAGCAAGGATTTCGTCGAAACCTACGTGGGCAGGCTCATGGAGCAGGTCAAGGAATCGCCCGCACCGGCTGCGGCCGGCACGACGGCCGAGAAAAAAACCACCCGCAGAAGAGGGCGCCCGCGCAAGACGCAGGCAACTGCCCCCGCAGTGGAAACGCCTGCAGAAGTAAAAGTACCTGAAGGCGCCGATGTACAATTGACGGAAGAAAACGGAGAGCAGGTGGCCGTAGTCACCCCGCAGCCCAGGCGCAGAAAGCGCAAGTCGAACAAAGCCAAGGTCGAGGTGGTCATGGAGCAAGCCGAAGCCTCGGCTCAGGAAGCCGAACTGATCGATCCCGAACAGGTGGCCCTGGCCATCAAGAACTCGGAGCACTACCCCGTCATCAAGGCTAAGGTGCTCGACGCCCGCAATCAGCTCAACAAGATCCTCGTGGTGGCCTACTACATCCTCAAGACCTACAACCGCCGCCCCGCTACGGTGGGCACCTTCGAGGCCATCACCGAAGCGCTTGGCGCAAAGCTGAAGAGCTCGAACATCTCTACCCAGATCAAAAAGCGCCTCGACCTGTTCGACACGGTGGACGTCAAGCGCCGCCGCGTGGTCAAGGGCTACATCCTCAACAAAAACGGCGTGAAGTACGTGGAAAACAACCTGCTGAAAGCAGACTGATCGTCCTTCGAACGGAACACACAGCTCAGGGCCGGCGCCACCACGTCGGCCCTTTTTTGCGCATGCTCGCTCAGTCCATCTCCAGAAACCGCCGAAGCACGCGCATGCCCGCCTTACCCGATTTTTCCGGATGGAACTGGGTGGCGAAAAAGTTTTCGTGACGCACCGCCGCGCTGAACGGCAGGATGTACTCCGTCTCGGCCACGGTCCACGGACCTTTTTCCACATAAAAGCTGTGCACGAAGTACATCCATGCGCCCTCGTCTTCGGCATCGAAAAGGGGGCCCTGCACCCGCTGCAGGGTGTTCCACCCCATGTGGGGCACCTTTTCGCCCTGGCGGGGCACGAACCGCTTCACCTGCGCCGGGATGATGTCGAGGCAAGGCGTGTCGCCCTCTTCCGAATGGCGACACAGCAACTGCATGCCCAGACAGATGCCCAGCACCGGCTGGGTGAGCGAGCGGATGAGCACATCGAGGCCATGAGCGCGCAACCAGGCCATCGTACTCGAGGCTTGCCCCACGCCGGGAAAGATGACTTTGTCGGCGGCGCGGATGCGGTCGGCCTCAGCGGTGAGCACGGCTTCGGCGCCGAGGCGCTCCAGTGCATACAGCACCGAACGGATGTTGCCGGCATTGTAGTCGATCACTGCAATCATGAGTCGCGGGCGGATAGATGGTTTATACTTGCATCAAAGCGGTTCGGAAAATTCAGCGGTGACATCGGCACCACTCATGCGCGTTTTGCGTGGACAGTCACTCCTTCACTCGGGCACTCCTTCACTCCATCATCTGCATTGAAATTCTCGAACCGGATTGCGTCGGGTATATGTTGCGGTTCAGAGCACGCCCTTGGTCGAGGGCAGGCTCGTGTCGTCGGGGTCGAAGGTTTTGGCCATGCGGATGGCACGGGCCAATGCCTTGAAGATGGCTTCGATCTTGTGGTGCTCGTTGTCGCCCTCGGCGCGGATGTGGATGTTGGCCTGAGCCGTGTCGGCAAAGGATTTGAAGAAGTGGAAAAACATTTCCGTAGGCATGTCGCCGATGCGCTCGCGCCGAAACGTGGCCTGCCACACCAGCCAGGGCCGCCCCCCGAAGTCTATGGCCACCTGTGCCAGGCAGTCGTCCATGGGCAGACAAAACCCGTAGCGCCCGATGCCGCGCTTGTCGCCCAGCGCCTGGCGCACCGCCTCGCCCAGCGCCAGGGCCGTGTCTTCGATGGTGTGGTGCTCATCGACGTGCAGGTCGCCGCGGGTGTGGATGCTCAGGTCGAGGCCTCCATGGCGGGCGATCTGTTCGAGCATGTGGTCGAAAAAACCCAGCCCCGTCCGGATGTCGGCCTGGCCGGTGCCGTCGAGGTCGAGGCGCACCCACACGTCGGTCTCTTTGGTGGTGCGTCGCAGCTCGGCCGTGCGGGCGCCGCGGCGCAGCTGCGTCCAGATGTCGGCCCACGAAGTGGTGGTCACGACGTTTTTCGCGAGCCATTCGCCCAGGTCGGGGGCGGCCTCGTCGGCGCCCAGCGCCGGATCGTTGGCCAGCAGGAAACCGCGGCAACCCAGATTGCGGGCCAGCTCCATGTCGGTCAGACGGTCGCCAATGACCCACGAATGGGCCAGGTCCCACTCGGGATTGTCGAGGTAGTGCGTCAGCATGCCGGTGCGGGGCTTGCGCCCGGGCGCATTTTCGTGCGGAAAGCTGCGGTCGATGCACACCTCGCGGAAGCGGATACCCTCACCTTCGAGCGTGCGCAAGATGAGCTCGTGCACCGGCCAGAACGTCTCTTCCGGAAAGCTGGGCGTGCCCAGGCCGTCCTGATTGGTCACCATGACCAGCTCGTAGTCGAGCTCGCGCGCAATCTTGCCCAGGTACTGAAACACGCCCGGGTAGAAGACCAGCTTTTCGAAGCTGTCGAGTTGGTAGTCTTCGGGCTCGCGCACCAGCGTGCCGTCGCGGTCGATGAAGAGCACTTTTTTTGCCATGGTTGAGGGTTGAGGTTAAGGTTGAGACCGCATAGCGGATGTTGAGATGCCGCTACGCGGCTTGTTGAGACGACCTCCAAAGGGGCTTCGGGTTTGGCAAGCGCAACACACAAGGATTGAGTGTTTAAAAATTTAAAGTATTTGTTATTGGATATCAATTATTTGAAAGATCACCAGTTCTTCGGTTTCTCGCTTCCTCATCCATTGAAGCCGCAGTTTGCACAATCGGTCACTCACTCTCTCTTCTCTTCCTCACACGCTCACACCTTCACTCCCTCACTCCGTCACTCCATCGCTCCATCTCAAAATGACTATCGTCAAGAATTCCCAAACCGGATTGCACTGGGCATAAAAAATCATTCAGTCAGGAATTTGCATATGCGTTCAGGGCATCGAGCAGGGCTGCATTCTCTTCGGGCGTGCCCACCGTGATGCGCAGGCAGCCTTCGCACAGCGGCTGGCGCGAGCGGTCGCGCACGACGATGCCTTTTTCCGCAAGGAAGTCGTAAAGCCGCCGGGGATCATCGACGCGCACGAGCAGGAAGTTGGCCTGCGACGGAAACACCCGTTGCACGAAGGGCAGGGCTGCCAGTGCTTCGGCCAGGCGCGCGCGCTCCCGCACGATTACGGCCACCTGCTCCCGCATCCGCTCGGGGCGGGCCAGCGCCTCGAGGGCGGCGTTTTGCGTAAGCTGATTGACGTTGTAGGGCGGCTTGACGGCGTTCATCCAGCCGATGAGGGGCGCTTGCGCAAAAGCCATCCCGAGCCGGATGCCGGCCAGGCCCCAGGCTTTCGACAGCGTCTGCAGCACCACGAGGTTGGGATGGTCGGCGATCCAGGGCAACAGCGAAGCCTCGGGGCAAAAGTCAATGTAGGCTTCATCGAGCACGACGATGCCCGGAAAGGCCTCGATCAGTTTTTTCACCTGCCTTTCGGCAAAAAGGTGGCCGGTGGGATTGTTGGGACGACACAGGAAGAGCAGGCGCGTATGGGCGTCGGCGCGGGCGAGGATGGCCTCCACGTCGGGCTCGAAGTCGGGGAGCAGCGGCACGCGCACCACCTCCACATCGGCAATGGCGGCGCTCACCGCGTACATGCCGTAGGTGGGCGGCAGCACGACGACGGCGTCGCGGCGCGGCTCGCAGAACAGGCGCAGCAGCAGGTCAATGGCCTCGTCGCTGCCGTTGCCCACGAAGACCTGCTCGGGCGGCACGCCCTTCAGCGCGGCGATGCGCCGGCGCAGCGGCGTGGCCACGGGGTCGGGATAGCGGTTCAGGCCGTTGTCGAAGGGGTTCTCGTTGGCGTCGAGAAAGATGCGAGCCTCACCTGCAAATTCGTGGCGCGCCGACGAGTAGGGCTTCAGCCGCCGGATGTTGGGGCGCAACAGCGATTCGATGTTCATGACGGGCGTTTTTTGGCGAAAGCCAGACGAATGCTGACGGCGCGCCGATGCGCTTCGAGCGCCTCGGCCGCAGCCATGGTCTCCACGACGGGTCCCAGCCGCTGCAGGCCGGCCGCCGTAATCTGCTGGAAGGTCGTCTTGCGCACGAAGCTGTCGAGCGACACGCCGCTCCAGGCGCGCGCATGGCCGTTGGTGGGCAGCGTGTGGTTGGTGCCCGAGGCGTAGTCGCCCGCCGACTCGGGCGTGTAGTGCCCCAGAAAGACCGAGCCGGCATGCCGCACCGCTTCGGCCCAGCGCTCGGCCTCGGCCAATGCCAGTATCAGGTGCTCGGGCGCATAGGCATTTGCGAAAGCGAGCGCCTCGTCGGGCGTGCGCACCACGATGGCGCGGCTGTGGGCCAGCGCCTGCCGCGCGATGTCGGCCCGCGGCAGAGCATCCAGTTGGGCCTCCAGCTCGGCGAGTGCGGCCTCGAGCAGCTTTTCCGACAGCGCCACCAGCACCACCTGGCTGTCGGGGCCGTGCTCGGCCTGCGACAACAGATCGGCCGCCACGAAGGCCGGCACCGCCGTGTCGTCGGCCACCACCAGCACCTCCGAGGGCCCTGCCGGCAGGTCAATGGCCACGCCCTGGCGCTGCACGAGCTGCTTGGCGGCCGTGACGTACTGGTTGCCCGGCCCGAAGATTTTGTCCACGCGCGGCACGCTTTCGGTGCCCAGAGCCAGGGCGGCGATGGCCTGCGCCCCGCCCACGCGACAGACCTCCGCGACGCCGGCCAACCTTGCGGCAAACAGAATGGCGGGGTGCACGCTGCCATCGCGCTGCGGCGGCGTGCACAGCACCACCCGCGCGCAGCCGGCCAGCCGGGCCGGCACGGCCAGCATCAGCACTGTGGAAAACAGGGGCGCGCTGCCGCCCGGAACGTAGAGGCCCACCCGCTCGATGGGCAGCGCCTTGCGCCAGCAGCGCACGCCCGGCATCGTCTCGACCACCTGCACCGTCTCGGCCTGGGCGGCATGGAAGCGCTCGATATTGGCTGCGGCCTGGCGAATGGCATCTTTCAATGCGGGCTCGAGCGACGCCTCGGCCGCGTCGAATTCGGCTTCGGGCACGGCGAGGTGTTCGAGCTCCACGCCATCGAAGTGGCGGGTGAACCGGCGCAGGGCGGCGTCGCCTTCGCGCGCTACGGCTTCCACTATGGGCTGCACCTGCGCCTCGAGCGCGCTCCAGTCGAATACGGGCCGGCGCGTCAGCTCGGGCCAGCGGGCAGGGTCGGGATAGCGGATGATCTGCATGTCAAGAGGCGTTTTGGAAGGGGTCGCGATGGAGCATCTTCGGGTTCAATAAATCATTTTTTCGATGGGCACCACGAGGATGCCCTGGGCGCCGGCTGCTTTCAGCTCGTCAATGACTTCCCAGAACTCGTCTTCGTTGATGACCGAGTGCAGGGCGCTCCAGCCGGGCCGGGCCAGCGGCACCACCGTGGGGCTCTTCATGCCCGGCAGGATGCGGCTGATGGCTTCGATGCGGTCGTTGGGGGCGTTGAGCACCACGTACTTGCTGCGCGCAGCGCGCTGCACCGCGTCGATGCGAAATACCAGCTTGTCGAGCATTGCTTTTTTGCCTTTCGGCAAATGAGGCCTGGCCACCAGCACGGCCTCCGAATGCATGATGACCTCCACCTCCTTGAGGCCGTTGCTGAACAGCGTGCTGCCCGAGCTGACCAGGTCGGCGATGCCGTCGGCCAGCCCGATGTTGGGCGCAATCTCGACCGAGCCGCTGATGGTGTGCACTTCGGCGCGGATGCCTTTTTCCGAAAGGAAACGCGAGAGGATGGACGGATAGGACGTGGCGACCTTTTTGCCCTCGAACCAGTGCAGGCCCGGATAGTCCACGCTTTTGGGTACGGCCAGGCTGAGGCGGCAGCCGCCAAAGCCGAGCGCCCGCACCTCGGCCACCTCGAAGCCTGCCTCGGCCACCACGTTCTGGCCCACGATGCCCACGTCGGCCGTGCCGTCGGCCACGTACTGCGGGATGTCGTCGTCGCGCAGGTAGAGCACCTCGAGCGGGAAGTTGCGGGCCCGCGCGATGAGGGCGTTCTTGCCGTTCTGGATGCTGATGCCGCACTCGCGCAGCAACTGTCGGCTGTCGTCGCTGAGGCGGCCCGATTTCTGGATGGCAATTTTCAGGGGCTGGTCAGTGGTCATGTCGGTTTCGCGTTGAAATGAAGGGAAACAAAAAAAGAGGTTTACCGGGCAAGTGGTAAACCTCTTTTCGCGAAGAAGCTACAATGCGCAAACGCCTCACCACCTGCCCTGCGGGCCGGAACATGCGTGGTGATGATGGCGATGCGTGCGGTTCATGTCGCGGGAAAGTCTTGAAAAAGGAAGTGGTACGGGGCGGAATCGAACCGCCGACACCAGGATTTTCAGTCCTGTGCTCTACCAACTGAGCTACCGTACCTCAAAGCGCTTTTGCGAAAGCGGTGGCAAATTTAGACCGATTTTTTCAAATTCTCCGCTGCCCGCGCAATTTTTTTCTCGCCGCTTCATCAAGTCGTTGGCGCACCTGCTTTTGCAAAAGCGCACCAAAATGGAAAAAGTTGCGCTGCCCGCCACAATGAGGGCGGGCAGCGCGCCTGCTGCTCACTCCATGCGCACGAAGCGGGCGGTGCCCATGCGGCCCTTGGCATCGGTCACCTGCAGCAGGTAGAGGCCTTGCGGCAAATGCGACACGTCGATGGTGGGCGGGCTGTGGGGCCCGGCCTGCATCTGCAACTGCTCCACCAGCCGCCCTTCGGCCGACAGCACACGCAGTTGCCAGGCGCCTTCGGGCAGGTCCACGTAAAGCAGGTCGGACACGGGATTGGGACGCAGCAGGATGGACACGGTGCCCAGGGTGTCGGCCGGATTTACAGATTGCACGCCCGGGCAGGGGCCGGGTGTCCAGCTCGTGATGCCGTGCCTGTAGTAGGCCACGCAGGCGTTGTAGTACGTCACGCCGTCGCAGCCACACACCGGATCGTGCACCACCGGACATATCACGTCGGGATTGATGAGGGAGGTGTCGATGCAGGAGGAGTCGCACAGGCCGGGCGTCCAACTGGTCACTCCACTCCAGAGCGTAGCGACACAGGAATTGTAGTAGGTGACGCCATTGCATCCACATACGGGCTCATAGACATCCACACAGATGCCGGTAGGAATGATCAGGCTGGAGTCGATGCAGGCAGTGTCGGGGCATGGCCCGGGCGTCCAGCTCGTGATGCCGTGCTCATAGAAGGCCACACACACATTCTCGTAGGTTACGCCGTCGCACCCACATACCGGATCGTGCACCACCGGACATATCACGTCGGGATTGATGGCCGAGGTATCGATACAGGAGGAATTGCAGGGCCCGGGCGTCCAGCTCGTCACGCCTCCCTGCACGATGGCCACGCACGAATTGGGATAGGTCACGCCGTTGCAACCGCACACGGGATCGTAGCCGCCCGTACACCAGATGTTGGGATCAATCAGGCTGGAGTCCACACAGGGCGCGTCGGGGCAGGGCCCGGGTGTCCAGCTCGTCACACCGTGCCATTGGGTGGCTTCGCAGGCGTTGTTGTAGGTCACGCCATCGCAGCCGCAGACCGGGTCGTAAATTGCCGGACAGGGCTCGTCGAGGTTGATGAGGGTGGAGTCGATACAGGGTGTGGGGCAGTC
>WFYJ01000058.1 GCA_015490175.1 Saprospiraceae bacterium | reverse complement strand
TCATTCATCAACACCAAACTCGTCATCTCACACCTCTTTCCGAGCTCCAACAGCGTATTCTGGCATTACTGAACCTCCCGACTGACATCTATACCTCACTTTGCATCAATCTGCCTATCCCCCCTTAAAAATGAGCGAAACGTGTGTTTAGAGTTCAGGGTTTAAAGTTTAAAGTTTTTCTTGTTGGCTACCAGCCTTTTGTCAAATCCTCGGTTCCTCGATTTCTCGGTTCCTCATCCATTGAAACCGCAGTTGTCGCGCAGTTTGCACAATCGGTCACTCCCTCTCTCTTCACTCCTCACTCGTTCACTCCGTCGCTCCATCTCAAAATGACTATCGTCAATAATTCCCAAACCGAATTGCGTTGGGTATATTTGCCGAAAGGCGGGAGATTATTTCCGCCCCGTACACACAAAGGCCTCCGGAAAAGGGGTTCATCGGCACCTGCCGTTGGATCCCTTTTTCCGTTTTCGGGCGTGCCCTTTTCAATTCAATACGAGCCGAAATAGCGCCGCAGGAACCACTCGAGCGACAGCAACGCGAGGATGAGGAAGAAGATCCATTTGAGGTGCAGCAACCCGCGGGTGCGGGTGCTGGCATAGGCCACGGGCTTCACCTTGCCGGATTGCTCCAGCAGCGCCGGAATTTCACCGATCTGGTCGGGGTACAGCAGTTGGCCGCCATAGGTCTCGGCCAGACGGCGCAGCAGGGCATGGTCGGCCGTGGTGGCAAAGGCTTCGAGCTGTACGGGCTGCACGCTGAAACGACCCGTGGCCGTGAGTTGCTCGCCGCCATACTGCACGCGCGCCGAGAACGAATAGCTGCCTACCGGCAGGATGCCTGCGTCGAGGCGGTAGGCCTTGTCGGTTTTGTCCATCACCCAGGTGTACTCGCGTCCGTCTTCGTGGCGCACGCTGAGCGTGACGTCGGGCTCGTTGACGAGCTCGTAGGCGGGGTTGTACAGCTCGCCATCGAAGACAATGCGCTCGTTTTCATCGAAGATGTTCCTGGCCACGCGTACGCGGAAGCGCCGCTTGTCTTCTTTTACCGAAAGGTACTGCACTGCTTTGGCCAGCAAGCCGTCGGTCAGCTCGTGGTTTTGGTGCTGCAGGTATTCAAACAGGCGCCAGCGCCACAGCCCTTCTGCCGCCAACACGCCTGTGCGCACGCCACCCGGCTCGCCAAAGGCCCAGAGCGGATATTTCGTGTCCACCTTGCCGATGCGCTGCCACAGCAGTACCTCTGCATCGCCCAGCTCGTATTCGCCAAAAGGAGCCTGCAGGGGCGGCCATACCTTCAGTTCGGCAGCGAGGCGCTCGTCCCAGGTGAACAGGTCGAAGTCGGGTTGTACCCAAGCGGTCACGTCATTGACCTGGCTGCCATCGCCGCGGATAGACACCAGCGACTGGGCCTCGCTGAAGCGCGTCAGATCGGTCTGGGCACCGACCACGAACAGGCGGGGCGTCTTGCGGGCGTCCATCTGGGTCAGCAATCCCTGGACAGGATACTTGCGGCTGGGCAGTTGATGCAAAACCACGAAGTCGTAATCGGCCACATCGATTGCCTGATCGGCAAAAGCCACCTCCACCTCGTAGTTTTTGCGCTGCTCCAGAGCCCGCCGTATAGCGGCAAGGTCGGGATGCGGACCATGGGCCAGCAACAGGATTTTCTGGCGGGCGTCGAGCACTTCCACGAAGATGTCACGCGTATTGTTGGCCGTACTGACCTCATCGGGCAGGCGGCTCAGGGAAAACCGATAGCGCTGCACTCCCGCCTTGCGGGCCTCGAGCGTCACCTCGAGGGTGGTGAAGAAGTCGTCGCCACGCACCTGTACGGGTACCTGCTGCAGGTTGCGCACCTGCGCACCTTCGACCTGCAGCACGCGGAGGGTTGCCCGCTCGCCATCGCAATGATGGGCCGCCACGTCCACCTGCACGACGAACTGATCGCCGAGGTAAACGATTTTGTTGAAAAACACCTGTTTGATCAGCAAATCCTTCTCGGGCACGGTATCGCCCAGGGCGATGGCATAGAGCGGCGCGCCCAGTTGGCGTCCGGTGTACAGCGGATTGGCGCCCCGGTTGTAGATCCCATCGGTTGCCACGATGACGGCCCCCAGGTTCTGGCCGGCATAGCGGTCGTAGAGTTCCCGAAAAAGGGCATCCAGGTTGGTGGCCTTGTCGGCAAACGGCGCCTCGAGGCCCGGCCGTACGGCCTCGCCAAAGCTGAAAGTGGCCACTTCGTATGCATCCGCCAGTTGGCCACTGAGCGTTTCCAGCTCGCGGCGCAGGGCAGTGGTGTCGGCACCCAATGCCATGGCCACCGATTCGGACACGTCCTGAGCCACGACAACGATGGGCTTTTTCACTTCGGTAACCACCGATTTGATCAGCGGCTCGAGCAGCAACAGCGCAATGGTGAAGACGGAGAGGAAGCGCAGCAGCCCCAGCCACCAGTGCAGGCGCGGTGCCATTTCGCGGAAGCGGGTCTCGCGCCAGTAGAGCAACATGGCGTAGCCAGCACCGGCAAGCACGCAAAATATCAGGTACCAGGCGGGGTATTGAAAAGTGATCTGATCCATTGCTTGGGGTATGTATTTGAGCAGGCCAGCAAAGTAACGAAATGTACCTGCAAATGGTGCGCCGGGCATCTTGCCCAACGAATAGTCCGCCCCTCGCTTGCCCCTTTTCACCTCATCCACCCTTTTCACACGAACGAATGCATAAATTGCAGCCATACCTGCAATCGAGCCTATGACCGAGTTGTCGCTAATCGATCACCTGCTGTTCGTACTGCTCTGCCTCATCATTCCCCTGGGCAGCATGATGCGTACGCCGCAATCCATCCAGGAAGTGGAGTGGACGTCCGAGATGAAAATGGCGCTCTACCGCAGCAATGCCGTCATGTTGTGGGTGGTAGCCGGCATTCTGGTGGGCGCATGGCTGCTTCAGGGACGCTCCTTGGCCTGGATGGGGTTTCAGCCTCCCCTTTCGGAAAAAATGCCCCAAGCCCTGCTCATTGCTGCCAGTTTCGTGCTGCTGTATGCGGTGGATAGCTGGCGCCAACTGGGCAGTCCGCAAGCCCGTGCGCGCACCCGCGCACGCTGGCATGCGCTCACCCCCTTTGTGCCCGCCAACTGGCAAGAGTATCGGGCGTTCGTACCGCTGGCCCTCTCGGCAGGCATCTGCGAGGAGATCTGGTTTCGGGGCTTTTGCATCACCTATCTGGTGCATCTCATTGGTCTCGACGGGCCTGCACAGGCCGTACTCGTAGTGGCTCTGCCCGCACTCATCTTTGCCCTGAGCCACAGCTACCAAGGATTCGAAGCCATGTTCAAAATCGGCGTGCTCTCGCTCTTTTTCGGGGTGCTGTTTCTCACCACGCGCTCGCTCGTATGGCCCATCGCCCTGCACATAGCCGTCGATCTGGCCAGTGGCCTGCTCTCGGTAAAATATTTCCACCCTTCGACAGAAAAGTGAACCTGCCTCAGGAGGCAGGTTCTGCTTTTGGCTGGGCCGCCGATTCCTTTTCGGTGCCGTTTTGCTGAGGCACCGCTATCGGCTTCAACTCGACTCCCAGGGCGATCTTCAGCACCTCTTCCATCCGCTTCACGTAGTGGAATTGCATGCCTTCGAGATACTGCGGTTCAATCTCCTCGATGTGTTTGCGGTTTTCTTCGCTGAGGATCACTTCTTTGATATGTGCCCGACGGGCGGCGAGGATCTTTTCCTTGATCCCGCCCACCGGCAACACTTTGCCGCGGAGCGTGATCTCGCCGGTCATGGCCAGATAGGGCTTCACGGGCTTTTTGATGAAGGCCGACGTCAGGGCCGTAAGCATCGTGATACCCGCCGAGGGGCCGTCTTTGGGGATGGCGCCTTCGGGCACGTGAATGTGTATGTCGGTCTCTTCGAACAGCCCGGCATTGATGCCGAGCTCTTCGGCATGTGCCTTGATGAAACTCAGAGCCGTGGTGGCCGACTCTTTCATCACGTCGCCCAGGTTGCCCGTGATGGTCAGGCGCCCCTTGCCTTTGCTGAGCAAGGCTTCGACAAAGAGGATCTCGCCGCCCACGGGGGTCCAGGCCAGGCCCACAGCCACGCCAGGCACCTGTTCTTCTTCATAAGCTTCGCGCGAATATTTGGGCGGACCCAGAATTTGGCGCAGGTGTTCGGGCTTGATCGTCTTGGTGTAAGGCTCTTCCATGGCCACCTTGCGGGCCACGTAGCGCATCACGGCAGCGATCCGGCGATCGAGTTCGCGCACGCCCGACTCGCGCGTGTAGTCTTCGATGATGCGCACGAGCGTATCATCGGGAATGCGCACCTGGCGTCCATTGAGGCCATGGGCTTTGCGCTGCTTGGGCACGAGGTGCCGCCTGGCGATCTCGACTTTTTCTTCAGTGGAATAGCCGCTGATCTCGATGACCTCCATGCGGTCGCGCAGCGCCGGCTGGATGGTCATCAGCGTGTTGGCCGTGGCGATGAAGAGCACTTTCGACAGGTCGTATTCTACTTCGAGGTAGTTGTCGTGGAACGTGGTGTTTTGCTCGGGGTCGAGCACTTCGAGCAATGCCGAGGAGGGGTCGCCGCGGAAGTCGGCACCCACCTTGTCTATTTCGTCGAGGATAAAGACCGGATTGCAGGCGCCTGCCCTGCGGAGGCCCTGGATGATGCGGCCGGGCATGGCACCGATGTAGGTGCGCCGATGTCCTCGAATCTCCGACTCGTCGTGCAGGCCACCCAGCGACATGCGCACGAACTTGCGGCCCAGCGCCTCGGCAATGCTCCTGCCCAGCGACGTCTTGCCCACGCCGGGAGGGCCGACCAGACAGAGTATGGGGGCCTTGAGGTCTTTCTTCAGCTTCAGCACGGCCAGATGCTCGAGAATGCGCTCTTTGACTTTTTCCAGGCCATAGTGGTCGCGATCCAGGATTTTGCGTACGCGCTTGAGGTCGAACGTGTCGCGGGTGCATTCGTTCCACGGCAGGTCGAGCATCAGCTCCAGGTAGTTGAGCTGCACGCTGTACTCGGGCGCCTGCGGATTCATGCGGCGCAGCTTGTTGAGCTCGCGCTCGAACACTTCGGCCACTTCCTTGCTCCACTTCTTGGCAGCGGCGCGCTCCTTGAGTCGGTTGAACTCCTCTTCCTGCGGGTTTTGCCCCAGCTCTTCCTGGATGGTCTTGAGCTGCTGGCTGAGGAAATAGTCGCGCTGTTGCTTTTCGATGTCGCTGCGCACTTTGGCCTCGATCTGGCCCTTGAGCTGCTGCAACTGCAGTTCGGCGTCCAGCTCGCGCAGCAACTTCTTGGCTTTCTCCAGCAGGTCGTTTTCCTCGAGCAGTTGCTGCTTTACCTCCACCGGCTTGTTGATGTTGGAGGCGATGAAGTTGATCAGGAAAGTGCGGTCCTTGATGTTTTCAAGGATATGATAGGCCTCGGAGGGGATGTTGGGCGAGATTTCGATGATCTCGCGTGCCGTGTCCATGATCGAAGAGACGACCGCCTCAAATTCAAGCTCATTGGCCGGCGGCACATACTCCAGCGTCTCGATACGGCCCACCAGCATGGGGTGTGCTTCCACCAGCTCGAGCAGGCGGAAGCGCTTGCGACCCTGCAACACGGCCGTAGTGGTGCCATCGGGCATCCGCACCAGCTTGATTATGCGCGCCACGGTGCCCACCCCGTACAGATCGTCGCGGCCAGGCTCTTCCACGGTGGCCTCTTTCTGTGCCAGCACGCCAATGAGGCGATTGCCCTGGTAGGCCGCGCGAATGGCTTCCAGGGAGCGCTCGCGCCCTACGGTAATGGGTACCACCACCGACGGGAACAACACGGTATTTTTCAGTGCCAACAGCGGCAACGTATCGGGGATGTCGTCTTTCATCTCCGACTCGCTCTCCACGTTGACATTGATCATGTTAATGAAGTTTTCTTCCTCGTCCAAGTCGGCATGGAACAGCCTTTCATCAAACATAGGTTGGTCTTTTTCGGGTGGTAAACAGGTGCAGCAATTCCCGCCAAACTGTCAGTTCATTGCGCTCGTCGCTGGCGGGCTGGACGGAGTCAATATCCGTGCCACCGGTAAAACACTCCCCTGATCGAGTAAGTTGGTGGTTTCCTGATTCAAAATGGCGGAAATTTCCGTCATCCTGACAGTTCGCGCCTCAGCTAACGACGCACGACAGGCTCGTCTTCGATGCGGCTGGCCATGCGCTGGATTGCTTCGATGATGGCATCGAGGGCGGGCGGGTAGTCCACGTACTGAATGCCGGCATCGTCCTTGCCCCAGATAGCGATGGTAACCACTTTTCGCCGATCGCCGTAGGTCACTGCCAGCCGCAAAGGTACGGGTCGGGGCGCTTGTTTTTTGCGTTGTTCACAGAGATGGGTCGTGCAATCATACAAACGCTGCATCTCGAAAAAGCCCTGATCGAGGATGTAGCGGGCAAAAGCCTCCAGCTCTTCCCGGGGGATATACTTTCTGGTGACGACCAGTCCGTTGTGTACGCTTTGAAACTCTTTGATCAGTCGGCCATCGTTTTTGATGACAATGTAATCCTTCAGGACGGGATCGATGCCCCCGTAATAGCCACCTCCGATCAATTCGATGGCAATGTACGGCTCGTAATCGGTGCGAGCGGGCTGTTTGCGCCCGAACAGGCCGGCCAGCCACTTGCGGCGCTGCTTTTTGGCGGCATAGGCCCACCAACGACTCTGCCCCGGACGGCGTGGCCGCTCGTCTTCCACCAACACCTCGGGCAACTGATTGGCCGGCCGCTCAAAAGGAGCCGCCTCACTGCCTACCCGCACGAAATGGTATTGATACGTCCCTCGGCTCGTCGGCTGCTGAAACTCGAGCACGAGCAGGCGCGAAGTGATCCGGGCAATCTTGAACTCGGGGATGTTGCGAAACGCGTAGTGGAGGGTCCGTTGCTCGATGAACCAGCGCCCTTGCCGCAACCTGCCATTGAGGTATTCCCAAAACGTGTTGTCGTACCTGAAATAAAGATACCAGTCATATTGCTCGTCGGCCCGGTGCACCACCGTGTTCGACTCGAGGTGGAGCGTGTACGTGTAGCGCCATTTGGTTTCCAACAGCCGCTGCTCGTCCACCGGCCCAAAGGTGGCATCGAAGTCGGTCACCTGAGCCAACGACAGCCCGCAAGCGCACACCAGTGCGCCACACAAGAGCGCCTGCCACAGTCGCTTGTTCATGGGATGCCTGCTATCTTTCATATTTTCTCAAGGTATGTTCGTCTGCTGCCGCAAAAAGCCAATCATCGGTGACCTTGCCCTCCTCTGCCAATTTTCAGGCCATGATGCGAAACCAGCCTTTTGCGCATTCAAATATTGGTGATATTGCGAAAATATCCAACCCTGAGCCCGAGCCTGCCGAAAAAAGTCCGTGACGGCCCCGATGCTCGGCCCCTGCCCCGGTTGCCGGGACAAGCTGTGACGCGTGACCACGTAACAGCGTGACACGCACCCACACAGGGGTAGTGTCCCCGATTAACTGATTTCAGACTGCGTTTTCTACGGCCGAAGGCTGCGGTTCAATGGATGAGGAATCGAGGAACCGAGGAACCGAGTATTTGACAAAAAAACTGATAGTCAACAAGAAAAACTTTAAACCCTACACGCCACACCTTTTTGCACCCGGCTCATTTTTCGGGATGTGAAATCACCTGTTC
>WFYJ01000057.1 GCA_015490175.1 Saprospiraceae bacterium | reverse complement strand
GCCTCGGAGGATGGGGGCGGTGTGGCAGCTTCCAGTTGTTCCAGCTCGCTGAGGTCTTTCAACTCGAGATAGTCTTCGGCAAGCTGGAAATGCTCTTCGCTGGCAGCCTGCGTCTGCAGGTGGCGCAGGTACCGGTAGAGGAATGCCCGGTCGAAGGTGCGGCTGGCTGCGTGCTCGAGCAGTTGCTCGAAGTCGGGGCGTTGCTCGAGCCGGGCTTTTTCCAGCATCAACAACCAGATATGGGGACTACAGGGATGCTCCTGCGCCAGCGCCTTGAGCTGTTCCCAGGGGATCTCGAACAGCCGGTCGCGGTTTTTCAATATCGCTGCAAATGTCTGCGCATCCATCATCAAGTCCTGCTTTACGAGCGCACCTGTCGCTAAAATAGCCCGAATGGCGGTGTTGCGGCAATTTTTTTGGTCTGTGCCGGGGCCGGTTACTTGCCGGAAGCCTGTTTTTGCAAAAATTCGACCAGTTGGGCCACGGCTTTGCCGCGGTGGCTGATGGCATTTTTCTCATCGGCCGTCATCTCGGCAAAGGTGCGCTCGTGGCCCTCGGGCACGAAGATCGGATCGTAGCCAAAGCCCTTTTTGCCGGAAGGCGCCGTGGCGATATGGCCGGGTGCGATGCCCTCGAACAGGTATTCCTTGCCGTCGAGGATGAGGGCGATCACGGTGCGAAAACGCGCACGTCGGTTCAATTGCCCTTCCAGCTCTTGCAGCAGCTTGCGCATGTTGGCGGCGGCGTCCTTGTCGGCACCGGCATAACGCGCCGAATGTACGCCCGGCCTTCCGCCCAGCGCCTCCACTTCCAGGCCGGTGTCTTCAGAAAAGCAGTCCATGCCCGTGTGTGCGTATACGTACCGCGCTTTGAGCAGGGCATTGCCTTCCAGTGTGTCGGCTGTTTCGGGGATGTCTTCGGTGATGCCCACTTCGGCCATGGGCACTACCTCGTAAAAGCCGTCGAGCAGGCGGTTTACTTCTGCTATCTTGTGCGCGTTGCCCGTGGCAAAGACGAGTTTCTTCATGTTCCTTATTTTGTTGTCGAAGGCAAATAACGATGTTTTTCCTGCTATCCAAGCTGCTCAAATTTCTGGTCAAGCCCATGAACTGGATCGTGGGCTTGTTGCTTTTTTCGGCTTTCGCCAAAAACGAGCTCTGGCGGCGCCGGACTTTTCGGGTTGGCCTTGCGCTACTGGTGCTGTTGACCAATCATGCCTTCTTCAATCTCGTGGTGCGCGGGTGGGAGCCCGCACCACCGCCTGCCTTCCAACGGCGGCAAGTGTATGACGTGGCCATCGTGCTGGGCGGCTATTCCAATCCCTGGATCGTGCCTGCTCACGACCGCTACAACTTTGCCTGGAACGCCAACCGGCTCACGCAGGCACTCGAGCTGTACTTCGACGGGCGCGTGCGCAAGTTGCTGCTGAGTGGCGGCTCGGGCAACCCTCTTGACCAGTCGTGGCGTGAGGCAAAGGCCGTGGTGCCGCTGCTCGTTCGTTTCGGCGTGTGCCGCGAAGACATCCTCGTCGAGGCCCGCTCGCGCAACACGTGGGAAAATGCAGTGGAAAGCAAGGCCTTGCTCGACAGCCTGGGGCTGGCAGAAGGCTCACTGCTGCTCGTTACGTCGGCTTGGCACATGCCGCGCGCCGAAGGTTGCTTCCGCAAAGTGGGCCTCGAGGTGCAACCCTGGCCCGTGGACTACATGAGCGAGCGCTGGCGTTGGGATCCATCCATGTGGCTGTGGCCCAACCCTATGGACCTGCATCGATGGACGCTGCTGTGGAATGAATGGGCGGGCTACGTGGTGTACTGGTTGCGCGGTTATGTTGCGTGACGAGCCCGAGCGCTGGTGCGGGCGTCATTTGCCGAAAGGCAAAAACAACTGAGTGTGTTCAGGCTGCCGCCGGATGGTGTACTTCGCGCGCCCGGTAGCGCTTCTTGCGCACCTTGAAGTACAGCAAGGAACTCAGCGCGGTAGCCAGCCCGATGATGATGGCCAGGAGGGCCAGCGTGCCCAGGTGGCGCAAGGCAAAGATCAGCAGGATGAAGGCGGCATTGATCGCCACCAGTGCGGCAGTGGCTTGCATGTGGGTCAGGCCCAGGTCGAGCATCAGGTGATGGATGTGGTTGCGGTCGGGCGCGAGGGGCGAGCGGCCTCGTGCGATGCGCATGATGAAGACCCGCAGCGTGTCGAAGAGCGGAAAGATGAGGATGCCGATGGCCAGGGCCGGAGCTGCGTCGAGGCGCAACCAGTCGGCAGGAGGCAGTTGTTTTTGCATCTCGATGAACTGGATGGCAAACACGGCGCAGATCAAGCCGAGAAACAGCGAGCCCGTATCGCCCATGAAGATGCGGGCGGGCGTGATGTTGTAGCGCAGAAAGGCGATCAGGCTGCCCATCAGGGCAAAGGCGAACAGCGCCAGCCCCGTATGGCCTGCAAGAAAGAACCAGCTACCCAGCACGAAACTGATCAGCGTGCCGATGGAAGCCGACAGGCCGTTGATGCCGTCGATCAGGTTGAACGCATTGATGATGACGATGAACACGAAGATGCTGAAGGGGATGGCTGCCCATTCGGGCAACTGCCCGATGCCGAAGACGCCATAGAGGCTCGTCAGCTGGAAGCCCGACTTGAACACCAGGATGGCGGCGGCGAGGATCTGCGCGACCAGCTTCTTGAGTGGCGCAATGGGTTCGATGTCGTCTTTTATGCCCACGAGGAACAGGATCAGGATGGCGCATACCAGGTATTGCAGGGTGGGATAGCTGCTGAAGGGCACCCACAGAATGGTGGAAAACAGCGTGCCCGTGACGATGCCCACACCGCCCAGTGCGGGGATGGCTGTCTTGTGCAGCTTGCGCTCGTCGGGCAGGTCGTAGAGATGCTTCTTCTGCGCGATGCGGATGATGTGCGGCAAAAGGAAGTAGGTGAGGGTGAAGGCCGTGACGAAAGAGAGTACCAGATCTGCCATGACAGGGTGTGGGATGAAGGGGTTAACGAGTCTCGTTTATCGGAACAAGCTTCTGAAGTCGTTGCCTATTTCGTCGATCAGGTCTCTGAATTGTTCGTCCCGGGGCAAGTCTCTGAGTATGGATTCGATCTCGCGAGATTGCCGCTTCAGTTCGCGCAGGCCCGCCTTGCCAAAGCGTTTGTAGTAGTAGCGAGCCATGCCAGCCCAGAAATGTCTTTTCTCTTTGGGCGTCAGTTCGGGTTCGTACTTTTCGTAGCACACGTCCACCAGATTGGTGAAACGCTCGTCGAAACGCTGCCAGCGTTCGTCGCCTACGCCATAGTCCACCTTGTCGATGTCGGCCATCAGGTCGTCGAAGCGGTCCAGAAAGCCTCTTTTGGTCCAGCCACAATCATCGGGACTGCAGCCCGGCCCGCTCCACGCGAGGGCACACAGCAGGAATGCGGGAATCGCTTTTTTTACGGGGGTGAAAACCATGGAATATCCGGTAGTTTGTGTTTGTGTTTCACGACGCATCGAGCGGCCAGGTGGCCGGGCGCAGCCAGACAAAAGCCAGCATGCCTGCGACGAAGACGACAAACAGCCTGGCGTCGTCTTGCAGGTAGGCCATGATGACCGTTGCCAGATTGGCACCTTCGACCAGAGCCCACGAGAGTATGGCTGCACGGGCTACCGCCTGTGGGTCGGTTTTTTCCACCTTTTGCACAAGGCGGCCGCGAAGGTACGCGGCAGTCAGGATTGCGAACAAGAGAAGTATCGGACCAATGACCTGGTATATCGACAGCCCGGAAGCCGTCACATCCGGCTGAGGGCCCGGAGGGTTGGATTGCGCGGATAGCCAGTAGAGTATTGTGCCTATCGCAATTTGGCCCACCAACAAGGACAGGTAAATGGCAGGCAGCGTTGTGTTTGGGTTCGTCGGGATCATAATCGGCCTGGGTGTAGCACGTAACGGTCCGAAAAAGCGGGCCCCGAACCGGTAATCGATTCGGGGCCAAGTTAGCACCCATGGCGCGCAGGTGCAAATTATCGTATTGTTTTTTTTAATATTTAGCGGCCATTTTTTGCGTAAAAAAGGTGTCACATTGCTCTTTTGGCCTTAGTGGATGCCCTTCATGGCCTTGTTCAGGATGGGCGACATGAGCAGCAGCAGTCCGGCTGAAATCAGCATCACCATGGTGATGAAGGGGTAGAGCGCGAAGTCGTACTTGTGCAGGATGTTCTCGAGGATCCCTGCGAGGTAGTTGCCTGCAGCAAAGCTGGCCATCCACAGGCCCATCACGACCGACACCAGCCTGGGCGGCGCCAGCTTGGTGATCATCGACAGGCCGATAGGCGACAGGCACAGCTCGCCCAGCGTCAGGATCACATAGACCACCACCAGCCACATGGGCGACACCAGCGTGCCGTCGGCGGCCTTGTTGGCAGCCTGCGACATGACCCAGAAAGCCAGGGCGCCCAGCAGCAGCCCCAGCGCGAATTTGATGGGCGTGCGCGGGTTGAGGCCGCGCGCGTCCAGCTTCAGCCACATGACCGAAAACAGGGGGGCAAAGACGAGGATGGCAAAGGGATTGATGTTCTGGAACCACGATGCCGGCACTTCCCATCCGCCGATCATGCGGTTGGTGTTTTCGGCGGCGAAGAGGTTCATCGTACCGCCGGCCTGCTCGAAGCCGGCCCAGAAAGCCACGTTGAAGATGGCCAGCGTGATGATCACGCCCATGCGGCTCCAGTCGTCATTCGTGCTGCGCATCAGGCTCACCAGCAGCACGATGAGGCCGGCAATGGCGGCATAGCCCACGTAGCTGGTCACCTGTGCGGGGATGGAGTCCCAGAAATAGCTGAGCACCTCTACGAGCACGACGATGGCGGCCACGATGCCGAACTTGGGCACCCAGTTGTCGCCGTCAATGCCGCGGATGATCACCCAGGCCAGCCCCAGGGCGATGGCTACGAAGCCGATGTTGACGATGGCGCTTTGTACGCCTTCAGGTATGGCCCGCCAGAACAGGATGATGGCCAGCGTGCCGGCAACCAGCCCGACGGAATAGAGGATAATGTTGCGCCAGTCCTTGCCGTCGAGGCGCACCTTTCCGGCCGTACTGTCGGGCGGCAGGCCGTGGCCGTCGAGCGTCTCTTCGCGGAAGTACAACCACAGCACGCCGATGATCATGCCCACGCCGGCCGAGAAGAAGCCCCAGCCCCAGTGGATGTTTTCGCCCAGGCCCCCGGCAATGAACGGCCCGAGGATGGCGCCGAGGTTGATGCCCATGTAGAAGATGTTGAAGGCCGAGTCCTTGCGCGGGTCGTTGTCGTCGTAGAAGTCGCCGACGATGGTCGAGATATTGGGTTTGAAGAAGCCGTTACCGATGATCAGCGTACCCAGACCGAAGTTGAAGATGAACTGCCGCATGGCCGGGTCGATCGTGTGAGCCGTAAAGGCGCTGGTGGCCAGCAGGAACTGACCGATGGCCATCACCACGCCACCGATGTACACCGTTTTGCGCTTGCCCAGAAACTTGTCTGACACCCAGCCACCAAGAATCGGCGTCAGATACACCAACCCCGTAAAGACGGCATAGATGGCCAGGGCATCGGCGCGTTCCAGGCCGAAGCCGTCGCGCACCAGCTCGGCGGTGAGGTACAGCACCAACAGGGCACGCATGCCGTAGTAGCTGAACCGTTCCCACATCTCGGTGGCGAACAGGGTGTAAAGCCCTTTGGGATGGCCTTTCGTTTGTGCACTCATAGCTCGTTGAATTTTTGGATGGTTTTCAAAATGCCCCGAAGCTGCCAGCCATGATCATGGCATCAGTCAGGCAGTGCATCTGCTACCTGCTGATAATCAGGGCGCTGACTGTGCGCGCTTCATGCGGGCAGCTTTTGCGATGAGCAAAGATTATTCTGGAAACGGCGCTAAAAATAATGGAAAAAGGACATCAGGCACCTTTGCCGTACATTTTTTGCCTTTCGGCAAATGCCACCTGCCGGCACGCAAAAGGCGTTGCCCGGGCACGATGCTCCCCTCAATGTGGCTTGTGGTGAAATGGGTGGAATCGGCACAACACCCGATCACTCCTCACTCTTCGGTGGTGTCCTTGAATAAGATGATCGCGCATCCCGAAAATGAACCGGCTGCAAAAAGGGGGTGGGGGTAGAGTTTAGAGTTTAAGGTTTAAGGTTTAAAGTTTAAGGTTTTTGTTGTTGATTGTCAGCATTTTATCAAATGCTCGGTTCTTCGAATCCTCGGTTCCTCATTCATCATGATGAGGCCATCTCAACATCGCTGGCAGAGCCAGCGTCTCAACAAGCCGGCGCAGCCGGGCACCTGTTCCCGTATCCGGGACAGGATCCGA
>WFYJ01000056.1 GCA_015490175.1 Saprospiraceae bacterium | reverse complement strand
CGCGGATCGTCGGGGTTAAGGTAGGCTCGGATGATATGGCCATGCCGCTTGCCGAGGATGCGCTCGGCAAAGTCGCCCACACCTTTGCCGTTGCGGTCGTTTTTTACGATTTCTCCACGTGCCTCGAGCAGGCCGAAGACGTGAATGAAACGGTCGTTGAGTTTTTTGCGGTCTTCTTTGTTCACCATGAGCAGCAAAAGTTTGTGAGCGAAACATTTTGGTGACAAAGATAAAACAAATAATTTTAACCGCAACAATTTGGGTGATTTTTTTGGTGGTGTCCTTGAATAAATGATCTTCCACCAAGGTTGAGCATGTAGGGTTGAGGGTTTTCAGAGTTGATTATCAGGGTGCAGTATTGCCCACCTCCCCAGCTCGGGACGTCTCAACAAGCTGGCGCAGCCGGGCGCCTGTTCCGACCCGGTCGGAATCTCAACAGGTGCTACGCGGCCTTCACCTTCCATTTATCGGGTGGTGTCCTTGAATAGATGATCTCACATCCCGAAAAAGGACCGGCTGCAAAAAGGTGTTGCGTGTAGAGTTTAGAGTTTAAAGTTTTTCTTGTTGACTATCAGTTTTTTGTCAAATCCTCGATTCTTCGGTTCCTCGGTTCCTCATCCATTGAAACTGTAGGCTTCGGCCGCAGAAAACGCAGTTTGAAATCAGTTGATCGGGGACACGACCATTTATCGAAAAAAAAAATGCGCGAGCCACCCCGCGCGCGGCAGGGTGGCTCGAACCAGGCGTCTTTCCTCAGGGAGCGATCAGCGAGCAAAGTTGATGGCGCGCTTCTCGCGGATGACCGTAACCTTGATCTGGCCCGGATACTGCATCTCGTCCTGGATCTTTTGCGAGATCATGAACGAAAGGTCGTCGGCGTACTGGTCGCTCACCTTGTCGGCCTCGACGATGACGCGCAGCTCGCGGCCTGCCTGCATGGCGAAGGCCTTCTGCACGCCTTCGTACGACATGGCCAGCTCTTCCAGTTCGCCGATGCGCTTGAGGTAGCTCTCGAGGATCTCGCGACGGGCGCCGGGGCGCGCGCCCGAGATAGCGTCGCAGGCCTGCACGATGGGCGAAATGATGTTGTTCATCTCGATCTCGTCGTGGTGGGCGCCCACGGCGTTGACCACGACGGGCGACTCGCCATACTTCTCACACAGCTTCATGCCGAGGATGGCGTGGCTCAGCTCCGAATCTTCCTCGGCCACCTTGCCGATGTCGTGCAACAGGCCGGCGCGCTTGGCCAGCTTGGCCTGTTTGGGCGACAGCCCCAGTTCGGCGGCCATGGTGGCGCACAGATGGGCCGTCTCGATGGAATGCTTGAGCAGGTTCTGGCCATACGACGAGCGGAAGCGCATGCGGCCAACCATCTTGACGAGGTATGGATGCAAGCCGTGCAGATCGAGTTCGATGACGGTGCGCTCGCCGATCTCGACAATCTGCTGATCGATTTCCTTGCGCGTCTTCTCTACGACTTCTTCGATACGCGCAGGGTGGATGCGGCCGTCGGCCACCAGGCGCTTGAGCGCCAGGCGCGCCACCTCGCGGCGGATGGGGTCGAAACTGGAGATGACGATGGCTTCGGGCGTGTCGTCCACGATGATTTCGGTGCCCGTGGCGGCCTCGAGGGCGCGGATGTTGCGCCCTTCGCGACCGATGATCTGCCCTTTGAGGTCGTCGCTTTCGAGGTTGAATACCGATACGGTGTTTTCGATAGTGTACTCGGCGGCCATCCGCTGGATGGTCTGGATAATGATCTTTTTGGCCTCCTTGTTGGCCGAGGCTTTGGCCTGGTTGATGGTCTCCTTGATGAGGGCCATGGCATCGGTCTCGGCCTTGGCGCGCACGGCCTCGAGGAGCTGCTCGCGGGCCTCGGCCTCGCTCATCTTGGCGATGTTGGCCAGGGCCTTGATGCGCTCCTCATTGGCGGCTTCGAGCTCTTCCTTCTTGCGCGCCACGATCTTGAGCTGCTTTTCGAGGTTTTCGCGGATGGCACCGAGCTCCTCTTCGCGCTGGTCGAGCTCGGCGGCGCGCTGGTTCAGCTTGTCTTCGCGTTCTTTGAACTGGCTCTGCTTGCTCTCCAGTTCTTGCATCAGCGCCTTGATCTCCATGCGGCGCTCTTTCAGCTCTACCAGTTCGGCTGCCTTCTCGGTTTTGAAGTCGGCCTTCAGTCGGCTGAAGTGCTCGCGTGCCTCCTTGATCTTGCGCTGCTTGATGCGCTCGTTTTCCTTTTCGGCCTGTTCGATGATCATATCGGCCTTGGCTTCGGCCTCATCGATGATGCGCTTGGCCGTATGCCGCGCCTCTTCGATGGCTCTGTCTGCCTTGGCATTCACTTCTTCGATGCGCTTCAGCTCCGTTTTCTTGAAAAAGAGGCGCACCACCACATAACCTATGAGCAAGCCGGCTACGAGGCCTACGGCTATTCCGGTTAACATCTGGACATCCATGATTCGATCGGTTTTTTATGCAAATAAATCCTGCCTTGCCGCCTCGGCAGGGCAGGGAGTGTTTTCACGAGGATCGGCTGCGGGCCAGGCCACACCGGACGGGCCTCGATCCGCCTGTGTGTGCGGATCCTTGTGATTGTGCCAGCCTTGTCATTGTGGAAGGAAAGGCCTCAGGAGGTGAGCAACTGGTCGAGCAGCGAATCGATGCGTGCCAGCTTTTGCAGCAATGCATCGGATGCTCCCGTTTGCATTTGCCGGTGGAGCTCCGCTGCATAAGTGAGGGCCACGAGCGCCAGGCAGTCCTGCTTGTCTTTGGACGGATAGGCTATCTGGAAGCGATTCACTTTTTCGTTGATCTCGCGAACCAGTTTGCGGATAGCCACCTCATCATGTGCCTGAATTTTCAACGAATACGGACGCCCGGCAATTTGCACCGTGATCATTTTGGCGTGCCGGTCATCCATCTCCGTCTTTATGTGTTTGTGACCACTCAAAGCAGTTATCCAGATCTGCCCACAAATCGTTGATCTCCTCGGTCGTCCAATCACCCTGCACGGGTGCTCCTCCTTTGCCTTTCTTCCACTTGCGGCGCAACTTGTCCAGCGTTGTGTGAATATTGCTGAGTCGTTGTTGCGCCTCGGCCAGCTCGGTAGCCAGCCCTGTATTTTGTTTACGCAAGGTCTGGTTCTCGTGTTCCAGTCGGGCCATGCGTTGGGCCACCTTGCGCACTTTGGCTTCGATGTTTTTCAGTGTGTGTAACGGGTCCATGTGGTCCTGCCCTCAGGGGCGGATTTTGCCAGATTAACGTCTGATGGTCGCGCCGAGTTTTTGTTCGAAGGCCTGAATGAGCTGCTCCATGACCTTGTCCACTTCCTTGCTCTGCAGCGTTTTGTCGGGATGCTGGAAGAGGAAGCTCACGGCGTAGCTCTTCTTGCCTTTGCCCAACCGGGCTTCGTTTTCATAGACGTCGAACAAATTCAGGTCGCGCAACAGCTTCCTGGCCGTTTTGCGTGCCAAGGCGGCAATATCTTCAAATTTTACTGAATTGTCAATCACCAACGCCAGGTCGCGCCGCACGGCGGGGAAGCGGTCGAGTGCTTCGAATTTGATTTTGTTGCGGCGCGCAATGGCCGTCAGCTCGTCCCATGCCAGCTCGGCAAAAAAGACGGGCTGGTCGATGTCCATGCCTTTGAGGATGTGCCCGCTGACGCGACCCAGACGGGCCAGCACCCGAGGACCGCGATGGTATTCCAGCCCGTAGCTCCAGCCGTCGGCTTCGAGCGGACGCCTCTGGAAGCCCTGAACGCCGAGGCGGTCGAAGACGAGCTGCACCATGGCCTTGAGCGTGAAAAAGTCGGCATCGGCGCGCTCGTGGAAGCGCCAGCTTTCCGGCCAACGCTTGCCCGTGAGCGTGAGGGTGAGATGGCGCGGCTCGGCAAAGCCATTCTCGGTGCGGCGGTAACTCTTGCCAAACTCGAACAACCGCAAGTCGCTGCGCTGCCGGTTGAGGTTGTGCTGCACCGCTTCGAGGGCACTGAACAGCATGGTGGGGCGCATCACGTCGAGCTGGGCGTTGCTCGTGTTCTGGATGTATACCAACTGCTGCTCGGGCACGGGCATCAGCTCCTGATAGTAGCGCGACTGACTGAGCGACAGCCCCATCATCTCATAAAAGCCGTTGGCGGCCAGCAGCTCCGACACGGCCTGACGCAGCGTGGCGTCGTTGGGCCAAGCCTCGTAGCTGAGCGAGATCTGCATGCGGTCGGACACCGGCACCTCGTTGAAGCCGTAGATGCGCAGGATCTCTTCCACCACGTCGGCAGGGCGCTGCACGTCGTGCTTGTTGGTGGGCACCTCGACGGTGAAATGCTGGTCGTCGGCTTCGACGATGGGCATCTCCAGCGCTGCAAGGATGCGCTCGATGGTCTTGCGGCTCAGCTCCACGCCGATGAGGCGGCTGACCCAGGCCCAGGCCACCGACACGCGGCGCGGCGCAATGGGTTCGGGATAGACGTCCACCACTTCCGATGCGATGGTGCCGCCCGCAAGCTCGCGGATGAGCAGGGCGGCGCGCTTGAGCGCAAATACCGTGACGTTGGGATCGGCACCTTTTTCGAAGATTTTCGCAGCATCGGTGAAGAGCTGGTGGCGGCGGCTGGTGCGCCGGATCCACCTGGGATTGAAACAGGCCGACTCGAGGAACACGCTGCTCGTCTGCTCCGTCACGCCCGAGCCGAGACCGCCAAACACGCCGGCGATGCACAGCGGATTCGATTCGCCATCGCAGATCATGAGGTCTTCGGCCGAGAGCTTGCGCTCCACCTCATCCAGTGTGACGAAGGGCGTGCCTTCCGGCAAAGTCTTCACGCGGATGGTGTCGCCGGCCACCTTGTCCAGATCGAAGGCGTGGAGGGGCTGTCCCAGCTCGTGCAACACGAAGTTGGTCACGTCCACCACGTTGTTGATGGGACGCAGGCCGATGGCTTCGAGCCGATCCTTGAGCCACTGGGGCGATTCGCCCACGCGCACCCCCGTGATGGTGAGGCCGGAATAGCGGGGGCAGCCTGCCGGCTCTTCGACGATTACCTGCACGGGTCGGTCCTGGCTGTCGGGCCGAAAAGCCGACACGTCGGGCAAGCGCACCGACACGTCCTGGCCTTTGCGCACGCGCAGGGCTGCAGCCAGGTCGCGCGCCACGCCCAGGTGCGAGGTGGCATCGGAGCGGTTGGGCGTCAGGCCGATCTCGAAAACGGTGTCGCCTGCCAGCTCGAGGTATTCGGCTGCCGGCATGCCTACCGGCGCATCTTCGGGCAATACCACGATGCCGCTGTGGTCGGTACCCAGGCCCAGCTCGTCCTCGGCACAGATCATGCCTTCCGACACTTCGCCGCGGATCCTGGCGCGCTTCAGCTTGATGGGCTCGCCCTCGACGGGGTAAAGCGTCGTGCCTGCCGTGGCTACCAGCACCTTCTGGCCCGCAGCCACGTTGGGCGCACCACACACGATCGACAGCAACTCGCCCGTGCCGATGTCCACCTTCGTCAGCGACAATCGCTCGGCATTGGGATGCCTGCCACACTCCACCACCCGGCCCACGACGACCCCTTCCAGGCCGCCTTTGACGCGTTCCCACTGTTCGATGCCTTCCACTTCGAGGCCGATGTCGGTCAGCAACTCGGCCATTTCCTCGACCGAGAGCGACGCATCGAGATATTCATTGAGCCATTTGTATGATATCTTCATGACGATTTGCAGTTGTGAAGGCGCAAAGATAGCGAGCCGCAGCGTCTGGCCGCATTGCCCTGTGGCGCTTTGTTGGGCTTGCGCCAAAAACAAACGCATGAGCACGCAATGTCCCTGCACTATTTTTTAGGCAAGCCAAAAAATAGTTTTAGCCTTGTTATTTTTGCGGTATGAAAAAGCAAACGTCCGCTCCACGCCTCAGCATCGCGGAGGAAAACTATCTGAAGGCCATTTACAAACTCACGGAGCACAGTGAGCGGCCGGCAGCCACCACCGCCATTGCCGAGCAGATGCAGACGGCCGCCGCTTCGGTGACCGACATGCTGAAGCGTCTGGCCGACAAGGGGCTGATCCACTACGAGCGCTACAAAGGCGTCTCGCTTTCGGACGAAGGGCTGCGGCTGGCCACCCATCTGGTGCGCAAACACCGCTTGTGGGAGGTTTTCCTGGTGGACAAGCTCGGCTTCGGCTGGGACAAGGTGCACGACATCGCCGAGCAGCTCGAGCACATCCGCTCGCCCGAGCTGGTCGAGCGCCTCGACGAGTTTCTCGGGCGCCCGCGCTTCGATCCGCATGGCGATCCCATCCCTGACGCGGAGGGGCAATTTGCCGAAAGGCAACAAATCCTGTTGTGCAAGCTGACGGAAGGACAGCAAGGCGTCATCGTGGGCGTGGCCGAGCACGCGCCTTCCTTCCTCCAGTTTCTGGACAAGCTGTCGCTGGTGCTGGGCACCTGCCTCGAGGTGGTCGAGCGTTTCGACTTCGACGACTCGATGAAAGTACGGCTGCCCGATGGCCGCGAGGTGCTGCTGTCCAGCAAAGTGACGCACAACCTGTTCGTACAAAAACAGCCTGTATGAGAGTTGCCCTGTCTGTCTTCCTCGCCCTCCTATCCTTCCGGGCTGCCGCCCAAAACACCAAGCCGCTGGTGGTAGCCACGGCCTCCATGTTTGCCGACATGGCCCACCAGATCGGGGGCGAGCTGATCGAGGTGCGCAGCATCGTACCCGTAGGTGGCGACCCGCATATCTACTCACCCGTGCCGGGCGATGCCGAACTGGCCCGCAAGGCCGACCTCATCCTGCGCAACGGCCTCACCTTCGAAGGCTGGCTCAACGAGCTTATCGCCCACTCGGGCACAAAAGCGCATATCGTGCGCATCACGGAGGGCATCGAACCCATCCAGAGCGACACCTATCACAACGCTGCCGACCCCCATGCCTGGATGAGCGCCGCCAACGGCCTTATCTACATTCACAACATCTACGAGGCGCTGCGCGCGCTGCTGCCCGAACACGAAGCCGAGCTGCGCCGGCGCTACGAGCGCTATCGCGCCGAGTTGCAGGCCCTCGACGCCTGGATCGCCACACAGATTGACTCTATCCCGCCGCAGTGGCGCATCCTCATCACCTCGCACGACGCGTTTCAGTACTATGGGCGGCGCTACGGGCTGCGCCTCGAATCGGTGCTGGGCACCAGCACCGATGCCGACGTGCAGACCTCCGACATCGTGCGGCTGTACGAGGTGCTCGACCAGTACCACGTGCCGGCCATTTTCGTCGAAAGTACCATCAACCCCAAGCTGCTCCAGCAAATAGCCCGCGACAAAAAGGTGGCCATCGGCGGCAAGCTCTATGCCGACTCCCTCGGCCCCAAAGGCAGCCCCGCCGATACCTACGTCGGCATGCTGCGCCACAACACCCTCACCATCTCGCGTGCGCTGCGCGGCCTGTTGCGCCGCGAAGCGCTGGCGTCCTTCGAAGCGCAAGCCACCCCTGCGTGGCTGTGGCTGATGCTTGGCCTCATCCAACTGGGCAGCCTGGTGTGGGTGGCCAGACGCGTGTGGCAATAGATTTTTCCCACATCGTGCCAGGCGACACATCGCAGCCCTTGAGCCTGACCATCAATCGGCCGGCTCTCGCCCATAGAGGTTGGACGCAATCTTGAACGAAATGGCAATCTTTGCATTCGATTTGCAGCAAGGGTTGAACATTTCGAAGCCCTGCTTCACAAGAAAAAGCTTCTCATACCATGCACAGATTGCTGGCGTTCTTACTCGTCCTCTCGCTCCCCTTTATGGCTACTGCCCAGTCGTCCCGGCTGGGCAACTGGCTCATCTATGTCGGAAGCAAGAAAATTGACAGCCGCTGGAACTGGCATCACGAAATCCAGTACCGCAACTACAACGCCATTGGCGACCTGGAACAGCTCCTGCTGCGCACGGGCATCGGCTACAACCTCAGCGAAGGAAACAACAACCTCCTGCTCGGCTATGGCTTCATCCACAGCCAGAACTATCTGCCGAACGCGGAGGAGAAGGAAAGCGTCAATGAGCACCGGATTTTTCAGCAGTTCATCACCAGGCAGGATATCGGGCGGGTGAAGGTGCAGCACCGCTATCGCTTCGAGCAGCGGTGGATAGCCGATCAGAAGGTGAAATTCCGGTTTCGCTATTTCCTTGGGCTCAATGTCCCGCTCAACCATACCGATCTGACCGAGCAGACCTGGTATCTCTCGGCCTATAACGAGGTTTTCCTCAACCACAAAGCGACCGTATTCGATCGCAACCGCCTCTACGGCGGCATCGGCTACAAGCTGAACAGCCTTGCCCGCTTCGAGCTCGGATACATGAACCAGTTCTTCAGCGAAGGCGGCCGCGACCAGATCAACATGGTCGTGTTGTTCAGTTTTTGAGCGGGCAAGGTGAAGTCCATACTCAATCGCACCCTCAGCCGGCATCGCCCTTTTCCAGTCGCTCCATCGCTTCCTGCACCCGCTCGAAGCCGAATTGCGACCAGCGCGCATCGAGCTTGCGGGCGATGGCATCGAGGCACAGGTTGCCGATGCTGCCTTCGTGCGTGTGGGCCAGCCGCTCCGGCCGCCGGAACGTGCCTTGCTGCACCTGTCGGGCCACCTCGTGGTAGGCATCGCGGAAGGGCATGCCCTGCTGCACGCGCGCATTGACGGCCTCGACGGTGAAGAGCAGATCGTAGCGGGCATCGTCGAGCAGACCTTCGCTCACCTCCATTTGCGGCAGCACGTGCAGCAGCATGTCGAGCACCTGGTGCATGCTTTCGAGGGCAGGCCAGAGCACCTCCTTGAGCAACTGGAAGTCGCGGTGATAGCCCGAAATGAGGTTGGTGGTCAGCATGCTCACCTGGGCGGGCAGGCTCTGCAGGCGGTTGGTGTGGGCGCGCACCAGCTCCAGCACGTCGGGGTTTTTCTTGTGCGGCATGATGCTCGAGCCCGTGGTGAAGGCCTCGGGCAGGCGCACGAAACCGAAGTGGGCATTGCTGAACAGGATGATGTCGCTGGCCAGCTTGTTGCAGGTGGCGGCCGTAGCGCTCAGCGCAAAGGCCATGGCCAGCTCGCTCTTGCCGCGTCCCATCTGGGCGTGCATGGCGTTCCAGGCCAGATCGTCGAAGCCGAGCAGGCGCGTGGTATAGCGCCGGTCGAGAGGGAAGCTGCTGCCATAGCCGGCGGCCGAACCCAGCGGATTCTGGTTGACGATGCGCCAGGCGGCATGCCAGTGGTGCAGGTCGTCAATCAGGCTTTCGCCAAATGCCGCCAGCCACAGCCCGAACGACGACACCATGGCCACCTGGGTGTGCGTGTAGCCGGGCATGAGCACCTCCCGGTGCCGATCGGCCAGCTCGAGCAGCAGCCGGCTCAGCGCGGCCGCTTTTTCCGAAAGGGCGTGAATCTGATCGCGGAAAAAGAGCCGCAGGTCGAGCAGTACCTGGTCGTTGCGCGAGCGGCCCGTGTGCAGCTTCTTGCCCACCTGGCCGAGGCGCTGCGTCAGCAGCAGTTCGACCTGCGAGTGCACGTCCTCGACGCCTTCTTCGATGCGGAAGGTGCCCGCAGCAATCTCGGCAAGGATCTGCCGCAGTCCTTCCTCGAGCCGGCCGGCCTCCTCGGCGGTGAGCAGGCCCACGTGGGCCAGCATGCGCACGTGGGCGATGGAGCCGAGCACGTCGTAGCGCGCCAGGTCGAGGTCGAGCTCGGGATCGCGCCCCGTGGTGAAGGCTTCGATGCGGCGGTCGAGCGCGTCTTCCTTTTTCCAGAGTTTCATGATCGAGCGTTTTGATGGTATCGGGGCCAGAGGGCGCCCAGCGTGCGCAGGAGTTTTCGGTACGTCTCGATGCCGGCGGCTATCTCCGACAGGCAGATGTACTCGTCGGCCGTATGGCTGCGCGCCGAGTCGCCCGGCCCCATCTTGACCGAAGGCAGGGGCAGCAGCGCCTGGTCGGACAGCGTCGGCGAGCCGAAGCGCTCGATGCCGAGGCGGACGGCAGCCTGCACCAGCGGATGGTCGGCGGCAATGTGCGAGGGCTGCAGCCGCAGCGAGCGCGCTGTGAGGCGACTGCGGCAATGGCGCTGCATGGTGGCCAGCACCTCTTCGTTGGTGTAGCAATCGTTGGTGCGCACGTCAATCACGAAGCGGCAGCGGTCGGGCACCACGTTGTGGCGCGTGCCGGCCTCAATCTGCGTCACGGTCATCTTGACGGGGCCGAGCAAGTCCGACACCTTCGGAAAGCGGTAGCTGCGTATCCACTCGATGTCGGCCAGCGCCTCGTAAATGGCATTGCGCCCCTCGTCGCGGGCGGCGTGGCCGGCCACGCCCTGCGCCTCGGCATCCACGACGAAGAGGCCGCGCTCGGCCACGGCCATGGCCATGCGCGTGGGCTCACCCACGAGGGCGGCATCGGGCAGGGCGCCGTTTGGCGAAAGCCGGTGCAAGACCGAGGCGATGCCGCCGCTGCCCGACACTTCCTCCTCGGCCGTGGCGGCCACGATCAGGTTGTAGGGTCGGTCGGGCCACTGCGCCGCATCGAGAAAGGCGGCGATGAGGGCCACGAGCGGGCCGCCGGCATCGTTGCTGCCCAAGCCGTAGAGGCAATCGCCTGCGCGCTGTGGCGTATAGGGGTCGCGCTGCCAGCCGGCGCAGGGCGGCACCGTGTCGTGGTGCGAGTTGAGCAGGAGCGTGGGGCGCGCCGCATCGAAGCCGGGAGCGACGACCCAGACATTGTGCCCCTCGCGCTGTGGTTTCAGTCCCTTTCGGGAAAAGAAGTCGTGCAGCAGCGCAGCCGTGCCTTCTTCCTGCCGCGACAGCGAAGGCGTGGCGATGAGCTGTTCGAGCAGGCGCACTGCTTCCGCAAAAAACGGGGGCACCTCGGTCATGGCGCAGCGGTTGAGGCGGTGACGGATTGGACGAGGCGCGTGGCCCTGCCGGCAGCGATCGAGTCAGGGTTGCCGAGCCAGACCTCGTCCACGCCGGCCTGCAGCGCGGCAAAAGCATTGTGCAACTTGGGGCGCATGCCCGTGTGGATGGCGCCGCTGTCGTTCAGCGCCTCGTAATCGGCCGGGCTGAGCAGGGGCACGATGCTGCGGTCGTCCTCGGCATTGCGCAGCACGCCCGGCCGGTCGAGCAAATAGACGAGCCGCACGGGCAGGGGCGTCGTTTGCCGAAAGGCGGTGGCCATGGCTGCGGCAATGGTGTCGGCATTGGTGTTGAGCAGTTGGCCGCGGCCGTCGTGCGTGATGGCGCACACCACCGGCGTGATGCCGGCGCCGAGCAGGGGCTGCAGGGCCTCGACCTGCACGGCCTCGATGTCGCCCACAAAGCCCCAGTCCACCTCACCGACAGGACGGCGGCGGCAGCGGATGAGATCGAGATCGGCGCCGCTGAGGCCGATGGCGGGGCGGCGGCGTGCCTGCAGCTCGGCCACGAGGCGCTTGTTCATCCAGCCGGCATAGACCATGACGGCCACCTGCAGGCTCTCTGCATCGGTGATGCGGCGCCCCTGGTGCATGCGCGGCTCGATGCCGAGTCGACGGCTCAGCGCACTGGCCATGGCGCCGCCCCCGTGCACGAAGACGAGCGGCCCCTCGAAGCGCAGCAGCAGATCGAGCACGGCGCGGCGGGCGTCGTCGTCCTCGACGAGGCGGCCGCCGGCCTTGACGACGGTGAGCATGTGTTTCATGCATCGAGGTTTTTGAGCATTTCGAAGAGTACGGCTTGGGCGGCCCAGATGCGGTTTTCGGCCTGCTCGAGCACGAGCGAGGCGGCGCTGTCGAGTACGGCTTCGTGCACCACGACGTTGCGGCGTACAGGCAGGCAGTGCATGAAACGGCCGCCCTCGGTGCGGGCCATCTTTTCGGGTGTGATCATCCAGTCGGTGCGGTGGGGCGCCGTAGCGCCGTAGTCGCGCCAGGCCGACCAGTTTTTGGCATAGACGAAGTGGGCGCCTTCGAGCGCGGCGTCTTGGTCGTGGGTCAGGGTGGCACCCTTCGTGAATTCGGGCGCCAGCTCGAAGCCCTCGGGGCAGGCGATGGTCAGCTCGTAGCCGGCGGCCAGCACCCACTCGGCAAAGCTGTTGGCCACGGCCTGGGGCAACGCACGCGGATGCGGCGCCCAGGTGAGCACGATGCGCGGCCGCGCCACCGGCTTGTGCTCCTCGATGGTCAGCAGGTCGGCCAGCGACTGCAGGGGATGGCGCGTGGCCGACTCGAGGCTCACCACCGGGCGGCCGCCAGCCTCGATGAAGCGCTGCAGCACGCGCTCCTCGTAGTCGGCCTGCCGGTCGGTGAGGCCGGCGAAGGTGCGCACGCCCAACAGGTCGAAGTAGCGGCCCAGCACGCCGGCGGCCTCGCGGATGTGTTCGGCGGCGGCACCGTCCATCACGACGCCGTCTTCGGTCTCGAGCTGCCAGCCGCGGCCCGCATCCATGATGCTCACTTCAAGGCCGAGGTTGCGCGCGGCCCGCTCGGTGCTGAGGCGGGTGCGCAGGCTGGCGTTGAAGAAGAACAGTCCGAGGGTGCACCCGCGCCCGAGGCTTTCGTGTGCGCGCGGCCGGGCCTTCATCGCCCGGGCGCGTGCGACGAGGGCCTCGAGGTCGGGCACGTCTTTTACGGAAGTGAAGTGCTTCATGCCGTGATGGTTTTGCGGGTGGCGAGCGTCTGCTCGAAGCGGTCGAGGAAATACTGTGCTTCGGCCAGCCCCATGCACAGGGGCGGCAGCAGGCGCAGCACGTTCGGGTCGGAAGCGCTGCCCGTGAAGATGCGGTGCTGGTAGAGCAGGTGCTTGCGCAGGGGCGCCGCCGCCTCGTCCAGCTCGATGCCGATCATGAGGCCGCGGCCGCGCACGGCGCGCACGCCCTCCATGTCGGCAAGGGCGTCCATGAGGTAGCGTCCCGTCTTTTCAGCCTGGGCCATGAGGCCTTCCTGTTCGAGGGTCTCGAGCACGGCCGTGACGACGGCCAGCGCCAGGTGGTTGCCGCCGAAGGTGGTGCCCAGCAGGCCGGGCCGCGCCTCGAAGCGCGGATGGATGAGCACACCGCCCACGGGGAAGCCATTGCCCATGCCCTTGGCCATGGTGATGAGGTCGGGTGCGATGCCGGCATGCTCGAAAGCGAAAAAGCGACCGCTGCGCCCAAAGCCCGACTGCACCTCGTCGAGCACGAGCGGCACGTCGTGTTCGGTGCACAGGCGCCGCACCGCCTGCAGGAAGGCCGGCTCGGGCAGGTGCACGCCGCCGATGCCCTGGATGCCCTCGACGATGACGGCAGCCACGTCGCCGGCAGCCAGCGCCTCCGCTACGGCTTCAGCATCGTTGAGCGGCAGGTAGGTGACGGGCATGCCGCCGTTGATGGGTGCTTTGGCCGCGCAGTTGTGCGTGGCCTGCAGCGCCGCCGAGGTGCGCCCATGGAAACCCGCCTCGAAGGCCACCACGCGCCGCCGCCCCGTGTAGAAGCTGGCCAACTTGAGCGCATTCTCGTTGGCTTCGGCGCCCGAGTTGCAGAGGAAGAGCTGGTAGTCGGACAGGCCCGTCAGGCGCTCGAAGGCAGCCAGCAGCGGCGCGTGCAACGGGTTGCGCACCGAGTTGCTGTAGAAGGGCAGGGCCTGTGCCTGATCGACCAGGGCCGACACCCAGCGCGGATGCGCATGCCCGATCGAGATGACGCCGTGCCCGCCGTAGAGGTCGAGCCAGCGCCGCCCGTCGGCCGTGTAGAGATGACAGCCTCGGCCCCGCACGGGCTCCACATCGAAAAGGGAATAGACCGGGAAGAATTGCATGGCGGTCGTTTTTGGGTGCAGCGTTGTTTTTCGACGGTTCGCTTTCGGTTCAGAACACGCCGGGCTTGAGGCGCAAGCCGGCCGTACGCTCGAACCCGAACATCAGGTTCATGTTCTCGACGGCCTGGCCCGAGGCGCCCTTGAGCAGGTTATCTATGGCGCAGGTGATGTGCGCCATCTCGCCCTGACGCATCACGTGGATCAGGCAGCGGTTGGTCTGCACCACCTGCTTGAGCGCGATGGGCCGGTCCGCGCGCAGCGTGAAGGGCGCTTCCGCAAATGCCGCATCGTAGAGCGCATGCAGCTCCTCCGCTGTCCGCTCGGTCCGCGTGTAGAGGCTGGCGAAGATGCCGCGCGCCCACGGCCCCCGCATCGGCACAAAGTGGATGGGCGGCAGCGCTTTGCGCTGTGCAGCCTGCAGCGTCTGGCGCACCTCGTCCATGTGCTGGTGCCGGAAAGGCTTGTACACCGACACGTTGGCCGTGCGCCAGGCAAAATGGGTTGTGGCCGACAGGCTGCGTCCGGCGCCCGTGGCGCCCGTGAGGGCGTGCACGTGCACCTCGTCGGTCAGCAGGCCGGCGCGGGCCAACGGCAGCAGCGCCAGTTGCAGAGCCGTGGCGAAGCAGCCCGGGTTGGCCACGCGATCGGCCGCAGCGATGCGGTCGGCCTGCCACTCGGGCAGCCCATAAACGAAGCCGTCGGCCGAATCTTCGAGGCGGTGGTCGCGACTCAGGTCGATGATTTTGGCGGAAGCCGGCAACTGCTGCTGCTCCAAAAAGGGCCGCGCCGCGCCGTGCGGCAGGCAGAGGAACACCACGTCCACCGCTTCCACCGGCACGCTTTCGCAAAAAGCCAGCTCGGTCAGGCCGACGAGCGCGTCGTGCACCTCGGCCACGGGGCGCCCCGCCTCGCTGCGGCTCAATACCCAGGCCACCTCGACCTGCGGGTGGTGCAGCAACAGGGCCAGCAGCTCGCCCGCCGTATAGCCCGTGCCGCCCACGATACCTGCCCGTACCCTCATGGCGTTTCGCTTTTGGCGGCAGCCGACACCTGCTGCACCAGCTTGCTCTGGTTGGCCAGGATGCGCGTGAAGCCCTTGACGTCTTCACCCGTCCAGGCGTTGTTCATCTCGCCGTATTGCCCGAAGTCGGACTGCATCAGGTCGAAAGGCGACTCGATGCCTTCCAGCTCGAAGCGCAGCGGCTCGAGGCGCACCCACACCTTGCCGCTGACGCGCTGCTGCGTGTCGGCGAGGAAGACCTCGATATTGCGCATGAGCGGATCGAAGAACTGGCCCTCGTGCAGCATCATGCCATACCAGGTGGCGAGCTGGTCTTTCCAGTACTGCTGCCACTTGGTGAGCGTGTGTTTTTCGAGCAACTGGTGCGCCCCGATGATGATGAGCGGCGCGGCCGCCTCGAAGCCCACGCGGCCCTTGATGCCGATGATGGTGTCGCCCACGTGCATGCCGCGCCCCACGGCCCAGGGTCGCGCCAGCGCCTCGAGGCGCCGGATGGCCTCGACGGGCGCCAGCGCCTCTCCATCAATACCGACCAGCTCGCCCTGCTCGAACCGCAGCTCCAGACGCGCGGGCGCCGCCGCCGGGTCGGGTTGCGTGGGCCAGGCTTCGTCGGGCAGGGGCTGGTGCGAGGTCAGCGTCTCGGCGCCGCCCACCGAGGTGCCCCACAGGCCCTTGTTGATTGAATACTGCGCCTTTTCCCACTCGATGTCCACGCCGTGCTTGCGCAAAAAGGCCACTTCCTCCTCGCGGCTGAGGCGCAGGTCGCGGATAGGCGTGATGATCTCGAGTTCGGGCGCCAGCACCTGAAAGGCCAGGTCGAAGCGCACCTGGTCGTTGCCGGCGCCCGTGCTGCCGTGGGCTACTGCCTGCGCGCCGATTTTTTGCGCAAAGCGAGCCGTCTCGATGGCCTGGAAGAGGCGCTCGGCACTCACGCTGAGCGGATAGGTGTGGTTGCGCAGCACGTTGCCGAAAATGAGGTATCGGATACACTGCCGGTAATAGTCCTCGACGGCCTCGATGAGGGTCCACGAGGCCGCGCCGAGGTCAAGGGCGCGCCGTTCGAGTGCCTGCCTTTCGGCCGCGTCGAAGCCTCCGGTATCAACGGTGACGGCGTGCACTTCCATGCCGCGCTCGGCACTCAGGTACTTGATGCAAAAGGAAGTGTCGAGCCCGCCGCTGTAGGCGAGCACCACTTTGGGCTTACTCATGACTGCTGTTTGTCGGGGTGAACGAATCGGTGGCAGGCACTTGCTGCTTTTTGGCGGCGGCCTCTTCGACGGCCGAAGGGGCCAGCATGCCGGTGCACAGGCACATGCGCCGCTGGTTGCGCTGCAGGATGTCGTAGTTGGGGCACGAGCTGCAGCCTTCCCAGAAGGCGTCGTCTTGTGTCAGTTCGGAAAAGGTGACGGGCCGATACCCCAGCTCGGTGTTGATCTTCATCACGGCCAGGCTGGTCGTGATGCCAAACACGCGCGCCTCGGGGTAGAGGCTGCGCGCCAGCGCGAAGGCCTTTTGCTTGATGGCTTTCGCCAAACCCTGCCTCCGATACTCGGGCGCCACCACCAGGCCCGAGTTGGCCACGTAGCGGCCGTGCTCCCAGGTCTCGATGTAGCAGAAGCCGGCCAGTTGGTCGCCGTCGAGGGCGATGACGGCCTTGCCCTCGATGATTTTCTTGCGGATGTAAGCGGGGTCGCGCCGCGCGATGCCGGTGCCGCGGGCGCGCGCCGAATCCTCGATCAATGCACAGATGGCTTCCGCAAAACGGGCGTGTGCAGGCGTGGTGACCTCGATGCAAATGGACATGATGCGTGTCGTTGGGCGTTCGGTGCAGGCAGCATCCGAACGGGGTGAAACCATACGGGACGATCAGAGCAGTCTTTCTGGTATGGGTGGCAGCCAGAAACGGCTACCCGTGGCGGGTGATATGACTCATGCGCGCCCCGAAGGGCGGCGACGGAAGCGACGGCGCGTGCGGGCGGCAGGCGCCACGGGGTGATGAACGATATGTCGCTTCGTGCAGGTCATGGCGCAAAGGTAACACGCTCCGCCTTTCGGCAAATACTGCCCGTGGGGAGATTTACGATTTTCAAGGGCTTGTGTGATCAGGGTAACAGATCCTGCACGAGGTGGCGCCACGAGGTGGCATTGGTCAGCTCGTTGTGGCCGCAGGGCTTGGCCCACTCCTGAAGGCGCACCACTCGTTCCGGCTCGCCACTGGCGTGTGTCTGAAACCAATGGACGGAGGTACTGTCGGCCTGCATGCGGGCAATGAGGCGCGCCAGGGCCGTAGCATCGTAGCGGAAGGGGCACACGGCAGCCACAGCCACCGAGTCGGCCCGCTGCACGTCGGCATGCGACCAGGCGATGGCGGCAGCCACGCGCGCCGCCTCGGCCAGATCGGGCGTGTCGTTGCCCAGCACGATGTCGCCCAGTGTGAAGCCGCCCACGGCCTCGCGCAGGTGCCGAAATGCCGCGTCGGTATCGGCGTAGTAAAGTTCGTGGGCCATGAGCGACAGCGCCTCGCTCTCGTCCTGCAGGTAGCGCAACAGCCCCGTGGTGACGAACAGATGGCCGCCCGGCACGATGAAGGCATGGACTACCGTGTCGTTGTGGATGAGATCGAGGCTCCAGGCGTAGTAGTTGCGGTACTGGTATTGGGGCGTCTGGACGGCGGTGGCGAGGAGCTGGTCGAGATAGGCGTAGGCCTCACCGTAGGCGCTGCGGTCGAGCAATGGAAACTCGTCGGGCATCCGGGCGAGCTGGTCGCGCAGGGCCGCCCCGATGAGGCGCATCTGTTCGGGCGTGGCCACCTCGAGATTCTGGCTGACGACGACCCCTTTCTCGGGCGTACACGTCGGCCACAGCCACAGGCCCGTCAGCGCCAGCACGAGCAGCGTGCCCGTACGCACAGACCACGACGGTGAGTGAACACAGCGCATGTCCGGCAGGATTTTTCGGGTGAAGGGGGGCGCTGGATGCTCCCGCCAAAATCGTTCCGGATTGCACAAAAAACCGTCCGGGCACGAAAAGCAGGCGACCATCCACCGGGTTCCATTTGCCGAAAGGCAAAAAAATACCGGCGCGACGGAACTCGTCGCGCCGGCAGGGGTGCACACACTGCATAGCGGATGCGCGTGTCAGGCTTCGGCCTCCTGGGCCTTGTATTCCTCGATGAGGCGCTGCTGCACGTCGTGGGGAACGGGCGCATACTCGGCGAAGCGCATCTTGAACTTGGCGCGCCCCTGCGAGATGGACCGCAGCGTGGACGAGTACTGGTACATCTCGGCCAACGGCACCTTGGCAATGATCTTCTGGTAGTGCCCTTCGGCGCTCATGCCCTGGATGATGGCGCGGCGCGTCTGCAGGTCGCCCATGATATCGCCCATGACGTCGTCGGAGCAGAGGATTTCGAGCTCGTAGATGGGCTCGAGCAACTGGGGCCCGGCCTTCTCGAAGGCGCGCTTGAAGCACTGCGAAGCGGCAATCTGGAAGGCCATGTCGTTCGAATCGACGGGGTGCATCTTGCCGTCGTAGATGTACACGCGGATGTTCTGGCAGGGCGAGCCGGTGAGGGGCCCTTCCTCCATCTTCTGCAGGATGCCCTTCTTGATGGCATTGCTGAACTTGGAGTCGATGGCGCCACCCACGATACACCAGTAATACGACAGACGACCGCCCCAGGGCAGCTCTTCCTCTTCCTTGTTCTTGATGGTGAGGTCGGTGGGCTCGGGCATGCCTTCATACCAGGGCTCGATGCGCATGTGCACTTCGGCGAACTGGCCGGCGCCGCCCGTCTGCTTCTTGTGTCGGTAGGCTTCGCTGGCCTCTTTGGTGATGGTTTCGCGGTACGAGATGCGCGGCTTCTCGAACTCGAGGTGCACGCCGTTGACCTTTTCAAGGCGGTATTTGATGAGATCGAGATGGAGCTGCCCTTGCCCGTGCAGGATGGTCTGCTTGAGGGTGCGCGACTGCTCGACGATGAGCGTGGGATCTTCCTCGGCGATGGTGAACAGGGCCTTCATGGCTTTTTCCATCTCGTTCTTGCCCTCGGTCTTGATGGCCACGCGGATGCGCGGCTCGGGCCAGTGTATGGGCTCAATTTTGTGATCGACGCCTTTCTGGTTGAGCGTCTGGTTGGTATGCGAGTTTTTGAGCTTGACGGTGACGCCCAGGTCTCCGGCCTTGAGCTCGCTGACGGGCGTGCGGTTTTTGCCGTTGGCTATGAAGATGGCGCTGAGGCGCTCGACGGTGCCGTTGTCGGCATTGACCAGCTCATCGCCGGCCTTGAGCGTGCCCGAATAGACCTTGAAGTAGGAGACATTGCCCACGCGGGGTTCCGAGATGGTCTTGTAGATGAAGAGCGTGGTAGGTCCGTTGGGATCACAGGGCAGCTCGCCCCCGCCCACGAGTTTGGCAGGCGGCCGGTCGGCAGGCGAGGGACACACATCGTTGATGAAGCCCATGATGCGTCCCGAACCCATGTTGCGCTCGGCCGAGCAGACGAACAGGGGCACGAGCTGGCAGTTGGCAATGGCGATGCGCAAGCCGTAGGCCAGCTCTTCCTCGCTGAGCGTGCCGGCCTCGAAATAGCGCTCCATCAGGTCTTCGTCATTCTCGGCGGCCGCTTCCACGATGGCGTTGTGCATCTGCTGCGCGCGCTCGATCTCGGAGTCGGGAATGGGCTTTTTCTCGGGCTTGCCGCCCTCAGGGCCAAAGACGTACATCGTCATGCGCAAGGCATCGACGATGGCGTTGAAGCCCGGCCCCGTCTGCAACGGATACTGGAAGGGCAACACCTTGTTGCCGAAGCGGGCGCGCGCCTGCTCGACGGTCAGATCGTAGTCGGCCTTCTCGTGATCCACCTGGTTGACCACGAAGATGGCAGGCGTATGGAATGCTTCGATGTATTCCCAGATGAGCTCCGTACCCACTTCCACGCCGCTGCGGGCGTTGAGCACCATACAGGCCGTATCGGCCACCTTCAGTGCCGAGATCACCTCGCCCACAAAGTCGTCGAGGCCCGGCGTGTCGATGATATTGATTTTGGAATCCTTCCAGCTCGCATGCATCAGCGAAGCAAAAATGGAACCCTTGCGCTCCTGCTCGATCTCGGAATAGTCGGACACGGTGTTCCCTTCCGAGACCGAGCCACGCCTGTCGATCTCTCCGGCCTCATACAGCATTGCTTCCGCCAAGGTCGTCTTGCCGGAGCCGGAGTGGCCCAACAGCGCCACATTCCGGATGTCTTTGGTGTCGTAGCTCATATACCGAATGGGTTTTATTGTTGAAAAATTGGTTGCTTTGCAGGGCTTCGGCACCTGCCTGGTCCCAGCGTAGTGAGCGGCTGCTTGCCACGGATTTGGCCGTTGGAAAACGGCTTTGAAATTAGGAATTAAATGCCATTCGCAAAACTATGCTTGCGAAATTGGCCCTCCGGTGATTTTTCGCATCGGCAAATCTGCCACAGGCAGAGGAGTGAGGAGAGAGGAATGATGGAGGGACGGAGAGACGGAGCGTTTCACCGATTCGACCGATTTATACTCAATCCGGTTTGGGAATTTTTGACGATGGTCATTTTGAGATGGAGAGAAGAGAGATGGAGTGAAGGAGTGAAAGAGTGACCCACTGCGCAAACTGCGTCAGGGCTGCGTCTTCTGCGGCCGAAGGCTGCGGTTTCAATGAGTGAAGAACCGAAGAACCGAAGAATCGAGGATTTGATAAAACACTGATAGTCAACAATAAAAACTTTAAACTCTACACTCTCAACCCTCAACCCTCAACGACAGGTAAAAGCTGCGTGCAAGCTGCGTCTTCTGCGGCCGAAGGCTGCGGTTTCAATGAGTGAGGAACCGAAGAACCGAAGATTTCAGCAAATGTCCCACACCTTCACAAATCTCTGAAAATCTAAACATTAAACATTAAACATTAAACTCTAAACTCTAAGCCCTCAACCATTGCAACAGGATTTACCGAACCACTTTGATTTGAGCATAAAACACGCACATGATCCGCTACCACATGATCAATGGAGAGTTGGCGCCGGCTGCCGAGGCGTCGGTTCACGTGACCGACCTGGGCTTGCTGCGCGGCTACGCCATTTTCGACTATCTGCTGACGCGCGAAGGCCAACCCATGTTTCTCGACGACTACCTGTCGCGCTTGTTGCGCTCGGCCGAGCTGCTGCGGCTGGACCTGCCCTTCGATCGCCAGGAACTGCGCCGGCAAGTGCTGCAACTGGTACAGGCCAACGAAATGAGGGAAGGTGGTATCCGCTTTCTGGTGACGGGCGGCCCCAGCCCCGACGGCTACACGCCTGCCGCCACGCCCACGGTGCTCATCCTGGCCCATCCCATGCCGCGCTTCGACCCTCAGACATACGAACAGGGCACCAGGCTGCTGCTCTATGAATATCGCCGCGACATTCCGGAGGTGAAAACCACCAATTACATTATCGGCATCTATCAGTTGCCGCGGCTGCAGGCCGCCGGCGCGTCGGAAGTGCTGTACCACGACGGCAGGCATATCTTCGAGACGACGCGCTCCAACTTTTTCGTGGTGAAAAAGGATGGCACCATCGTCACGGCGGAACAGGGCGTGCTCAAAGGCATCACGCGCAAAAACGTCCTCCGGCTGGCACAGGAGGAGTTCCCCGTCGAGCTGCGCCCGCCGGCCATAGACGAGCTGCACGACGCAGCCGAAGCTTTCGTCACCAGCACCATCAAGCGGGTGGCACCCGTCGTGCAGGTGGACGACATCGTCATCGGCTCGGGGCGGCCTGGTCCGGTAGCGGCGCACCTGCGCGAAAAGCTCATCGCCTTCGAGCAGCAATACATCGCCCGGGCGGCCCCGTCGTCCTGAAACGCAGGCCCATGCCGCTGTTGTTACGCCACACGCTCGAGCCCGCAGAGGGCGTCCTCGGCATCTGGGAGATCGCCGAAGACGAGCCATTTTTTCGATCCCGCCTCGAGCTGACCGTCGAAGAACAGGCGCAACTCGACGCCATCCAGGGCCGACGGCGCACCGAATGGCTGGCCGTGCGCTACCTTTTGCACCTGCTTTCGGAGCGTGACGTGCGCGGCGCCATCATCAAAGACGCCTGCGGCAAGCCCCACCTCGAAGGCTCGCCCTGGCACATCTCCATCAGCCACTCGCACGCTCGGGCGGCGGCCATCGCTTCGCCGCGGCCCACAGGCATCGACATCCAGTACATCGTGCCGCGCATCGAACGCATCGCACACAAGTTTCTGCGACCCGAAGAGCAAGAAGCCCTCGACGACGACCACCGCATTGCCCACCTGCACGTCTATTGGGGGGCCAAGGAGAGCCTCTACAAAGCCTGGGGGCGCCGACGGCTCGACTTCCGCGTCCACCTGTGGCTCGAGCCCTTTCCCTTTTTGCCGGAAGGCGGACATACCACCGGCCACATCGAAAAAGACGGGCAGCAACTCGACTTCCGCGTGTACTACCGCATGCTGGACGACTACATGCTCACCTGGGCCATCCTCGACACCCCACAAACGCCCGCCACATGACACTCGAAGTGTGCGCCAACTCCATCGAATCGGCACGGGCGGCATGGCGCGGCGGCGCGCATCGCATCGAGCTGTGCTGCAACCTGGAACGCGGCGGTCTGACGCCCGGCCCCGGCACCATTGTCCAGGCCTGTCGCCAGCTCGACATCCCCGTGATGGTGTTGCTGCGTCCGCGGGCCGGACATTTTCGCTATACGCCCGCCGAGCAGGAGGCCATGCTGGCTTCCGCCAAATTTTGCCGGCAGGCAGGTGCGGCCGGCCTCGTCGTGGGTGCGCTGACAGCCGAGGGCATGCCCGACCTCGAATTGCTCGAAAAACTGATCGCCTGCACCGAGGGCATGGACCTCACCTTCCATCGCGCATTCGACCTGTGTCGCGATCCGGAAGAGGCCATGCAGCAGTTGCAGGCCCTGGGCATCCGCCGCATCCTGACGGCGGGAGGAGCAAGCACGGTGCTCGAAGGCGCCGAGCGCAGCCGGCGTTGGCAGGAGCACGCAGCCGGCGCCATCGAGTTCATGGCCGGCGGCGGACTCACCCCCGACAACCTGGAAGCGGTGTGACTACGCACCGGCCTGCGTGCTTTTCACCTTTCGGCAAAAGAGTGGATTCAGGTCACACAACGAGCCTGACTTCGAGCAGGTATTTGGTGAAATGCGCATCTTTATCGCATATTTACGATGAACGATAATCAAAACCAATGCCCGGCTGCATATGAAAAGGACACGCGAGGAAATACGCTACGAAGCTTCTACGCTTAGGCTGGCCGAGCTGGCCAAAGCATTGGCGCATCCCACGCGCATTGCCATTCTGAAGTTCCTGGCGCGCAAATCTTGCTCCTGCATTGGCGATTTGCAGGCTTTGCTGCCGCTGGCCCAATCGACGATTTCGCAGCATATCCGGGCCTTGAAGGAGGCAGGGCTGATCGAGGGGGAAATTGATCCGCCCAAGATCAATTACGCGATCAACCTCGCCCAATGGCATGAGGCGCGCGCGCTGTTTGCCTCGCTGTTCGAGCTGGAGCCGCAGGAAGGATGTGCGCGTGGGGAAAAATAGCAGCAATTCGCCCGCCAGCCAGGGCAAAGGTCCGGTTTGGCCAGGGAAGCGAGGAGCGAGCCGGCTGCAGGCATCCTGAAAGGCTGCGCGCAATAGCACGATCCCCCTTTTGCAGGGGTTTTTTATTGAGCCTACTGAAAAAAGTCCGTGACATCGTAACGACGTGACATCGTGACGCGTAGCACAATGTATAACAATTTGATTTAAAATCAAAAAATACATTGCGAATCGTTGCGTTCCCGAATTGAGTCGGGACGGGCTCCCGATACTCGGGACAGGCTTTTGCGTCCCCGACTTTGGTCGGAGCCTGCCCCGGCTCGCCGGGGACAGGCTGTTGCGTGAGATTTGGGGTTTTTTCAGTGGCCTCTTTATTCGATTCATTAATCGTTTATCGCCGATAAACTAAACACACAACCATGAAGACGATCAAGATTCTGGGCACGGGATGTGCACGCTGCAAGGCCACCATTGCGGTGGTAGAAGAAGTCATTGCCGAAAACGGCATCGATGCCAGGGTAGAGAAGGTGGAAGACATTCAGGACATCATGGCCTACAATGTGCTGTCCATCCCTGCCATCGTGGTAGACGAGGAAGTAAAGATGAAAGGCAAGGTGCCTTCGAAGGATGAAGTCAAGGCCTTGCTGCAGTAGGTGTCGGGGGCTTCCGCCCCCGCTCCTTTTTTGCCGAAAGGCTGAAAAAAGAAAAAGTCATGTTTGCCTGGATTCAACATTTTGCCGACTGGCTGGTATACGACCTGCTCTCGCTGGAGCATGGGACGCATCTCGCCGCGGCGCTCGATTTTTTCGTGTATGATTCCATCAAGATTCTGCTGCTGCTGTTCGTGGTGGTTTTTCTGATGGGGGTTGTCAACAGTTATTTTCCGGTGGAGCGCGTGCGCCTTCTTCTCACCCAGCGACGTCTGTACGGGCTCGAGTACCTGATGGCCAGCCTTTTCGGCGTGGTGACGCCGTTCTGTTCGTGCTCTTCGGTGCCGTTGTTCATCGGCTTTGTGAGAGGCGGCATTCCGCTGGGTGTGACACTGGCCTTTCTGGTCACTTCGCCTCTGGTGAATGAAGTGGCCATCGGATTGTTTATAGGACTTTTCGGGTTGCGGATCACGGCAGTTTACGTGCTCAGCGGCGTACTGCTGGGCACCGTATCGGGCATGATCTTGCAGCGTCTGCGCCTCGAGCGGTTCCTCACGCCCTGGGTGCAGCAGCTCCTGGCCGCCGGCAAAGGCGGTGGCGATGGGGCGGAAGAAGCGGCTCCGCTTTCCTTTCCGGCCCGTCTGCCTCAGATCTGGCACGATGCGCTGGACATCCTCAAGGGCGTAGTGCCCTATGTGGTGGCCGGTATTGCGGTGGGAGGGCTCATGCACGGTTATGTGCCCGAAGGCTTTTTCGAGCGCTACCTCAGCGCCGACAACCTCCTCGCCGTACCCATGGCGGTGCTGCTCGCCGTGCCGATGTATGCCAATGCTTCCGGCATACTGCCGGTCGTACAGGTGCTGGTAGCCAAGGGCGTGCCCCTCGGTACCGCCATCGCCTTCATGATGGGCGTAGTGGGCCTGTCGCTTCCCGAGGCCATGTTGCTGAAGAAGGTGATGAGCCTGAGACTCATCGGCATTTTCTTCGGCGTGGTCACTTTGTGCATCATTATTTCCGGGTACCTCTTCAACATGCTGTTATCGTGAAAAAACAATGGATCATTCCGGCGCTGCTGGCAGTGCTGTGGGGCTGCAGCGCGCCCCCCGTCGAAAAAACGGAAAAAGCCCCATCTGCCGCTCCGGTCATCCGCGTGGTGGATACCGATTTTTCGAAAGGCCGTCTGGGGCTGGAGCACCAGATCGGGCTGGAAGACGTGGCCAAAATGCACGGCCACCTGTGTGACGGCCTGGTGGTCGGATTTCTCGGATTGAAGCAGGCGCTGCAGCAGCTTTATCCCGACGGGCCGGTCGATCGCACCAACACCCGCATCGTGAGCACCAGCGCGCCCTGCCTCGGCGATGTAGCGATCTATCTGACCGGCGGGCGCTATCAGTTCCACACCTTCTACGTGGATGACGCCCTCGAAGGGGGCTTTTACATCGTCCAGCGAATCGATACCGGCGAAGCGTTGCGCGTAGGCCTGAAGCCGGGCGTGAAGCCGCGCGCCATTGCCGAGATGGGGGGCCGAGCCGTGCGGCGCGCCCTGTCGCCCTGCGAGCTCGACCAGCTCAAGCGCATGGAGGATCGCTTCGCCGACTCGCTGCTCCGGGCCAATCCGGCCGAAGTGTTCGTGGTTCAGCCCGTGCCGGATTTCCGGTGGCAGCCGGTGCTGCGCAATGACTTTCTCAAGACCGACGTGATCAACAAGGATCAGCCTCCCTGTACCGGAGGTCGCTGAGCCCTTTCAAGTGGCCCGCTTGTCCGCCTTTCGGCAAATGAAACCCGATGGATGGTCGCCTGCTTTTCGTGCCCGGACGTTTTTTCATGGGTGGCGTCCTTGAATAAAGGATTCTACATCCGAAAATGAGCAGGGCGCAAAAAGGTGTAGCGTGTAGGGTTGAGAGTTCAGGGTTTGCAACTCTGTGAAAATCAGTGCATGCTCAGTGGCTCTCTGTGTAACTGAATAATTTTTCGACTTTTTTCAGCAGGCCTCTTTGCTCAAATCCCCCGTTCCTCATCTACCGATACAAGTTCAGGTAGCTTGGCGTGTGTCCACACTCGCCGCAATGCCCTCGAGAAGTACCCGGCACGCCTCGTCGATCTCGGCTTCGCTGATGATGAGCGGCGGCGCGATGCGGATGCAGCGGTCGTTGAAGAGGAACCAGTCGGTGAGCAGACCGTGGTCGAGACCGTAGCGCATGACGCGCTGCACCTGCTCGAAGCTGTCGAGTTCGACGGCCATGAGCAGGCCGGCGCTGCGCACGGCCCGGATGGCCGGGTGGACGAGGTTTTTGCGGAAGCGGGCCTCTTTGGCTTTCACCTGCCCGATCCACGGCTCGCGCAGCAGCACCTGGAGGGTGGCGAGGGCAGCCGCGCAGTTGACCGGATGTCCGCCAAAGGTGGTAATGTGCCCCAGCACGGGATCATGGGTGAGGCACTGCATGATATCTCTGGATGCGATGAACGCGCCGATGGGCATGCCGCCGCCCATTCCTTTGGCCAGCAACAACACGTCGGGCACGATGCCGCACTGCTCGAAGGCCCATAGCGTGCCGGTGCGGCCATAGCCGGCCTGTATCTCGTCGAGCACGAGCAGCGTGCCCGTCTCGGCACAGCGGGCACGCAGTGCCTGCAACCAGCTCGGGTCGGGCGGGATGACGCCTGCCTCGGCCTGCACCGTCTCGAGGATGACGGCGGCGGTGCGCGTGGTGATGGCTTCGAGGCCCCCCATGTCGTTGAAGTCGATGTGCCGGATGCCGGGCAGCAGCGGCCGGAACGGACGGATGTACCACTGCGCGCTCATCAGTGAGGCGGCGCCCTGCGTGCTGCCGTGGTAGGCTTTGCGGCAGGCCACGATCTCGGTGCGCCCCGTGTAGCGCTTGGCCAGCTTCATGGCTCCTTCGGTGGCTTCGGCGCCCGAGTTGACGAAATAGACGCTGTCGAGCGGAGCAGGCAGATGGCGCGCCAGCAGGGCCGCCAGCTCGACCTGGGGCGCCATCACCAGCTCGCCATAGACGAGGGTGTGCATGTAGCGGGCGGCCTGTTGTTGCACGGCCGCCACCACTTCGGGATGGCTGTGCCCCAGTACGCTGACGCTGATGCCGGCGATGAGATCGAGCCAGCGCCGGCCGTCGGGGCCGTACAGGTACATGCCTTCGCCCCGCTCGATCTCGAGCGCCAGCGGCGAAGGACTGGTCTGTGCCACGTGTCGGAAGAAAAGCTGACGGTGGTGCGGAAGATGCATGGTTCCGGTTTTGGCGCCAAGGTAGCAAGCCGAGGGCTTGCGTGGGCTGCAAGTTCAAGCGGGCCTCAGCGCGGCAGCACCTCGTTGAGGGCGGCTTCGAGCAGGCTGCGCGCGGGCGGCATTTGGCGAAAGCCGGCCAACCGGCGTGCCTCATGCCAGCCGGCCTCGAGGTCGAAGGCGTCCTGCGACTGGACGGCCACGCGCTGCGTGCGCGCCAGTTGCTCGGCCAGGTACTCCTGCTCCGTCTGGCCCGGCGTGGGCACCAGCAAGGCACGTGCCCCGATAGCCGCCAGATCCATCAACGAGCTGTAGCCCGACCGACATAGCACCACCTCGCTGGCACAGAGCAACCGGTTGAGCGGGCCTTTCGGCAAAAAAGAGATGCGTTCGAGGCCCGGCCGCAGCGCGGTGTGCTCGTGCCGATGGGGCAGCCCCTGCACCAGCACGCCATCGATGGGCAGCCGCTGCCACTGTGCCGTGAGCAAGGCTTCGAAGTGGCTGCGTTGCGGCTCGGGACCGGAAAGTACGGCTACGAGCTGGTGAGGGCGCTGCCCCCCTCTCTCGGGGCAAGGCGACATGCGCGATAACGGGCCCACGTAGCGCACCGGAAAGGCCGCAGGGCCATGTCCCAGCGCGCCCGACAGGCCGGGCGGTTCGGGCCAGTCAGGCACCCAGCACCAGTCGAAGCAGGCGATGAGGCGGTGCAGCAGGCGATGCAGCAGGGGCTCACTCCAGCGCCACGGGCTGCGAACGAACAGTTGATGGGTGAGCAAGACCGAAGGACACTCGTCGAGATGGCAGCCGTAGCGGTTGTCCGAAATGACCAGGTCGAAAGCATGGCGGCGGTGCAGGGCGCGCAGCACGCGGCGCTCGGCCACCATGGCGCGAAGCATTTTGGGCAACTGCCGCGCCATGTTCCAGACCATCGATCGGGCAGGGTAGTGCACGCCCCAGGACGGCAGCTCGTACGCCGGCAAGGCAGGCCACTCGGCGCGCAGCAGGGCCAATGCCTCGCCATCGGACGCCAGCGATACGCGGCAGCCCCGCCGCAGCAGCGCCTCGATGAGGGGGTGGCAGCGGCTGGCATGGCCCAACCCCCAGTTGAGCACGGCCACGAGCACGTGGGGTGAAGCATTCATACGACACAAGATCGCCTTTCCACGCGATCGGCACGCTCAGAACACCGCCGCGGCGATGCGCCGGATCGTGTCCACGTCGCCCATGGTGTAGTAGTGCAGGCAAGGCACGCCGGCGGCTTTCAGCTCCTTCGACTGGGCAATACACCATTCGATGCCCACCTCGCGTTGGGCCTCGGCCGTTTTGGCCTTGCGAAATTCCTGAACCAGCTCGGTGGGCAGATCCACGTGAAACATGCGCGGAATGGAGGTGAGTTGATAGGCCTTGGTGATCGGTTTGAGACCGGGCACGATGGGCACCTCGATGCCCAGTTTGCGGCAGCGATCTACGTAATCGAAGTATTTCTCGTTGTCGAAAAACATCTGCGTGACGATGTAATCGGCACCCGCCTCGACCTTCTGTTTGGTGTAGTACAGGTCGGTCTCGAGGTTCGGCGCTTCGAAGTGCTTTTCGGGGTAGCCCGCCACGCCGATGCAGAAATCCGTCTTTACGCCGTTCTCGATATTGGGGTCGAGGTACTTGCCCTGGTTCATGTCCACGATCTGCCGCACCAGATCGATGGCATAGGCATGGCCACCCGGTTCGGGTATGAACTTGCCGTCGAACTTGCGGGCATCACCCCGGATGGCCAACACGTTGTGTACGTTGAGAAAGTTAAGATCGATCAGGGCATTCTCGGTCTCTTCCTTTGTAAAACCACCACAGATGAGATGAGGCACGGCATCCACGCCGTAGCGATGCATGATGGCCGCACAGATGCCCACGGTGCCCGGCCGTTTCCGGATGGCCACCTTCTCGTAGTAGCCGCTCGGCATCTTTTTGTAGATAAACTCCTCGCGGTGGTAAGTCACATCCACGAAAGGCGGCTTGAACTCCATGAGCGGGTCCAGCACGTTGAAGATGTCCTGTACACTGCCCCCTTTGAGGGGAGGCAGAACTTCAAAAGAAATCAGCGTTTGGCCCTGGGCATTGGCGAAGTACTCCGTGACTTTCATGATCGGCGTTGTGGTCGGTGTGACAAAAATCCCGAACAGCCTCCTTGCAGACACTGTTCGGGATTGCGTGCACAAAAGTAACAAGTATCGCCACTATGCGAGCGGCCGAACCTGTGGGGATCGCTACGATGGTCAGGCCCCCCCGCCTTCCCCTTCCTCGGTGGCCGCGCTGATGGCTTCCACCTCTTTGTCAATGAAATAGAGGCTTTGCGGCCCATCGCCGATAATCTTGATGCGGTCCAGAATGGTGCGCATCAATCCCTCTTCCTCGCGCTGCTCCTCTACGTACCACTGCAGAAAATGCTCGGTGGCATGGTCTCGCTCCTGGCGCGCCAGCTCGACCAGCTCGTAAATGGCGCGCGTCACCTCCATCTCGTGCTCGAGCGTTTTTTCGAACACCTCGCGCACCGAACCGAACTCGAGCGGGGGCTGCGGCACGGCCGGAGTGATGGCAAACCGGTCCATCTCGTTGAGGTAATGGAAAATCTTGAGCATGTGCATGCGCTCTTCATCCGACTGCCTGTAAAAAAACGTGGCACAGCCACTCAGCCCTTCCTTTTCACACCACGAAGCCATGGCCAGGTAGAGAAAGGAAGCATAGGCCTCGCGCGCCACCTGCTTGTTGAGCGCTTCTTCCATCCGTGCTGAAATCATATCTGTTGTATGGTTTGGTGTTGAAACTACTGAAAAAAGTTCGTGACGCATGACGCGTAACCAACGTGACGCGTAACACCACAAATAACAAACTGATTTATACTCAAATCAAAGTGGTTCGGGAAATCCTGTTGCAGTGGTTGAGGGCTTGGAGTTTATAGTTGTAGAGTCCAGTTAAGTCATACTAACTGAGCGTCCAGAAAAGTCGTACTAACTTTTGGCCGAAAATAAGCCAAAAAGTAATGACTACTCTTGAACAACGACAGAAGCTCATGGCGCTGCTCAATGAAGGAATGAGCCCCCTGAAAAAACCCCAAATCTCACGCAACAGCCTGCCCCGACCAAAGTCGGGGACGCAAAGACGCAACGATTCGCAATGTGTTTTTGGTTTTAAATCACTATGTTATCTATAGTG